>DATNFZ010000130.1:0-8338 GCA_035606155.1 Rhizomicrobium sp. | reverse complement strand
TTGCCACCAGCGCTACCACGGCGAAGGCTTCGTTGACTTCGAACAGATCGACGTCGCCGACCCGCCAGCCGATCTTGTCCAGCAGCTTTCGGATGGCGAAGACGGGCGCCGTGGTGAAAAGCGCAGGCGCCTGGGCGTGGCCGGCATGACCGATGACACGGGCGATCGGTGGCGCTTTCGTCAGGCTTTCGCGGGTCAGCACCAGGGCAGCGGCGCCGTCAGAGATCGAGGCGGAGCTGGCGGCGGTGATCGTGCCGTCTGGTGCGAAGGCGGGCTTGAGGGTGGGAATCTTGTCCGGCCTGGCGCGGCCGGGTTGTTCGTCGATGCGAACAATGTCCTTGCCTGCCGTCACGGGCACGATCTCGGCATCGAACGCGCCGGAGGCTTGCGCCATCTTGGCGCGCTCCAGGGAACGCAAGGCATATTCGTCCTGCGCGGCGCGGCTGATCTGATAGGCGCGCGCGGTGTCTTCGGCGAAGGCGCCCATGGGCTTGCCTTTGTCGTAAGCGTCTTCCAGCCCGTCCAGCAGCATGGAATCCAACGCCGCGTCATGGCCGAAGCGCGCGCCCTTGCGATGGCGGGAAAGCAAATATGGCGCATTGGTCATGCTTTCCATCCCGCCCGCCACGATGCAATCGGCACTCCCCGCCTTCAACATGTCATGCGCCAGGATGGCCGCCTGCATGCCCGAGCCGCACATTTTGTTGATGGTGGTGGCAGGGACATCGTCGGTCAGTCCCGCACCCTTGGACGCCTGTCGCGCCGGGGCCTGGCCCTGCCCCGCGCCCAAGACGCAGCCCATGATGGTCTGGTCGATTTTGGGCGCGCCGGCACGGGCAACGGCTTCGCGAATGGCGGCAGCGCCCAGCTCATGCGCTTTCACATCCGCGAACACGCCTTGCAGCCCGCCCATGGGCGTGCGGGCAAAACCGGTGATGACAATCGGGTCGCTGCTCATGCGTCACCTTTCTCCAGCGCGCGGGCGATCACCAGCCGCTGAATGTCAGAGGTGCCTTCATAGATTTGGCACACCCGCACATCGCGATAGATCTTGGCCACGCCGAATTCTTCCAGAAAGCCGTAACCGCCCAAGGTCTGGATCGCGCCGGTACACACCATTTCGGCGGTTTCCGACGCCACCAGCTTCGCCATCGAGGCCTCGGTCAAGCAAGGCAGGCCTGCGTCCTTCTTTGCCGCCGCGTGCAGCACCAGCTGCTCCGCCGCCTTCAATCGCGCGGCAAGATCGGCCAGGCGGAAGCCCACCGCCTGGTGTTCGATGATCAGCTTGCCGAAAGTCTTGCGTTCGCGGGCATATTGAATCGCAATGTCCAGCGCCGCGCGCGCCATACCAATGCTTTGCGCCCCGATACCGATGCGGCCTGCTTCCAGGTTGGAGAGCGCGATGGCATAGCCTTGGCCTTCCTCTCCCAGGCGCAAATCGCCTTCCAGCGCCAGATTGTCGAAGCGCAGCGCGCAGGTGTCCGAGGCGGCCTGGCCCAGCTTATGTTCCACCTTGTCGACGTGATAGCCGGGCCGGTCGGTGGGCACCAGAAAGGCGCTGATGCCGCGTTTGCCTTTGTCGGGATCGGTGACCGCGAATGTCAGGGCGAGGCCGGCGATCTTGCCAGACGTGATGAATTGCTTGGCGCCGTTCAACACATAGCCATTGCCCTGACGGGTGGCGCGCGAACGGATGGCGCCTGCATCCGAGCCCGCATCGGCTTCGGTCAGCGCAAAGGCGCCGATGGTCTTGCCTGATACCAGCCCGGGCAGGAAGCGGTCGCGCTGCGCTGGGCTGCCGCTCTTCACCAGGCCCGACGCGACCAGGCTGTTCTGCACGCTCACGATAGTGGAAAGCGGACCGTCTGCCGCCGCCAGCTCGATCAAGGACACCGCATAGGAAACCGTATCGGCGCCAGTGCCGCCCATCTCTTCCGGCACCACCATGCCCATCAGACCGAGCGCCGCCAACTCCTCGAACAATTCGCGGGGATAACCGCCGGCTTTTTCGAAGTCGCGCGCCTTGGGGCGGACGCGCTCTTGCGCGAAGGCGCGCACGGAATCCTGAATCGCCTGCTGGGTTTCGTTCAGGAGCATGCATCACCTCGCTGGCCCAAGCTTAATCCCGGATGCGGGATCAGGGCCATGTCAGATCGGCAGGCGTGTGGTGTTCTTGACGCATTTCAAGGCGAAGTGGGAATGAACTTCCGCCACGCCGGGAAAATGCAGCAACACTTTCTTCAAGAGATGCTCATAGGCGTCGATGCTCGCCACCACCATGCGAACGGCATAGTCGCTTTCGCCGCCCATGCTGAAGCAGTCCACAATTTCCGGCCGCTCCCGCGCCGCTTGTTCGAAAGCGTTGAGTGTATCCTCGTCATGGGCCTTGAGCCGGATATTCGCCAGCACGGTCACGCCCAGGCCCATCACCTGTGGGTCCAAGATCACTGCCCGTTCGCGGATGGCGCCGGATTCCTCCAGCAATTTTACCCGTCGCCAGCAGGGGGTGTGAGATAGGCCCACCTTGGCCGCCAGGTCCACCATGGAGAGGCTTGGCGATTCCTGCAATTCCCGCAGGATTTTCAAATCTGTGCCATCCATGGAATATCATCCTACTAAGATGTATATTTGTATTATAATATTCCAACTATTGGAAAAAGCCAGCAAAAATAGCAATTTCATCCCGGAACTTTCATGACACGCTTTGGGGCGTCATTCGTTTAGACCCGAAACGGGGGTTTCCGCGTGTGTCCCTTCGAGCTGCACATTCCCGCGCCGTCGGCGCGTCCCGGCGATGCGCCGGATTTCAGTCATCTGATCATCCCGCCGGCCGGTGGCATTCCGCGCCCTGAAGTCAGCGCACCGGCTAGCACCTTGCGCGATCTAGCCTATGGCCTGATCCGCGTGCTGGACGAAGAGGGCCACGCCGTCGGGCCCTGGGCGCCGAACTTGCCGCCGGAAAAGATGCGCCAGGGCCTGCGCGCCATGATGCAGACGCGGTTGTTCGAAGACCGCATGTTCCGTTCCCATCGCCAGGGCAAGACCAGTTTCTTTATGAAATCAACCGGCGAGGAAGCCATCGGCGCGGCCCAGTCGCTGGCGCTGGGGCCGCGCGACATGTGCTTTCCCACGTATCGCGTGCTCTCCTGGTTGATGGCGCGGGGCTATCCGCTGATCGATCTGGTCAACCAGATCTTCTCCAACGAACGCGATCCGTTGCACGGCCGCCAACTTCCCATTCTCTATTCGGCGCGCAAATACGGGTTCTATTCCATCTCCGGCAATCTCGGCAGCCGCTTCGGTCATGCGGTGGGCTGGGCGATGGCAAGCGCTTACAAGCAGGATGACAGCCTGGCGCTGGCCTATATCGGCGAAGGTTCGACCGCGGAAGGCGATTTCCACGAAGCGCTGACCTTCGCATCGGTCTATCACGCGCCAGTCATTCTTTGCGTCACCAACAATCAATGGGCGATCTCGTCCTATGCTGGCATCGCGGGCGCGGACGAGGCCACCTTTGCCGCCAAAGCGGCCGGGTATGGATTGCCGGGCTTGCGCGTGGACGGCAATGATTTCCTGGCGGTGTGGGCGGCCACGGAATGGGCGATGGCGCGCGCCAGAGCCAATCTGGGCGCCACCCTGATCGAGTTCTTCACTTATCGCGTGGCGGCGCATTCCACCAGCGACGATCCCACGCGTTACCGCCCGGTTGACGAAGCCACCAAATGGCCGCTGGGCGATCCCATTCAGCGTCTGAAGGGCCACCTGATCGCACTCGGCGAATGGGACGAGGCGCGCCACACCCAATGTGAGGCGGAGCTGGCCGAAGCCGCGCGCAGCGCCGCCAAGGAAGGCGAAGCCGTCGGCACGCTTGGCAAATCCAAGCCGCCCGTGTCGGAGATGTTCGAAGGCGTGTTCGAAACGCAGGACTGGCGCGCGCGCGAGCAGCGCGGCGAGCTGGGGGTCTGACCATGGCGACCATGTCCATGATCCAGGCTTTGAACTCCGCGCTGGATGTGAAGCTGTGCCAGGACCCCGATGTGCTGATCTTCGGTCAGGATGTGGGTTATTTCGGCGGCGTCTTCCGCGTCACCGAAGGTCTGCAGAAAAAGCATGGCGAGAAGCGCTGCTTCGACACGCCAATTTCGGAAGGCGGCATTATCGCCAGCGCCATCGGCATGGGCGCTTATGGCTTGCGTCCCGTGGCGGAGATTCAGTTCGCCGATTACATTTTGCCTGCCTTCGACCAGCTTGTGTCGGAAGCGGCGCGGCTGCGCTATCGCTCGGGCGGTGAGTTCTGGGCCCCCATCACCGTGCGCGCGCCTTATGGCGGCGGCATCTTCGGCGGCCAGACCCACAGCCAAAGTCCGGAAGCGCTGTTCGCGCATGTGACGGGTCTTTGCACCGTGATCCCGTCCAATCCTTATGACGCGAAAGGTCTTTTGATCGCCGCCATCGAAAGCAATGATCCGGTGGTCTTCCTAGAGCCCAAGCGCATCTATAATGGCCCGTTCGACGGCCATCACGACCGCCAGGTGAAGACCTGGGCTTCGCATCCTTTGGCCGATGTACCGGAGGGCCATTATGTGGTGCCGCTGGGCAAGGCGGCCACGGTGCGCGAAGGCCGCGCCGTTACGGTATTGGCCTATGGCACCATGGTGCATGTCGCCAATGCCGCGATCGAGGAATCCGGCATCGATGCGGAACTGATCGATCTGCGCTCCATCGTGCCCTTGGACGTGGACGCCATTGTGGCGTCTGTGACCAAAACCGGCCGTTGCGTGATCGTGCATGAAGCGTCGCGCTTCGCCGGCTTTGGCTCGGAATTGTCCGCGCTGGTGCAGGAACGCTGCTTCTTCCATCTCAAAAGCCCCATCCGGCGCGTCACGGGTTGGGACACGCCCTATCCGCACGCCTTCGAATGGGATTATTTTCCCGGACCGGCGCGGGTGGCGAAGGCGCTGAAACAGGCGATGGAGGATTAGGATGGGAAGCTACCTGTTCCGTCTCCCCGATATCGGCGAAGGCGTCGCCGAAGCCGAGATCACCGCCTGGCATGTGAAGGTGGGCGACCGTATCGCCGAAGACGGTCCGCTTTTGGATGTGATGACCGACAAGGCCACGGTGGACATGACCTCGCCGGTCGAAGGCGTAGTGAAGGCGATCCATGGCGATGTCGGCAGCATGGCACCGGTGGGCGCGGTGCTGGTGGAATTGGACGTCGAAGGCGAGACCGACCAACCGGCGTCCGTGAAGCAGGTCGAAGCCCAAGCAGATGTGTCGCAAAATGCCCGGGCTGCGGAGACACCGGCCGCGCCGCCGATCGCACCTTCGGCTCCGGTAAATCCTGATCCCACCGCGTCGCCCGCCACGCGGCGCCGCGCCATGGAATGGGGCATCAAGCTGCAAGATGTGAAAGGCTCTGGGCCGCATGGCCGCATCCTGGTCGAGGATCTGGAGCGGTATCGCGGTCAGCCGAAGCCTGCGCGCCGAGAGGGTGTTGAAGAGATCAAGCTGGTGGGCATGCGCCGCAAGATTGCCGACCGCATGGCCCAATCCAAGCGGCAGATCCCCCACTTCTCCTATGTGGAAGAATTCGATCTCACCGAATTGGAGGCGTTGCGCGCCGATCTCAACGCCAATCGCAAGGACAATCAGCCCAAGCTCACGCTGCTGCCTTTCTTCATGCAGGCGCTGGTCAAGCTGCTGCCGGATGCCCCCAATCTCAATGCGCATTTTGATGAGGGCGAAGGCGTGCTGCGCCGTTACGCAGCCATCCACATCGGCATCGCCACCCAGACGCCCAATGGCCTGATGGTGCCGGTGGTGCGTCACGCCGAGACGCGCGACCTGTGGGACCTGGCGCGTGAGATGCAGCGGGTGACGGCGGCGGCCCGGGATGGCGGCGCCACGCGTGAGGAATTGTCGGGTTCGACCATCACCCTGACTAGCCTTGGCCCCCTGGGCGGCATCGCCGCCACGCCCATCATCAATCACCCGGAAGTAGCCATCATCGGGCCCAACAAGCTTGTCGAGCGCCCAGTTGTGGACGGTTCGTTCCTTTCCCGCCGCAAGCTGATGAACCTGTCTTCCTCATTCGACCATCGCATCGTGGACGGCTATGATGCAGCCAGCTTCATCCAGCGCCTCAAGCGGCTGATGGAGCATCCCGCCCTGATCTTCATCGGCTGAGCTATGAACCAACCACCTGCTGAACAACCCGCCATTCGCGTCACCGCCATGCCGGCGGACACGAATTTCTATGGCGATATCTTCGGCGGCTGGCTGATGAGCATGATGGATCTGGCGGCCGGCAATGTCGCCGCACGCCGAAGTGCGGGGCGCGCCGTGACGGCGGCTGTGGATGCGGTCGCTTTCCATCATCCGGTGCATGTGGGCGATGAGGTTTCGGTCTATGCCAAAGTGATCTCGGTGGGGCGGACCTCTATGAAGATCGCGGTCGAAGCCTGGCAGCGCGACCGCGACAGCGATCAGACCGCCAAGGTGACGGAGGCCTGTTTCATCTTTGTCGCCATCGACGAGGATCGCAAGCCGCGGCTGGTGCCGAAGGAGGGCTCATGAGCGGACAGTTGGATTTCGGGCTGGGCGAAACGGCCGACATGATGCGCGAAACGGTGCGCCGCTTCACGTCGGAACAGATCGCGCCCTTCGCCGCCGGCATCGACGAAACCAACAAATTCCCTCGCCATCTTTGGCCGGAGATGGGTGCGCTGGGCCTGCACGGCATCACGGTCGAGGAGGAATTCGGGGGGCTTGGCCTTGGCTACCTCGAGCATGCCATGGCGATGGAGGAGATTTCGCGCGGTTCGGCCTCGGTGGGCTTGAGCTATGGCGCCCATTCCAATCTTTGCGTCAACCAGATCCGGCGTTGGGGCAATCCGGAGCAGAAGCGCAATTATCTGCCCAAGCTGATTTCCGGCGAACATGTGGGATCGCTGGCCATGTCGGAAGCGGGTTCCGGTTCCGATGTGGTCTCCATGCGGCTGAAGGCCGAGAAGCGCGGCAATGACCGATATCTGCTGAACGGCACCAAATTCTGGATCACCAACGCGCCGGAAGCCAATGTGCTGGTGGTTTATGCCAAGACCGACATGAATGCGGGCCCCAAGGGCATCACTGCGTTCCTGATCGAGCGCGACATGAAAGGTTTCTCGACCTCGCAGAAGCTGGACAAGATGGGCATGCGCGGCAGCGACACCGGCGAACTGGTGTTCCAGGATTGCGAAGTCCATGCCGAACAGGTGATGGGCGGCGAAGGCAATGGCGCCAAGGTGCTGATGTCGGGCCTGGATTATGAGCGCGTGGTGCTGTCGGCGGGGCCCTTGGGCATCATGCAGGCTTGCCTGGATGTGGTCCTGCCTTATGTGCGCGAGCGCAAACAATTCGGTCAGCCCATCGGCAATTTCCAGCTGATGCAGGCCAAGGTGGCCGACATGTATGTGGCGCTGAATTCCGCGCGGGCTTATGTCTATGCGGTGGCCCGGGCCTGCGATGCCGGCAAGACCACCCGCTTCGATGCGGCGGGCGCGATCCTGCTGGCGTCGGAAAATGCCGTGAAATGTTCGCTGGAAGCGATCCAGGCGCTGGGCGGCGCGGGCTATACCAAGGATTGGCCGGTGGAGCGTTTCCTGCGCGACGCCAAGCTCTACGACATTGGCGCGGGCACCAACGAGATCCGCCGCTTCCTGATCGGGCGGGAGCTGATCGGCACATGACCACCATCGCTTCGCTGATCGACAAGGAGAGCGAGGCATTCCGCGCCAATGACGCACACAATCGCGCCTTGGTGGAAGAATTGCGGAAGAAAACGGCGGCGGCGGCGCTGGGCGGGTCCGAAAGCGCGCGGGCCAAGCATGTGGCGCGGGGCAAGCTCTTGCCGCGAGAGCGCATCCAGCGCCTGCTCGATCCCGGTTCGCCTTTCCTGGAGATCGGGGCACTGGCGGCCAACGGACTTTATAAGGACGAAGCGCCGGGCGCGGGCGTGATTGCGGGCGCGGGGCGGGTCAAGGGCCGCGAAGTGATGATCGTGGCCAATGACGCCACGGTGAAGGGCGGCGCCTATTTTCCCATGACTGTGAAGAAGCATCTGCGGGCGCAGGAAATCGCGCAGCAGAACCGGCTGCCCTGCCTTTATCTGGTGGATAGCGGCGGCGCCAACCTGCCGCACCAGGCAGAAGTCTTCCCGGATCGCGATCATTTCGGCCGCATCTTCTTCAACCAGGCGCAGATGTCGGCCGAGGGCATCGCCCAGATCGCTTGCGTGATGGGAAGCTGCACCGCTGGCGGCGCTTATGTCCCCGCCATGTCGGACGAGAGCATC
>DATNFZ010000129.1:0-11446 GCA_035606155.1 Rhizomicrobium sp. | reverse complement strand
GCCTTTGGCCCAGAGTCCGCCCAGTCCATCGATATAGGCCTTCAATTCGGACGACACTGAACCGAAGCGCGTGGGCGTGCCGAATATGATCGCGTCCGCCCATACCGCATCTTCCGCGGTGGGAGCGGGATAGCGGGCGTTCATGGCCTCGGCCGATTCCTTCCAGCCGGGCACCGAACTCATGATGTCATGGCCGATCAGTTCGCGGGCCCGGCGCAGCCTGACTTCGGCACCGGCGGCTCCGGCACCTTCGGCGACGGCCCTGGCCAGGTCTTCGATGGTGCCGGTGCGGGAATAGAAGGCGATCAGAATCTTGGCCATTGGACCTCCAGGTGGTTTTCAAGGAAACCGAATATGGGGCGCCTGGATCGTTCTGATAATTGGGATATTATTGAACTTTCTGTTCAGGAATTTCGAATGGAGCCACGGTCCCCCACCCTGGATCAAATCGGGGTTTTCCTGGCGATCGTTGAGACGGGCAGCTTCGCCGCCGCCGCCCGCAAGCTGGGCCGCGCGACTTCGGCGGTGAGCTATGCCATCGCCAATCTGGAAGGCCAGCTCGGCCTCACTTTGTTTGCCCGCGCCGGCGCCGGCAAACCTCAGCTCACCGATGCCGGCCGCGCCATCCTGGCCGATGGGCGAGGCGTGGCCATCGCGCTGGACGGGCTCATCGCCAAGGCGCGGGGCCTGATTCAGGGACTGGAGGCCGAGGTCCGTCTGGTGGTGGATGTGATGTTGCCGGCCAAGCTCTTGGTGAGGGCGCTGGATGATTTCCGTTCCAAATTCCCCACCGTGGGTGTGCGCCTTCAGGTGGAAGGATTGGGCGCGGTGACGGAAGCGGTGCTCGATGGCTCTGCCATGTTCGGCGTCTCGGGACCGCTGGAGCTTTCCAATGATCTTCTGGTGCGGGGTCCGGCCGGGTCGGTCAAGCTCATCCCGGTCGCCCACCCCGATCATCCTTTGGCGCGCATGGAGAATGTGACCGGCGCCGATGCCCGCGATCATGTTCAACTGGTGCTTACCGATCGCTCATCTTTGACCAAGGATCGCGATTTCGGCGTGGTGGCGGTGAAAAGCTGGCGGCTGGCCGATCTGGGCGCCAAACATGCGCTTCTGCTTGCCGGACTTGGCTGGGGCTCGATGCCCAAACCGATGGTATCGGACGACATCAAGCGCGGACGGCTGGTCCGGCTCGCCATCGATGCCTGGGACAATACGCAATATCGCTTTCACACCGCCTATCGCCGCGATACGCCGCCGGGGCCGGCGGCATCCTGGTTGATGGAGCGCCTGGCGACGGACCGCTAAGGCTGCAAACATTGCGACGCCAGAGGCCAAAAGACCCGCGCTGGAACGAATCAAAATGCTCGCCCGTTGCAGCCAACGCGCATAAGCTCGATTTTTCAATTTGAACGGAGTGAGCCATGGCCAAAGCGAAAAAATCCAAAGCGAAAAAATCCAAAGCCAAGAAATCGAAGGCGAAAAAGACCAGGAAGCCTGTCCGGCGTGCCGCCGCCGCATCGCGCGGCCAAGCTAAGAAAACAAAGGCGAAAAAAAGCAAAGCGAAAAAGGCCAGGAAGGCCGCGCCCCGCAAAGCCGCCAAAACGAAGACCAAGGCCAAGAAAGCCGCGCCCAAGAAAAAGCAACAGATTGTCGGCGAGGGCGACTACCAAGCCTCGCGCAGCTTCTTGAAGGATCAGTCCGGCTTCGTGAAGCGCCACGCCTCCGAAATCCCCGCCATGGGCAAGGACGCCGAAGCCGCGCTGGAAGGCCCGCAAGGGGGCCAATTGCGTGCCGCCGAGGACGAAGCGCGCAGCCATTCCAAGGCGTCCGGCGAATAGTTTTCACTTTTGTGAAGGGCCGCAGCCGGTGAGAGCGCGGCCCTTTCTTTCTAACGCTCTTCCGGCTTGAAGTTTAGCGCCGTGCCGTTGATGCAATAGCGTTCGCCGGTGGGCCTTGGCCCGTCGGGAAAAACATGGCCCAGATGACCGCCGCAACGGGCGCAATGGACTTCGGTGCGGGCCATGCCGTGGCTGGAATCGGTGGTGGTTTCCACCGCCTCGGGCATGGGCGCATAAAAGCTGGGCCAGCCTGAGCCGCTTTCATATTTGGTCCCAGACTGGAAAAGCTCGGCGCCGCAGCCGGCGCAGAGAAACTCGCCTTTGCGCTTTTCGTGATTGAGCGGGCTTGTCCCAGCGGGCTCGGTGCCGTGCTGGCGCAGCACCCGGTAGCGCTCGGGCGTCAATTCCTGGCGCCATTCGGCGTCGCTTTTTTTGGTCTTGTCCATGACGATGATCCTTCCTTCCCTTGTTGGGAAATGCGCAATGACAGCCTTCTGTTCAAGGCGTCTCGCGGGTGACGGTCTTGAGCGTGTCGCTGAGCCGGCCGGTATTGCCGAACTGAAACCCGCCACCATAGGCGATGTCATCGACCCGCCAGCCTTGCGGTGTATTCACCAGCAGCAGCGTGTCGGTCCAATTGGCCGCCTTGCCGGTGTTGGACCCCGTATGGGCGAAAGCAACCGGACAGCGCGCCTGATTGCCGCTGATGGTGCAGGCCTGAAGCTTCCATTGGCTTGCCCCTTCGAACAGGGAGGAAAACAGATCGCCTTCGATGAGGGGCGGCGAATCCTTGATCTTGGCGGAAAAGCGCGCCTGGGCCGCGGCGGCGGCCGCCAGAAGCGTGTTCAACTGAGGCGATAGATAGGGTTGAAGCCTCGCCCGCGAGCCCATATCGGGAATGCCGTCGGATGGGTGAAAACTGCCATAGACCGAAAGAAAACCTGATGCCGCGGCCTCGGGACTGGCCATATTGGAATCCATTTGCGCGGCGAGCGGAAGTGGCGCGAACAGGGCCGCCGTCAGGCCCAAATGGGCGAGACGTTTCATCCCCTGGCCTTCAGGCTGTCGCGGATCTCGCGCAGGAGCAGAATATCCTCCGACGGCGGGGGCGCGGCCTGCTCCGATGGGCTGGGCGCCACCAGCTTGTTCAGTTGCCTGATGAGGATGAAGAGGGCAAAGGCCACGATCAGGAAATTGATCACGGCATTGACGAACAACCCGTAATTGATGGTCACGTCCTTGGCCGCATTGGCGGCAGCCAGCGTATCCACCGCGCGATCGCCTTTGAGGACGATAAAGAAATTCGAGAAATCCACGCCGCCCAAGGCCAGGCCGATTGGCGGCATCAGCACGTCTTTGACCAGGGAATTGACGATGCCGGTGAAGGAGGCGCCGATGATCACGCCGACCGCGAGGTCGATCACGTTGCCGCGCATCGCGAATTTCTTGAATTCTTCAAACATGCGGTCCTCGCGCGTTGCCGGGAAGCTGCCCGCGAAGGCTAATCAGGAGCGCGGGTCGGCAACAAGCACGCGGCCACGCAAGGCGATCCAGCAGAGAATGCCGACTGCCGTGCCGGACAGCGCGCCCAAACTGTTGGCGATGAAATCGGCAAGCTCGGGATCGCGCCCTGTATAGGCTTGAAGGATCTCCAGGCCGGCCCCCAGCAGGATCACCCCCAGGATCGCCCACGCCAGGCGGCGATTCAGCCCCAAGACCATGGTGGCCATGGCCGCGAGACCAAAATAGGCAATGAAATGCTGGGCCTTATCCCAGGCAATGAGGGAATCGACGTCGGGCGGATGGGGGGTCAATTCTCCCCATGCGATCAGGGCGACCCCGGGCCAGAACAGCCAGAGCGATAGATTCTGCAGTACCTTCAATGCCTTGGCTTTCCACATGGGGCTGGCGATCCCGAATATCTGGTCCGGGGAATATGGCAAGGTTCGGGCGGTGCAGCCATCTGGACGGGAGACAAATATTTAATTGCGGAATCAGTAGCTTAACGAGGGTCGGCGCTTTTTCGTTCCATTACCATTTCGCATGGGGAACTTCCTGTTCCCTGCTAAGTTTACTCAATGTGAGACCAAGGAGGTGTTTCAGTCATGATCGACCAGGCGCGGGGCGAGCG
Organism: Rhizomicrobium sp.; assembly: GCA_035606155.1. Lineage (GTDB taxonomy): Bacteria > Pseudomonadota > Alphaproteobacteria > Micropepsales > Micropepsaceae > Rhizomicrobium. The sequence continues at coordinate 7,474 of DATNFZ010000129.1, read as the reverse complement.
TCTCCAAATCATGTTGACCGAAGAGGAACTGGCTCTTTTGGACGGTTGGCGGTTTGCCCGCCGCATGCCCAGCCGGGCCGCAGCGGTGCGCGAATTGCTCAAGCGGGGCCTGGCGGCAGAAGGCTTTGAAGCGGCTGAGGGGGGCAACAAATCCGAGGATTTCCGGATCACCGGCTCCTCGTCCGCCTCTCCCACGCGGGATATCCGCGGCGAGGCCGACGGCCACGGCGACGAATAGACCACCTTCTGCGCCGGGTGCTTGTTTCAAACCCCTGGCCCGCTTGCTTTTCGGGCCAAACTCCAGATAGAACCCGCCCTCTTTCGGGCCGCCCGGCGGGGCATGCCGTGGCGACCCATGAAAGCGACCGAGCCCTTTGGGCTCCAGAGGAGAGCAAAATGCCCAAACTGAAGACCAAGTCGGGCGCCAAAAAGCGCTTCAAATTCACCAAGACCGGCAAAATCAAGACCCACCAGGTGGGCAAGCGCCACCGCTTGATCAACAATTCCCCGGCCCGCACCCGCGATCTGCGTGGCACCGCGGTTCTGTCCGAATCCGAAACCCAGCGCGTCAAGCGCTGGATGCCGTACGCCTAAGGAGGAATGAGATGTCCCGTTCCCCCAGAGCCGTACCCAGCCACGCCCGCCGCAAGAAGGTCTTCAAGCAGGCCAAGGGCATGCGCGGCCGCCGCAAGAACAACATCACCACGGCCAACGCCGCGGTCGACAAGTCGCTGCAGCACAACTATATCGGCCGCAAGGAGCGCAAGCGCAATTTCCGCGCCTTGTGGATTCAGCGCATCAACGCGGCCTGCCGCGAGCATGGCGTGACCTATAGCCGATTTATCAGCGGGCTCGCCGGCGCCGGTATCGAGATCGACCGCAAGGTGCTTTCCGACCTCGCCATTCACGAGCCCGCCGCTTTCAAGGCTTTGGTGGATCAGGCAGGCGCGGCGAAAGCCTGATATCAAACGCCATCGGAGCGAATCGTCGGACGCATCCTTTGCGTCCGGCGCGATCCGTCCCTTGGGGTTTTCATGACCGATACCGCAGCGCTTCAATCCCAGATTCTGGCCGAGATCGCCGCCGCTTCCGATGAAGCGGCGCTGGAAGCCGTGCGCGTTTCGGCATTGGGCAAGAAAGGCAGCGTCAGCGAGCTTCTGAAAACGCTGGCCGCGATGAGCCCGGACGTGCGCAAGATTGAAGGGCCTCTGATCAATGGCCTGCGCGATGCGGTGGCGAACGCGATTACGCAGCGAAAGGCCGAGTTGGCCGACGCGGCCCTGGAGGCGCGGCTCAAGACCGAGACGGTGGATGTGAGCCTGCCGCCCGCGCCCACGCCCGAAGGCAGCATCCACCCCATCACCCAGGTTCTGGACGAAATCACTGCCATCTTCGCCGATATGGGCTTTGCGGTGGCCGAAGGTCCGGATGTCGAATACGACGATTACAATTTCACCAAACTCAACATTCCGCCCGACCACCCTTCGCGCCAGATGCAGGACACCTTCTATGTGGCGCCCCAGGCCGACGGCAGCGCCCACGTCCTGCGCACCCACACTTCGCCGGTGCAGGTCAGGGTGATGCTGAACCAGAAGCCGCCCATCCGGATCATTTCGCCGGGGCGCACCTATCGGGTGGATTCCGACGCCACCCATTCGCCCATGTTCCACCAGGTCGAGGCGCTGGTGGTGGATGAAGGCATCCATCTGGGCCATCTCAAATGGACGGTGGAAGAATTCTGCAAAGCCTTCTTCGAGATCGACGAGATCGAACTTCGGGCCCGGCCCAGCTATTTCCCTTTCACCGAGCCCAGCCTGGAATGGGACATGCGCTGCGACCGCTCGGTGCCGGGCAAGATTACCTTCGGCCATGGCAATGACTGGCTGGAATTGGGCGGTTCGGGCCTGGTCCATCCCAAGGTGCTGGCCAATTGCGGCATCGATCCCGCGCGCTACCAGGGCTTCGCCTTCGGCTTCGGGCTCGATCGCATGGCGATGCTGAAATACGGCATCCCCGACATCCGCAGCTTTTTCGAATCCGACCTGCGCTGGCTTCGGCATTACGGCTTCGCCGCCCTCGACATCCCGACCCTCGATGGAGGGTTAAGCAAATGAAATTCACGCTCTCTTGGCTGAAGGATCACCTCGACACCAAGGCCGATGTCCACGCCATCGCCGCCAAGCTCACCGGCATCGGGCTTGAGGTTGAAAGCATTGAGGACGCCGGCGCGCGGCTGAAGGATTTCACCGTGGCCGAAATCGTCAGCGCCGAGAAGCATCCCAACGCCGACCGTTTGCGCCTTTGCATGGTCAATGGCGGTGACAAGGAGCCTTTGCAGATCGTCTGCGGCGCGCCCAACGCCCGCGCCGGCATCAAGGTGGTGCTGGCCAGGCCCGGCACCGTGATCCCTGCGTCCGGCGAAGCGCTCAAGGTGGGCAGCATCCGCGGAGTGGAATCACGCGGCATGATGTGCTCCGCGCGCGAATTGCTTTTGGGCGAAGACCATGATGGCATCATCGAGCTGGCCCAAGACAGCAAAGTCGGTGCGCCTGCCGCGGCCGCCCTCGGCCTCACGGATCCGGTGATCGACGTTTCCATCACCCCCAATCGCGGCGACGCCGCCAGCGTGTTCGGGGTGGCGCGCGACCTGGCCGCAGCGGAATTGGGCACCTTGCGCACCAGGAAAATCGAGCCGGTGGCGGGAAAATTCGCCAGTCCGAAACGGATTTCGCTGGACTTCGCGCCCGAAAACAAATCCGCCTGCCCCATCTTCACCGGGCGGCTGATCCGCAATGTGAAGAACGGCCCTTCGCCCCAATGGGTGCAGGACCGTCTCAAGGCGGTGGGCATGAAATCCATTTCCGCCCTGGTGGACGCCACCAACCTGATCGCCCAGGATCGCGGCCGGCCGCTGCATGTGTTCGACGCCGACAAGCTCTCGGGAAACTTGCGCGCGCGCATGGCCAGGGAGGGCGAGCAGGTTTTGGCGCTGGACGGCGAGACCTACACCTTGGACAGCGAAACCGTGGTGATCGCCGACGACAAGACCGCGCAAGGCATTGCCGGCGTGATGGGCGGCATGGACTCGGGCTGCTCGCTGGAAACCACCAATGTCTTCATCGAATCCGCGTGGTTCGATCCCGCCCGCGTGGCGCAGGCCGGGCGCAAATTCGCCATCGTCTCCGACGCGCGCTATCGCTTCGAGCGGGGCGTCGATCCGCAATTCATATTGCCGGGGTTGGAGCTCTGCACCCAACTGATCCTGGAATGGTGCGGCGGCGAACCCTCCGAAGTGGTGATCGCGGGCGAGTTGCCACCGCCGCACCGGCATATCGATTTCGATCCTTCGCTGGTCGAGACCTTGGGCGGCATGGCGGTGGAGACCGCCGAAAGCATCCGCATCCTGTCGCGGCTGGGCTTCACCGTGATCCAGCATGGCGACATTTTGCATGTGACGCCACCCAGCTATCGCCGCGACATAGACGGCCCCGCCGATCTGGTGGAAGAAATCGTGCGCATCCACGGGCTCTTGGGTGTCGCCTCGACACCGCTGGAGCGCGAACGCGCAGTGGCGAAACCGGTGCTCACTTCGGCCCAGCGCCGCAACCGTGCCGCGCGCCGGGCCCTGGCCGCGCGCGGCTTCAACGAATGCGTGAGCTTTTCCTTCCTCGCCCGCGCGCAGGCAGGGTTGTTCGGCGGCGGCGATGATGCCCGCGAACTGGCCAACCCCATCGCCTCGGACCTGGATGCGCTTCGCCCCTCGGTGCTGCCGTCATTGCTGGCCGCAGCATCGCGCAATGTGGCGCGGGGATTTTCCGATCTCCGTCTGTTCGAAGTCGGTCCGGCCTTCCAAAGCGGCATGCCCGAAGCACAAACCACCAATGCGGCGGGCATCATCGCGGGTAATGGCGCGCGCGATTGGACCAGATCAGGCCATGCCGCCAATCTGTTCGACGCCAAGAGGGCGATGACCGCGGCGCTGGAAGCGGCGATGGGCGGACCCATGACCGCCCCGGTGACAGCAGGCGGGCCAAGCTGGTTTCATCCCGGCCGGAGCGGAACGGTGGCGCTGGGACCCAAACAGATCGCCTGGTTCGGGGAGCTTCATCCCAAGGTGCTGGCGGCGTTCGACCTGAAAATTCCCGTGGCGGGATTCGAGGTCAATCTGGACGCCGTCCCTGTGCCTAAGAAAAAGACCCGCGCGGCTTTCGTGCCCTCGCCGCTCCAGGCGATCGAGCGCGACTTCGCCTTTGTGGTGGATGCCAAAATGCCGGCGGGTGAGATCGTCAAGGCCGCCAGGATGGCCGACCGCGCCCTGATCGAAAGTGTTGCGGTGTTCGATGTCTATGAAGGCAAGAATGTCGGCGAGGGCAAGAAATCCATCGCCATTGCCGTGCGCATCCAGCCCAACGACAAGACCCTCGCCGAAGCGGAAATCGAGGCGCTGGCAGCAAAGATCGTGGCCGGTGTCGCCAAGGCGACAGGTGCAACACTTCGCAGCTAAACCATAGTGTCATTCCCGGCCGAGCGATGCATCCGCATCGCGAGGGGAAGGGAATCCAGGTGTCGAACTCCGGCGGCCTGGATTTCCTTCCCGCCTTCGAATGAAGGCGATGCTCGCCGGGAATGACGCTCAGGGTGTGGAGAGCAACAATTTCGGCGCGGCGCCGGTTTCCTGCACCAACTTGTCAAACTCCGCCCGCGCGCGCGGATTGGCTCGCTGGTGCCGTTCGGCGAAGATGAATTCATTCTTCAAGGAATGTTCCAGGCCAGTCAGTTCGGTCACCCGCACCTTGTAGCCTTGCGCTTCCAGGAACAGGCCGCGCAGCACATTGGTGAGATGGGCGCCGAATTCCCGCCGCTGGATGGGATGGCGCCAGAGCTGCGCCAGCGGGCCGCCAGCCTCTTCCAGTTGCTGCGCCACTTCCGCCTGGCAGCACGGGACCAGCGCCACATATTTGGCCTGGTGCCTGAGCGCGAACAGGATCGCTTCGTCGGTCGCGGTATCACAGGCATGGAGCGCGGTGACGATATCCACCGGCCCCACTTCGGTATCGGCGATCCTGGCCTGCACGAAATCCATGCGCGGGAAGTCGCCGGCGTGGGCGATCTTTTTCGCCGCGGCGATCAGTTCGGGGCGCGTTTCCACCGCCAGCACGCGGCCCCGGCCCGCTGGCCCGAAATAGAGATCGTAGAGGATGAACCCCAGATAGGATTTTCCCGCCCCCAGATCGGCCAGCACCGGCTGATCTTTTTCTTTCAGTGCATCGTCGATCGCCGGCTTGATCAATTGCGCCAGATGCTGAACCTGCTTGAGTTTCCTGCGCGAATCCGCATTCAACCCGCCATTGTGGGTGAGGATATGCAGCGCCTTGAGCAAGGCGACGGATTGCCCCGGCCAAATGTCTTTCAATGCGGGCGCATTCATTTGAAGGCATCCAGGGCGTGCGTGACGCCGTAATAATAATTATAGGCCCGCACCGCCCAATAATTCATGTCGGCCCATTCCTTTGGCGGGGTGAGATCGTCCCAGTTGGCGGACAGATCCTTGGCGATGCGGCCTGCCATGTAGATACGCCGCCGCCCCTGCCAATAGTGAAGGAACGTGTGGTGGATTTCCGCGATGCCGATCTGGGAGAGCCGCAGCACTTCGGAGAGCGCGAACTGCTCTATGGCCGGAAATTTCTTGGCCCGGCCGATCAAAGCGTCGATCATCGCCAGCGTGTCATCCAACAGCGAAACATGCGCGGGCTCCATCCCGATCAGCCCGCTGTTGAACATCCAGCTATGGGTCACGTCATAGCGATAGGCGCCCAAATGCGGCAGCGTCATGCGAAAGCCCTTAAGGGGGGGATAAGGATCGTGCTTCTCGAACCGGTTCAGCACCACAGATGCCGCCATCTTCTCTTCCACCTCGGCGTGAAAGCCCGGCCGGACGATGGAATCGGAATCCAGGAACAGCACCGGCTCCGCGAGCGCGCTAAGCGCCTCGCGCACCAGGGCCGGCTTGATGCGGTGATGATAGAGCCCGTTGCCGGACCATTCGCGGATGTTGGGCGCGATATCCATCACCTGGACCGGCCAGTTGCGGTAAAGGTCGGGCGCGTCCGAGGCCACCACGATCCGGGCCCGCGCCGGATCGAGCTCGGCCCGAAGCGAGATCAGGCTGTATTTCAATTCGGCCCGGTATTTCGCCCGCCCGCCATAGTCGAGATAGAGGTAATTCAACATCTTAAGGCTAGTCTGGCATGGCCGCCCGGCCCGGCAAAACGGCTGTTGAGGCGGCGGGGCGGGCCTGCTAGACCGCGCGGCCTCAAGTAGCGAAGCGATAGGCCATCAAAAAAGCCCTCATGCCCGAGCTTTCCCTAATCCGCAACTTCTCCATCGTTGCCCATATCGACCATGGCAAATCCACCCTGGCCGACCGCCTGATCCAGGTCACGGGCGGCCTTTCCACGCGCGAGATGAAGGACCAGGTGCTCGATTCCATGGAGATCGAGCGGGAGCGCGGCATCACCATCAAGGCGCAGACCGTGCGGTTGGATTACACCGCCAAGGACGGCAGGGCTTACGTTTTGAATTTGATGGATACGCCGGGCCATGTGGATTTCGGCTATGAGGTGAGCCGGTGCCTCGCCGCCTGCGAAGGCGCGCTCTTGGTGGTGGACGCCAGCCAGGGCGTAGAAGCCCAGACCCTGGCCAATGTCTATCAGGCGATCGATGCCGGGCTTGAGATCGTGCCCGTGCTCAACAAGGTGGACCTGCCCGCCGCGGAGCCCGACCGGGTGAAGCAGCAGATCGAGGATGTGATCGGCATCGATGCGTCCGACGCGATTCCCATCTCGGCCAAGACGGGCTTGAACATCGATCTGGTGCTGGAGGCGGTGGTCAACCGCCTGCCCCCGCCCAAAGGAGAAACCGAGGCGCCGCTGAAAGCATTGCTGATCGATTCCTATTACGACGCCTATCTGGGCGTGGTGGTGCTGGTGCGCGTGGTCGATGGCGAAATGAAGAAGGGCCAGAAGATCCGCATGATGGCGACCGACGCCGTCTATCAGGTCGAACAGATCGGCGTCTTCACGCCCAAGAAGGTCGCGGTGGAAAAACTGGGGCCCGGCGAAGTCGGCTTCATCACCGCCCAGATCAAGCAGGTGGCCGATACCCAGGTGGGCGACACCATCACCGATGAGCGCAAGGGCACGCCGGTGCCCCTGCCCGGTTTCAAAAAGGCGCAGCAGGTTGTGTTCTGCGGCCTGTTTCCGGTCGATCCCGCCCAGTTCGAGGATTTGCGCGAGGCGCTGGGCAAGCTGCATCTGAACGATGCCAGCTTCACCTATGAGACCGAATCCAGCGCCGCGCTGGGCTTCGGCTTTCGCTGCGGCTTTTTGGGCTTGCTGCATCTGGAGATCGTGCAGGAACGGCTGGAGCGCGAATTCGACATCGACCTGATCACCACGGCTCCCGGCGTGCGCTA
>DATNFZ010000128.1:0-4526 GCA_035606155.1 Rhizomicrobium sp. | reverse complement strand
TGGTGGTATGCGGTGATCAAGATTCCGTGGCAGGCGCCCCCGGCCCCCTTGCCGCCATATTTCCGCACGGCTTGGCCGCAATCGTGCCCGGCCGCGACCACATGTCGGCGGTGGGAGCCCGTCCCACCCGCCTGGCGGCGATTGATTTCCTGAATAGCTGAAACCGGCCCTCAAGCCGGCGCGTTTTCTGGGTGCGGGCCCAGGTTCCCGCCTCCGCTGTGCTGCGCATTTATCCGTACACGGAGTATATATGATCCGTGTACGGAGTTATATTTATGCGCATTTGCAGCACCTTCCGCCCCAAGCCCGTACGTTTCCGTACTGAAATAAGCGTAGGTTTTTGCGGCCAGACCGCTAAGTTCTTGCGGGGCAAGTTGAATCGTGGGGCGTCATTGCCGCTCGCCTTGGGGCTGGAAAAGGTTGCCGGCCATGTCGAGTGAGGCCGGTCTGAATCTGATGGATGATGTCGTCTATTCGCGCGCGGATGTTCGCAACCGTCTGCTGGCCAAGATGGCGCCCGAAGATTGGGCACTGGTGGCACCCCACCTTGAAACCGTCACCTTGAAAGAGCGCCAGGTGGTGGAGGTGCCGGGCAAGCCCATCACCCACGTTTATTTTGTCGAGACCGGCGTGGTTTCGGTGGTGGCGGTGAACGAGGAAGATCACCGCATCGAAGTGGGCGTAATCGGCAAAGAGGGCATGACGGGCGTGGCGCTGGTCATGGGTGACGACCGCGCCCAGCATTCCGCCTATCTGCAGATCGGCGGCAATGGCCGGCGCATGCAGGCGGCGACATTCCTTGAGGTGATGAGCCGAAGCGAGACGCTGCGCAGCCTGATGATGAAATCCGCCAACGCCTTCATGATCCAGACTGCCCATACCGCGCTGGCCAACGGCCGCGCCAAGCTGGAGGAGAGGTTGGCCCGCTGGCTCTTGATGGCGCATGACCGGCTCAACAGCGATTCGGTGCCGCTCACCCATGAATTCCTGGCCGTGATGCTGGGGGTCCGGCGCGCCGGCGTCACCGTGGCGCTTCACTCCTTCGAACGCCGTGGCCTGATCGCCACCAGACGAGGTCAGCTTACGCTGGTGGACCGCAAGGGGATCGAGAAAGTGGCTGGCAGCTTTTACGGCATTCCCGAAACGGAATTGAAAAGGCTGATGGGCGAATAGAATTTCCACGTTTGAGCCGCCGGGGCCAGTATAAAGCCCCATGCTGCCCCCCCTGTTCGAGAACTGGTTCGCCGCCAAGGGCTGGACGCCCAGGCCACACCAATTGGGCCTGGTGGAAAGTGCCCGGGATGGCGAAAGCGTGCTTTTGGTGGCGCCCACCGGTGGCGGCAAGACCTTGGCGGGGTTCCTTCCCAGCCTGATCGATTTGTCGGAGCGGCCCAAGCACGCCCGGACCAGGAAGCTCCACACGCTTTACATCTCGCCGCTGAAGGCTCTGGCGGTGGACGTGGCGCGCAATCTGGAGACGCCGGTGGCCGAGATGGACCTGCCGGTGACGGTGGAGACCCGCACCGGCGACACGCCTGTGGCCCGCCGCCAGCGCCAGCGCCATGCACCGCCCGATTTCCTGCTCACAACGCCGGAACAATTGGCATTGCTGCTGGCACATCCCAAGAGCCCACAATTGTTCGAAGGCCTCAAGGCCGTGGTGCTGGACGAATTGCATGCGCTCTACAATTCCAAGCGCGGCGATCTTCTGGCGCTGGGATTGGCGCGGCTTGAGGCGCTGGCTCCTCATCATCGCCGTGTGGGCCTCTCCGCCACGGTGGCCGATCCCAGGCCGTTGCAGCGCTTTCTTCTTGCCCAGCCGGAAGGCGTCGAGAAGCTGGCGGAGCTGGTGATTGCCAAAGGCGGCGCCACGCCACAAATCGCCATCAGCGCCTCGGATTCCTATGTGCCCTGGGCCGGGCATCTGGCACGGCACGCCATGCAGGACGTGATGGCGGCGATCGCCGACGCCACCACGGCGCTCATCTTCGTCAACACCAGGAGCCAGGCCGAGCGCACCTTTCAGGAATTATGGCGGCTCAACGAAAATAATTGGCCGATCGCACTCCATCACGGCAGCCTCGCGCCCGAGCAGCGTCGCAAAGTGGAAGCCGCCATGGCCAAGGGCACGCTCAAGGCGGTGGTTTCGACCTCCACGCTGGATCTCGGCATCGACTGGGGCGCGGTGGACAAGGTGATCTGCATCGGCGCGCCCAAAGGCGCAGCGCGGCTGGTCCAGCGCATCGGCCGTGCCAATCACCGTCTCGACGAACCCAGCGCCGCGCTGCTGGTGCCCGCCAATCGTTTCGAAGTGCTGGAATGCAATGCCGCGCGCGATGCGGTGCTGGCGGGCGAGTTGGACGGCGAGCGGTTGAAGCAGGGCAGTCTGGATGTGCTCTGCCAGCATATCTGGGGTATGGCGGTGGCGGCGCCGTTCGCAGCCGATGCGCTTTACAAAGAGGTGCGGTCGGCCGCGCCTTATGCGGGCCTGAGCCGCGCCGATTTCGACGCGGCGCTGAATTTCGTCGCCACTGGTGGCTATGCGCTGAAAAGCTATGACCGTTTCGCGCGGCTGCGCCAATTGCCGGATGGCCCCACTTCAAAAAATATGTGGCGGTTGGCCCATCCCCGCCTGGCCCAGGCCTATCGTCTGAATGTGGGTGTGATCGTGGAAGACCCGATGGTCGAGATTCGCCTTCAATCGCGCGGCAAACCTACCGGCGCGGGCGGCCGCAGGCTGGGCCAGTTGGAGGAATATTTCATCGAGCAATTGTCGGTAGGCGACACCTTTGTGTTTGCGGGCGAGGTGCTCAGGTTCGAAGGTCTGCGCGAAACCGCCGCCTATGTCACCCGCACCCAAGACGCGCAAGCGGAAATCCCCAGCTACAATGGCGGCAAATTCCCGCTCTCGACATTCCTTGCCCAGCGGGTACGGGAAATGGTCTCCAGTCCCGAAAGCTGGCAGCATCTGCCGGAGCCGGTGCAGGAATGGCTGAAGATACAGGAATGGCGCAGCGTCATCCCCAAACCCGGACAATTGCTGGTGGAATTCTTTCCCCGCGGCAACCGCGAATATCTGGTCTGCTATCCGTTCGAGGGACGGCTGGCGCATCAGACCTTGGGCATGTTGCTGACGCGCAGGCTGGAACGAGCGCGGGTCAAGCCGCTGGGTTTTATTGCCAATGAATATGCCTTGGCCGTGTGGGCGGCGCGGCCCATGGGCGGGCTGGATATGGGGAAACTCTTTGCCGAAGACATGTTGGGCGACGATCTCGACGCCTGGTTGGCGGAAAGCAATCTCTACAAGCGCACGTTCCGCAACTCCGCCATCATCGCCGGACTGATCGAGCGCAAAATGCCTGGCAAGGAAAAGACCGGCCGGCAGGTGACTTTCTCGTCCGACCTGATCTATGAGGTGCTGCGCGAGCATGAACCCGATCACGTATTGCTGAGGGCGACATACCAGGATGCGGGAACCGGCCTCTTGGACATCGCCCGTCTCTCCGACATGCTGAGGCGCGTTCGGGCGCGAATCGTGACAAGAAAGCTCGACCGGGTCTCGCCGCTGGCGGTTCCCGCGCTGCTCGAGATTTCGCGCGAGATGGTGGCGCGGGGCGAAGTGGACGAGGACATATTGCGCGAGAATGAAGACGCGCTGGTAGCGGATGCAATGCGTGTGGACTGATTTGAACATCGTCGTGAATGGCGAAACGCTGGTCCTGGATCGCTCGGGGGCGGCATGGTGGCCGCGCACCGCGACCCTGATCCTGGCCGACCTGCATTTCGAGAAGGGCAGTTCCTATGCCCGCTTCGGCCAATTCCTGCCGCCTTATGACACGCGGGCGACCTTGCTGCGCATGGCAGATGTGATGGCGCGGCGCGCGCCTGCCCGTGTCATCGCCTTGGGGGATTCGTTCCACGATCCTTTCGCGGCGGCGCGGCTTCCCGCCCAGGAATTGGAGATGCTGCAGCGTCTTGCCCGCTCGGTGCACATGCTTTGGATCGCGGGCAATCACGATCCCCATCCTCCCGCGTCATTGGCGGGCGCGGTGATGGCAGATTGGCGGGAAGGCGGATTGATATTCCGGCACGAACCGCGTCTCGATGTCGAAGCCGGCGAGGTGGCGGGCCATCTGCATCCTTGCGCCAAGGTCGTAAAATATGGCCGCGGGGTCAGGCGGCGCGCATTCGCTGCAGATGGCACGCGGATCGTGCTGCCGGCGTTCGGGGCTTATGCGGGCGGCCTGGACGTGGGCGACCCCGCCATCTCGGAGTTGTTCGCCGGGCGCTTCTATGCCTTCATGCTGGGCGAAGAGCGGGTCTATGCAATTCCACGCCGTGGGATTGGCCGCGACGTACCGTTGCCGACGCGAGGAATTTTGGTTTCTGGCTAGGAGCGAGGAGCGATGTGGACAAGACGTCCATGAACGACGAGTGACGACGCCAGAGACCAAAAGGACCGCGTCGTCAGACCGGGCGGCGGAAGAGCAGTGATGAGATCCACCCCATGATGATGGCCATCAGGA
>DATNFZ010000127.1:0-5572 GCA_035606155.1 Rhizomicrobium sp. | reverse complement strand
GGCGCTGGCGACCTTTCCCGCCACGCCGGTGGGCAATGAGCCGCGCAAGGAGGTCAGGGCCAAGGATCGTGCCTTTTTTATCTATACCTCCGGCACCACGGGTCTGCCCAAGGCCGCCAATTTCAGCCATGTCCGCATGCTCTTCATGATGTCGGGCTTTGTCGGCGCGTTGGGACCGAAGGCCAGCGACCGCATCTATGATCCTTTGCCGCTCTATCACGCCACCGGCGGGGTCTGCGCGGTGGGCATGGCCTTTCTCACCGGGGGCGCGGTGATCCTCAAGCGCAAATTCTCGGTGGGTGAATTCTGGGCCGACATCCACAAATATGACGCCACCATGTTCGCCTATATCGGCGAATTGTGCCGTTGGCTTTTGAATGCGCCGCCCACTGCGCACGAGCGCGATCATCACATCCGCGCCATCACCGGCAATGGGTTGCGTCCCGAAATCTGGCCGCGCTTTCAGGAGCGCTTCGCCATTCCCCGCATTGTCGAATTTTACGGCGCCACCGAAGGCAATGTCTCGATGCTGAATTATGACGGCACGGTGGGCGCGGTGGGCCGAGTGCCGGGCTATATCGAATGGTTGCTGCCGGCGCGGGTGGTGCGTTTCGATGTGGAGCATGAGATGCCGGTGCGGGCGCCCAATGGGCTTTGCATCGAGTGCGGCCCCGAGGAGGCGGGTGAGGCCCTGGGCCGCATTTCCAAACGGGCGGGGCGCGATTTCGAGGGCTACACCAAATCGTCCGACACGCAGAAGAAGATCCTTCACGATGTGTTCAAGAAAGGCGATGCCTGGTTTCGCACCGGCGACCTGATGCGGCGCGACAGCCACGGCTATTTTTATTTTGTCGATCGCATCGGCGACACGTTCCGCTGGAAGGGTGAAAATGTCGCCACCAGCGAAGTGGCCGAAGCGCTCACGACCGTGCCTGGCATTCGCGAGGTCAATGTCTATGGCGTGAGCGTGCCGGGGGCGGACGGCCGCGCCGGCATGGCCGCCTTGGTGGTGGACGGCATGTTCGATGTCTCCGGCCTGGCGAAGCGGCTGGAAGGCCATCTCTCGTCTTTTGCGCGCCCGGTCTTCCTGCGGCTTCAGCCGGAGATCGAAGTGACCGGCACCTTCAAGCAGCGCAAGGTCGAACTGGTGCGCGAGGGCTTCGATCCCGGCACGATCACCGATCCGCTTTATTGGTTCGATCCGATGACGAAGCGCTACGAAAAGCTTGTGCCTGCCATCTACATCGAGATTTGCGAAGAGCGCATCAAGCTTTAGGGCTTAAGTGAAATCCTTTGCCAGCGCCGCGCGCGTTTCGTCGTTCAAGACGGCCATATGGCCGTAATTGCGATGGCCGACACCCAGCACCACCCGTTCGCTCTTGAAGCGGGCAATTTGACCGGGCGTGAATTTGAAGCGCAGCCAATGGACCGATGACGTTTTTCCGTCCGGCGTGGTGCGGTCATCATATTCGGTGGGGGTGGCGGCGAGGCGCTCGCCGCCGATTTCCATGAACACGGTTTCTTCAATCCCGCCCAGCTTCAGCAGCGTGGCATTGCGCCGGTTGGCGTCCTCGATCTCCAGCATCAAGGTGGCGATCAGTTCGTCGCCTTGGGGGATCAGGGGATTATAGGCATCCATCTCACCCAGGGCCTGTTCGGCGCCGCCCTTTTCGATGCGCAGCATCTCCATCACCTGGAGCCACATGGTTTGATAATTCTCGAAGTAAAAGGTGGCGAACGGCCCCACCTCGACCCGGCGATGTTTCTTGAGCGCGATCGCGTCCTGGCGCAATTCCGTGCGCTTCCGCGCGTATTCGCGGTCGGAAAGAATATCTTGCGGCGTGATTTTGCGGGCGGCTGCGGACATCTTCAGACCTCCAATCCATAGGCGCGGGCCATGATCTGGATAGGATGTTCCGGCTCGCGCACCTCGGTTTGCGTGTGGGCAACGATATGCTGCGCGGCCAGCGGACAGTCCGAGACGATATGGCCACGCTTCTGCGTATTGGCGGCGCGGAACACCGGGCGGCCCACTTTCACGCCCACATCGTGGGTCGGCTCGACCACGCCGAAGGTGCCGCCATGGCTGGAGCAGCGCTCGATCACGTCAACCGGCGTGCCGGGAATAAGCCGCAACATCTCGGCCGCCTTGGGACCCATATTCTGGGCGCGGGCATGACAGGCCAGATGCACGGTCACGCCTTCGGGCAAGGGCTGCATGCTGCCAGGTAGCCCGTCTTTCTTCGCCACCTCCACCACATATTCATCAATGTCGAAGACGTGGCTTGCCACGCGTTGCACGTCTTCATTGTCAGGTGAGATCAGCGCCCATTCGAATTTCAGCATCAGGCCGCATGATGCGGTCAGCGCGACGATGTCGTAACCCTGGTCGATCAGCTTGACCAATTCCCTGGAGACTTTGGCGGCATTCTCGGCCACACGCGCCAGATCAGCCTGCTCCAGGAACGGCATGCCGCAACAGCCGGGATAAGAGACGATGGTCTCAACGCCGATGTGACCCAGCACGCTCCTGGCCGCCATGCCGGTGATGGGGCGGTTGTAGTTGACGAAGCAGGTGGCATAGAGCGCCGCCTTGCGTTTTCCGAAAGCGGGCGCGTGTCTGTTGGGCACGATGGGTTGGGCGCGCGCCGCCGCCACGAAAGTCCGGCTGTGGAATTTTGGCAGCGTGGCCTTGGGATCGATATGCGCCGTCTTTTCCATCAAGGCGCGCATCGGCTTGTTGGATTTGTCGGACGCCCAATTGATCAAAGGCGAAGCGAACCGCGCCAAGGTTCCGTTGCGATCCATCTCGGCAAGTTGACCCTGTATGAAATCCGCCTTACCGGCCTTCGCTTCGGCGGCACGATAGCGCAGCAGCAGGTGAGGAAAATCCACATTGAACGGGTGCGGCGGCACATAAGGGCACTTGGTCATGAAGCACATGTCGCAAAGCGTGCAGGCTTCGACCACCGAGGCGAAATCTTCCGACTTCACGCCTTCTACATCTTCGGATGTGTTGCTGTCGATCAGATCGAACAGGCGGGGAAAGGAATCGCAGAGATTGAAGCAGCGCCGGCAGCCATGACAGATGTCGAAGATGCGGCGCATCTCCGCGTCCAGCTTCACGGGATCGGTGAAATCCGGATCCTGCCAGCGGATGATTTCGCGGGTGGGCGCTTCGAGACTGCCTTCGCCTGTCATTGGAGAATTCGTTAGGAAAGAACAGCCGCGCGAAAAACGAATCCCGCGCGGCTGCGACGGCTTGGGGGTTACTTGCCCAAAGTATCGAGCGCCTTTTGGAAGCGGCCGGCATGGCTCTTCTCGGCCTTGGCCAAGGTTTCGAACCAGTCGGCGATTTCCGCGAAGCCTTCCTGGCGCGCGGTCCGCGCCATGCCCGGATACATGTCGGTATATTCGTGGGTCTCACCCGCGATGGCGGCCTTGAGGTTGGCGTCGGTGGCGCCGATCGGCTCGCCGGTGGCGGGATCGCCCACTTCCTCCAGATATTCCAGATGCCCATGCGCATGGCCGGTCTCGCCCTCGGCGGTGGAGCGGAAGACGGTGGCGACGTCGTTATGGCCTTCGACATCGGCCTTCTGGGCGAAATAGAGATAACGGCGGTTGGCCTGGCTTTCGCCGGCGAATGCTTCCTTCAGATTTTCCCAGGTCTTGGTGTTTTTGAGAGCGGGCATCGGGGCCTCCTTGTGTGCGGGGGCTGAGATTGGCGCCCCGAAACCGGCCCTGTCAATAGTTTAGAATTATTCTAGTGTGTTTTTTCGTCCCCCTCAGGTCCGCCTCCCCTTTGGCGCGCGCGAAGGGGAGGTGCCCGTAGCGCCGTCAGGTGCGAAAGGCGGAGGGGACATCAAAAGTCAGCTGCGCTTCACCCGCACGACCACATCCACACGATCCACCGCCATGCCCGGGGGCGGGGCGGGAATACCCGAAACAGCAATCGCCTCGCCGGGGATATCGATCAGCCGGCCTTCCTCTTCCAGGAAGAAATGCTGGTGATCTCCCGTGTTGGTGTCGAAATAGCCGCGGGCGGCGTCCACGACCACTTGGCGCAGGAGCCCCGCATGGGTGAACTGGTGGAGCGTGTTGTAAATGGTGGCCAGGGAGATTTTCATCTCCTGCCCGCTGGCTTCTTCATGCAGGCTTTCAGCCGTCACATGGCGGTGCGGGCCCTTGAACAACAGACCGGCCAGTTCTACCCGCTGGCGGGTGGGCCTGAGCCCCGCGGCCCTAAGCCGCTCCACCGCCTTGCTGTGATCGCGCATGGCCCTGACCATCGAGCGAAGTTCCCTTTCCGGCTGGCCCTGTATGGGGTTGCCGATCCTTGCTAGAGTGACCTAAGCTATATGTTAGAACATTTCTAAGCAAGCTCGGGGCAAAATTGGGGCATTCAGCCCGAAGCCCTGCTAATTTTGCCGTTGGAACGTTGGAACATTAGAGCCTTGAAGGACCACGACATTGGATAAACCGGTCAAGAAATCGAGTTTCGATCTGGCGGGGCTGCTCGCCTGCGCGCGGGGAGAATTGTTCGGTCCCGGCAATGCGCAATTGCCGTTGCCGCCCATGCTGATGTTCGACCGCATCACCTCGATCACCGAGGATGGCGGCGACGACGGCAAAGGCGAAGTGGTGGCGGAGCTCGACGTCAATCCGAATCTCTGGTTCTTCAAATGCCATTTCCAGGGCGATCCGGTGATGCCCGGCTGTCTGGGGCTCGACGCTCTTTGGCAGATGGTGGGTTTCTTCCTGGGCTGGATGGGTGGCATCGGCCGCGGCCGCGCGCTTGGCGTGGATGAAGTGAAATTCACCGGCATGGTGCTCCCCACCGCCAAGAAGATCACCTACATCGTCCAATTGAAGCGCGTGATCATGCGCAAGCTGGTCTTGGGCATCGCCGACGGCATCATGAAGGTGGACGGGAAGATCATCTATGAAGCCAAGGGGCTCAGGGTTGGGCTGTTCACCGACGCAGCGGCGGCTTTGACCAAGGCGGCGACGCCTCAGCCGGCATCGGCCTGAACGTCCTGAAACAGGCGAAACGGGATTTGAACACTTCGCGCAAAGGGGCGTGAGGCTGTAGAGGGAATCGGAGCATGACTTTCCCAGGTAGAACCGCCTGTGCCGGAGAGATTTTGCGGCGTAGGCAGGAGAAGGGCGAAGGCCGCAGCGGTGCTCTACGGACGAGCCCGGAGTTTATCCTCCGGCCGCGCCTCGCGCGGACCGGGGGGACGAACCTACGACGCAAAAGATCCCGGCCCCTTCGGGGGCTGTTTCTACCTGGGAAAATCATGCTCTAATGCGTCGCGTCGTCGTTACCGGTTTGGGCATCGTCTCGTCCATCGGCAACAATGCCGGGGAAGTAACGGAGTCCCTGCGGCAAGCCAAATCGGGGATCGTGCGGGCCGATGACTATGTACGCCTGGGCTTTCGCTCCCAGGTGCATGGCAGCCTGAAGATCGATCTGGACCAGACCGTGGACCGGCGCGCCCGGCGCTTTCAGGGTGACGGCGCCGGCTATTGCTGGGTGGCGATGACGCAGGCGATTGCCGATGCCGGTCTC
>DATNFZ010000126.1:0-11755 GCA_035606155.1 Rhizomicrobium sp. | reverse complement strand
CGGCCTGCCCATTCTGGTGTCGGTATCGCGAAAATCTTTCTTGCGAAAAATTACAGGCCAAAGCGATCCGGCCGGCCTGCCGGTCCTGGCCGCGGGCCTCGCGGCGGAGCTTTACGCATATCTTCAGGGGGCGGATTATCTGCGCACGCATGCGCCAGCCGCGCTCAAGGCCGCCCTGGCGATCCAGTCCGTCTTGCAGGTGAAGGATTTTAACGAAGGACGGCATTAGGTTAGGATGACCGCCGCTTGAGCAGGATTTAACGCCATATGACGCGCAAATATTTCGGCACCGACGGGATTCGCGGCCGTACCAACGCCTCGGTCCTCACCCCCGAAATCGCCATGAAGGCGGGCATGGCGGCGGGCCGCATCTTCACCCGGGGCGCCCATCGTCATCGCGTGGTGATCGGCAAGGACACGCGTCTTTCGGGCTATATGATCGAGAGCGCACTGGTTTCCGGCTTCACCGCCGTGGGCATGGATGTGTTCCAGTTCGGCCCTCTGCCGACCCCCGCCGTCGCCATGCTCACCAGGTCGCTGCGCGCCGATATCGGGGTGATGATCACCGCCTCGCACAATCCCTATCAGGACAACGGCATCAAGTTCTTCGGCCCGGACGGGCAGAAGCTGTCCGACGCGGTGGAGTTGGAAATCGAGCATCTGATGGATGGCGGACTGGAAGCCGGCCTTGCCACCGGGGGAAGCATCGGCCGGGCCAAGCGCGTGGACGACAGCCAGGCGCGCTATATCGAATTCGCCAAGCGAACCTTCCCCCGCAATCTCCGCCTCGACGGCTTGCGCATCGTGATCGACTGCGCCAATGGCGCCGCCTACAAGGTGGCGCCGGAGGTGTTGTGGGAATTGGGCGCCGACATCGTGCCAATCGGGGTTTCTCCGGACGGCCTCAACATCAATCTCGATTGCGGCTCGACCGCGCCCCAGGCGATGTGCGCCAAGGTGCGCGAAGTGCGGGCCGATTTCGGCATTGCGCTCGACGGCGACGCCGACCGCGTGGTGATGGCGGATGAAGAAGGCCAGGTCATCGACGGCGACCAGATTCTCGCCTTGATCGCCAAAAGCTGGTCGAAAGCCGACATGCTCAAAGGCGGCGGGGTGGTGGGCACGGTGATGTCCAACGCGGGCCTGGACCGTTATCTGGGCGGGTTGGGCCTGAAACTGGCGCGCGCGGCGGTGGGCGACCGCTATGTGCAGGAAGAGATGCACAAGAGCGGCTTCAACGTGGGCGGCGAACAATCCGGCCACGTGATCCTTTCGGATTTCGGCACCACCGGCGACGGCGTGGTGGCGGCGCTTCAGGTTCTGGCGGTGATCGCGCAGGAGGGAAAATCCGCCTCCAAGGCGGCCCACCTGTTCGAGCCCTTGCCGCAGATTCTGGAGAATGTGCGTTTCCGCAAAGGCTCGCCGCTCGACGACGCGCGGGTGAAATCCTCGATCGATGCCGCCAAAGCCAAGCTGGGCGAGAACGGCCGCGTGCTGGTGCGCAAATCCGGAACCGAGCCCCTGATCCGGGTGATGGCCGAAGGCGAGGACGAAAAGACCGTGCGCGCGGTGGTGCGCGCCATCGCCGGCGCGATCGAAGAAGCGGCGGCCTGAGGCACGATGCGTCGCCTGCTGGTGATCGCGGGCTCGGATTCCTCGGCCGGGGCCGGCATTCAAGCCGATCTCAAGACCGCGCAAGCGTTCGGGGTCTATGCCCAGACGGTGATTACCGCCGTGACGGTCCAGGACACCAAGGGGGTCCATGGCGTCGAGACCATCAGCGCCCCGGCGGTAGAACGGCAGATCGAGATCGCGCTGGGCGATATCGGCGCCGACGCGATCAAGATCGGGATGCTGGGCAGCAGCCCCATCGCCAGGGCCGTGGCGGACGCCCTGGAAAATGTCTCTCTGCCGCTGGTGCTCGATCCGGTTCTGGTTTCATCCAGCGGGTACCGGCTGCTGGACGATCATGGAATCGAAATCCTGAAATCGCGCCTGCTGCGGCACGCTTTTCTGATCACGCCCAACTGGCCGGAATGTGAAGTACTGACCGCCATACGACCTGACAGCGAAGCGGCGATTGAAAACGCAGCCAAATCTTTCGCTGAACTGGGCGTTCGCAACGTTCTGATCAAAGGCGGCCACGGCCAGGGCGCGACGGTGCGCGATGTGCTGACGGATCACGATGGCAAAGTCTCGATTTTCGAGTCGCCGCGGCAGGATACGCGCCATACTCATGGCACCGGTTGCGCGCTCTCGACCGCAATTGCCTGTGGTCTGGCGCAGGGCAAAGCGCTTAAGGAAGCGGTGCGCCTGGCCCATGATTTCGTCCAGCATGCCATCCGCACCGCGCCGGGCCTTGGCAATGGCCACGGCCCGTTAAATTTCAGCGCCAAACAATCTTGAAGCTTGGTCGTTGCTTTCTTCCCCGCGCGGCGAAGCCGCTGGGGGAAATTAAATAAAAGGATCTCTTACCATGATCGTGTCGTCGCGATCCGGACTGGTGGAAAGCAGCGCCACTGGCGCGCGGACCAACTCTTCCACCCGGCGCACATATTTGATGGCATTGGCGGGAAGTTCGGCCCAGCTTCGGGCGCCATGGGTGGATTCCTTCCAGCCTTCCAGCGTTTCATAGACAGGCGTGAGACGCGCCTGCGCATTCGCGCCGGCGGGAAGATGGTCGAGCATCTTGCCGTCCAGATTGTAGCCGGTACAGACCTTGATCTCGTCAAATCCGTCCAGCACGTCCAGCTTGGTGAGCGCGATACCGTCCACCCCGCCGGTGATCACGGTCTGACGCACCAGGACCGTGTCGAACCAGCCGCAGCGGCGCTTGCGCCCCGTGACGGTGCCGAATTCTCGGCCGCGCTCGCCCAGCTTCTCGCCGATAGCGTCCTTCAATTCGGTGGGGAAGGGGCCTTCGCCCACCCGCGTGGTGTAGCTTTTGACGATGCCCAGCACGGTGCCGATCTCGCGCGGACCAATGCCGGCGCCGGCTGCCGCCTGTCCCGCCACCGTGTTGGACGAGGTCACGAAGGGATAGGTGCCGTGATCGATGTCGAGCAGCACGGCCTGCGCGCCTTCGAACAGAACACGTTTGCCGGCGGTTCGCGCCGCATGAAGCTCGCGCCAGGAAGAGCCGATGAAGGGCACGATTTTGGGAGCGATCTCGCTCAGCGATTTCAGCAGTGCGCCGGCATTGACTTCCTTTTGGCCAAAGCCCCGGCGCAGCACATTGTGATGGGCCAGCAACCGCTCCAGCTTGGCGGGCAGAGCGCCAAGATCGGTGAGATCGATGGCGCGCAAAGCGCGGCGGCCCACCTTGTCTTCGTAGGCGGGACCGATGCCGCGCTTGGTGGTGCCCAGCTTCTGGCTGGCGGCTTCCTCCCGCATGGCGTCGAGTTCGCGGTGCAGCGGTAGCACCAGGACAGCATTTTCGGCCAAAACCAGGATATCGGGCGTGATGCGGAGTCCGGCCTGGCCCACCCGGGCGATCTCTTCCAGCAGCGACCAGGGATCCACCACCACGCCATTGCCGATGATGGAGCGCTTGCCTTGCACCACCCCGGACGGCAGCAGCGACAGCTTGTAGGTCTGGTTGCCCACCACGATGGTGTGCCCGGCATTGTTGCCGCCCTGGAAGCGCACCACCATGTCGGCGCGGTTGCAGAGCCAGTCGATGATCTTGCCTTTGCCTTCGTCGCCCCATTGGGCGCCGATCACCGTCACGTTGGCCATGGATATACCGTACCCGGATGAATTTCAGAATGCGCGTCGGACGCGACGGCACGGTGACCATTTATAGCACGGGAACGGCCCAGGTAAGGGGCGTTATGACGCGTTACTGTTTCCCTTGGCTTAGCTTTTCTTGGGGAGCGCCAGCGAACCTAGAAAGGCTTGCCGGTGGCGGAGTGCGCGTCTTAGTCGCGGGTGGGGAGGTTACTTCAATAGAAGACTCCGTAATCGACCTCGATGATGAAGCCGCTGTCCTGGTCGATCAGGAGCGCATCATCGCCGACCCGGACCCAGATCGCCCCGATGGGCGGTGGCGGCAGGTCGTAATCGGCAAAGTCAATGATCCAATATTGGCGTGCCCAGAACAGCGGCGGAAGCGTCTCGCCCCAGGTCCAGCGGCGCTCATAGAAGCCCCGCGGTCTGATATAGCGCATGGCATGGAAACGCCGCTCGGCGCGGAAATTCTGGTGAAAATTGCGGACACCGCTGAAATCGCGGTTGGGAGCACCGCGCATCGCATTGTTAGGACCGAAGCGCCGGTCGGGGCCGCGCATCGCATTGGTGGGCGCATGCTGCGGCTGATTGAGCTCCATCGCGGGACCGCGCATCGCGTTATTTGGGCCGAAGCGCCGCTCCCCACCACGCCTGTCATTGTCCGGCGCATTGGGCGACGGTTGGTTGGGCTGAATTGCCGTATTGGCTTGAGGCCGACTGAAGCGCCCCTCATCGCGGCCGCGCATCTCGCCCCGCGGTGGCCCGGCACGTTCGGGACCGGCTTGTGCCGCCGGAGCTTGTTGCGGGCCGCCCTGGTGCGGTTGCCCGCCACGCCGTTCACCGGCACGTTGCTCGCCGCCATGCCGCTCGTTGTGGGACGGCCCGGGCTGATCCTGATGCTCGCGATCCTGGGCGAAGGCGGGCGGGAAGCCCGCGACAAGGCCGATAATCGCCACCGAAATAAGGAATTTGCGCATCAAATTCATTCCCGGATCGCCCACGCATAACACCGATTGGCCGCATAAGTTCCATGTACCGCGCGGGTCCCGCTGCTATGGTCGAAGCCGATGATCACTTTGATTCTGGCAATGGCCGACAATGGCGTGATCGGCAGCAACGGCGCAATTCCCTGGCGCATCAGCGACGATCTCAAGCGTTTCAAGCAATTGACGGCCGGCAAACCGGTGGTGATGGGCCGCAAGACCTGGGACTCGCTGCCGAAAAAGCCCTTGGCCGACCGCACCAATATTGTGGTCACGCGCCAACCCGGCTGGGCAAGTGACGGCGCCATTGCGGCCTCGTCTCTGAAGGACGCGTTGGTGAAGGCGGGCCAGGTCGCGGAAGTGATGGTGATCGGCGGGGCGGAAATCTATCGCGCGGCGTTGCCCCGCGCCCAGCGCATCGAGTTGACGGAAGTCCATCAGCCTTTCGAAGGCGATGCGCTTTTTTCCTTTGACCGCAAGGCTTGGCGCGAAGTGGCGCGCGAAGAGTATGCGACACAGGACGGCTTGTCCTTCAGCTATGTCACGCTGACGCGCATATAGTGCTCCCCCATCTGTCCGCCAACGCGGGCAAGCCCGCAGGCGGACGTTCGCCGCACTTGGCCGTGCGCCTCAATCCCCCGCCGATGGCTTCGCCATGCGGGGGAAGAGAGCCGGGGGGTGCTGCCCTATTCAAAAATGATGTTGGGTGCGGCGTGGGTTTCGCCTTGAAGCGCGCTCGCGACTTTCTCCGCCACCGCCAGAAAAGACAGCGCTTCCGGGCCATCGGCCCGCATCACCATCACCGGCTCACCTTCATCCGAGCTTTCGCGAATCAAAGGTACCAGCGCGATTTCGCCCAGGAATGGCACGCCCATCTTCTCCGCCGTCTCGCGCGCGCCGCCATGGCCGAAAATATGGTGGGCATGGCCGCAATCGGGGCAGACAAAGACGCTCATATTCTCGACCAGGCCCAGGATAGGGACCGCCGTCTTGTTGAACATGGCGATGCCCTTCTTGGCATCGATCAGGGCTATATCCTGCGGCGTCGAGACGATCACCGCGCCTTTGAGCGGCGCGCGCTGGGCGATGGTGAGTTGGGCGTCGCCGGTGCCCGGCGGCATGTCCAGCACCAGCACATCCAGCGGCCCCCACAGCACGTCATTGAGCATCTGGGTGAGCGCCGACTGGACCATCGGTCCGCGCCAGATCATGGCCTCATCTTCCTTGACCAGGAAACCGATGGACATGGTCTTGAGGCCGAATTTCTCGATCGGCCTGATCTTTTTGCCGTCGCTTTCGGGCTTGTGGCCGATGCCCAGGAGGCGGGGCAGCGAGGGACCGTAAATGTCCGCATCCAGCAGGCCCACTTTCAGTCCCAGCCGCGCCAGGCCCAAGGCCAGATTGACGGCCACGGTGGACTTGCCCACGCCGCCCTTGCCGCTGGCCACGGCGATGATGTTTCGCACGCCTGCGATCGTGTTAGATCGCGAGGGCGGCGGCTGCGGTTGTGCCGGCGCCGGACGATGGGCCGTCAAGACCGCGGTAACTGAGAGCACGCCGGGAAGTTTCGCCACCGCCGCTTCGCATGCTGCGCGCAGCGGTTCGGCGGCAGGGCCTTGCTGGGGCGGGACCTCAAGCGCAAAGCCTGCATGACCGCCGCGGAGCGTAAGCCCGGAGATCATGTTCTGCTGCACCACCGAGCGGCCCGAGACCGGATCGATCACCTGGTCGAGCGCATGGAGAATATCGTCGCGGGTCGCGGGAGAGGCCATCGCCGCTGCTCTATAGGGTAGCGGCGTCCCAAAACCAACCCGAGGCTGGAACAAGTGATCCTGTCTGCGGATTAAGAAACCCGACGGCCAGGGCCGCGAGGGCGTGAAATGCCTGTTTGGCGGGGCCATGGCCGGAGCGCTATGCTAAAGGCCGAATCCAGGCCAGGGATTTTCAGGACGGAAGCCATGCGTTTTGCGCTTGCATTTTGTGCCGCTGCATTTTGTGCCGTTCTGGCGCTCGCCGGCACACCGGCGCTGGCGCGGCCGGCGCCGGATTCCTTCGCCGATCTGGCCGCCAAGCTTCTTCCCACCGTGGTCAATATCGCCACCACCCAGACACTCAAGGCGCCGCCACCGTCGGCCATTCCCAATGTGCCGCCCGGCTCGCCCCTGGAAGACCTGTTCAAGAATTTTCTCGGCCCCAATGCCGGGCGGCCCAAGCATGTCACCTCGCTGGGCTCGGGTTTCGTCATCGATCCGGCCGGCTTTATCGTCACCAACAATCATGTGATCGAGGATAGCGACCAGATCACCGTGACCCTGAATGACGGCTCCAGCCTTCCCGCCAAGATCGTAGGGCGCGACACCAAGACCGATCTGGCGCTGCTCAAAGTCACGCCCAAAAAGCCTTTGCCGGCGACCCATTTCGGCGACAGCGACAAGACCCGGATCGGCGACTGGGTGATGGCGATCGGCGATCCCTTCGGCCTGGGCTCGACGGTCACGGCGGGCATCGTTTCGGCGCGCAACCGCGACATCAATGCCGGCCCCTATGACGATTTCATCCAGACCGACGCGCCCATCAATCGCGGCAATTCCGGCGGCCCCCTGTTCGACATGGACGGCAATGTAATCGGCATCAATTCCGCGATCTTCTCGCCCTCGGGCGGAAGCGTAGGCATCGGCTTTTCGATCCCCTCCAACATGGCGCGTGATGTGGTGGCGCAGCTGAAGCAGTTCGGCGTGGCGCGCCGCGGCTGGATCGGCGTGCGCATCCAGCAGGTGACCGACGAGATCGCCCAGGGCATGGGCCTTCCCGGCACCAAAGGGGCGCTGGTGGCGGACGTCACCTCGGGCGGCCCGGCCGACAAGGCGGGTTTGAAAAACGGCGATGTGGTGGTGGGTTTCGACAGCAAACCGGTGGGGGATTCGCGCGAATTGCCCCGCATCGTCGCCGCCACCCCCATCGGCAAGACCGTCAATGTGGACGTGCTGCGCAAGGGCAAGAAGCAAAGCTACAAGATCGTGATCGCCAAGCTGGACGAAGGTCCGGCGGACAAGCCGGGCAAGAAATTGGCGCCGCCGCCGCCCAAGCCCAAATCCAAGATCTCGCAACTGGGCCTGTCGCTGGCGCCGCTGGATGATGGCGCGCGGGCCAAATACAAGCTCTCCGGCAACCTCCAGGGCGTGGTGGTGAGCGATGTGGCGCCCGAAAGCCCGGCCGCCGACAAGAATTTGCGCCCCGGCGACGTGATCGTGGAAGTGCAGAGCCAGCCGGTGAAATCGCCAACCGATATCGAGGCGCGGGTGGATGCCGATCTCAAGGCCGGCAAGAAAGTCGAGCTGATGCTGGTGAGCCGCAACGGCGAAATGACTTATGTCGGGCTTCGGTTGGATTAACCCTCCGGGTCGAGACCAAGCTTCGAGAAAATTACGCCTTCACGATTTCGTCATCGGTATAGCCCTGCAGATAGAGGAGGGCGGTGAGGTTGTTGTGATTGATCGCGGCGCCAGCGGAAGCCGCGACCAGAGGTTTGGCATGATAGGCCACGCCCAGGCCGGCGCGCTGGATCATGGCGAGATCGTTGGCGCCGTCGCCCACGGCCAACGTTTCCGCATGATCGAGTTTCAGCCTGGCAGCCGCTTCTTCCAGCGCCTGCAATTTGGCTTCACGGCCCAGGATGGGCTGGCCGACCTGGCCGGTGAGGACTTTGCCGTCGTCCAGCAAAGTATTGCCCCGCTCGGCGTGAAATCCCGCTGCTTTGGCCACGCGCGAGGTGAAGAATCCAAATCCGCCTGATACCAGCATGGTGTGGGCGCCGTTCTGGCGCATGGTGGCGATCAGGTTTTTGGCGCCGGGATTGAGCCTGACTCGCTCGGCATAAGTGCGTTCCAGCGCGCTGAGGGGGAGGCCTTTGAGCATGCCCACCCGCTCGCGCAGCGCCGCCTCGAATTCCAGCTCGCCCCGCATGGCGCGCTCGGTGATGGCGGCGATCTTGGGCTTGAGCCCGGCCATGTCCGCCAGTTCGTCAAGACATTCGACATTGATGATGGTGGAATCCATGTCGGCGACCAGGAGCTTTTTCCGGCGCTTATCCGTCGCCACCAGATTAATGTCGAGTTTCAATCCTTCAGCCAGCACACGAGCCTCAGCCAATGCGGGCTTTGCATCGTCGCGGGTGAGCGGCAGGTCGAAGGCGCGGCCGGGCGACAGGATATTGCCGCGGCCCAAGCCGAGCGGTGCGAACAACTCCGGATCGGCGCCATCGCCGATGACATTCAGGACAAAGGCGGACATTCTGGCTTCATGCGATGCGACGCCGTGCTTATTGCAGGCCCCACCGCCAGCGGCAAGTCCGCCGCGGCGCTGGATTTGGCGCGCCATATCGGTGGCGCGCTGATCAACGCCGACGCCATGCAGGTCTATCGGGAAGCGCCCATTTTGACGGCGCAGCCGGACGCGCGAGCGCGAGAAAAGGTGCCGCATCTGCTTTATGGCCACGTCTCTGTGAATGAAGCCTATTCGGTGGGACGGTATATCGAGGACGCACGCCGTGCGCTGGCGGAAGCGTGCGCTCTTGGCAGGATTCCCATTTTTGTGGGCGGCACGGGTCTCTATTTCACCGCGCTGACGGAAGGACTGGCGGATATTCCGCCGATCCCGGCGGAAATCCGCGCGCAGGCGCGCGCGCTGTTGGATGAGATCGGCGTGGGAGCGCTTCATGCCCGGCTCGCCCTCCGCGATCCCGAAACAGCCGCGAACTTGCGCGTCACCGACCCGCAACGCGTGGTGCGCGCCTGGGAAGTTCTGGAAGCGACCGGCCGGCCGCTGCTTCATTGGCGCAAAAAGCAAATTGCGCCGTTGCTGGGCGGGATGACGCTCGCCCGTTTCGTGCTCGACCCCCCACGCGAGGTCTTGCGCGCCAGGATCGCCGAGCGGTTCGAAATCATGCTCGATCGGGGTGGCGAGCAGGAAGCGCTGGCTCTGTCGGGCCTCGATCCGGTGCTGCCCGCCGCCAAGCTTTTGGGTCTGAGGCAGCTTATCGCCCATGGCCAGGGAAGGCTCTCCCGCGAAGAGGCGCTGGCAGGAGCCGTCACCGCCACGCGCCAATTCGCCAAGCGGCAGGCCACCTGGTTCCGCAATCGCATGGGGGATTATCGCTGGTTTGATCCAATCAAGAGCAATATTATTGCGCAATATAATGAATTTGTCGCATGAAATTGCTTGACGGAGGGTGCGCTGCACCCTAACGTGCCCGCCATGAGAGGGTTTGTCGTACTTATTTGGAGGCCATCGCCCGAACGTGGTTAACCCCGCGTTACCGGACGATGGCGTGTGATCAAGGGGCGGAAACGCCCCTTTATCTTTTGCAGCAGGCTGAGGGAGATGAATACGCATACGAAATTGGCCGAGCCGGCCCAGGAAGCAGCGCAATTGACGGGCGCCCAGATGGTGGTGCGCGCGCTCAAGGACCAGGGCGTCACGCATATTTTCGGTTATCCGGGCGGCGCGGTGCTTCCCATCTATGACGCGATGTTCGCCGACAATGGCATTACCCACGTCCTGGTCCGCCACGAGCAGGGGGCTACCCATGCCGCGGAAGGCTATGCCCGCTCGACCGGCAAGCCCGGCGTGGTGCTAGTGACTTCCGGTCCCGGCGCCACCAATGCGGTGACCGGTTTGACCGACGCTTTGATGGATTCAATTCCCCTGGTGGTGATCACCGGTCAGGTCGCCACCCATCTGATCGGCACGGATGCGTTCCAGGAAGCCGACACGGTGGGCATCACGCGCGCCTGCACCAAGCATAATTGGCTGGTGAAGGACGTGAACGATCTCTCCCGCACCTTGCACGAGGCCTTCCAGATCGCCACCCAGGGCCGTCCCGGTCCGGTCGTGGTGGACATCCCCAAGGACGTGCAGTTCAAGACCGGCGCATATTTCGCGCCCGATCAGATTCGCCACCGCACCTTCCGGCCCAAGACCGAGCCGGACCAGGACGCGATCGCGCGCGCCGTCGAGATGATGGCGGAAGCCAAGCGCCCGATCCTTTATACCGGCGGCGGCATCATCAATGCCGGACCCAAGGCCAGTCTGGCATTGCGGGAGCTCGCCTCGCTCACCGGCTTTCCCGTCACCTCCACCTTGATGGGATTGGGTGCGTTTCCGGCGTCCTCGCCGCAATGGCTGGGGATGCTTGGCATGCACGGCACCTACGAAGCCAACAATGCCATGCATGATTGCGACCTGATAGTCTGTCTGGGTGCGCGCTTCGACGACCGCGTCACCGGACGCATCGACAAATTTTCGCCCGGCTCGAAGAAGGTCCATCTCGATATCGATGCTTCGCAGATCAACAAGATCGTGCGGGTCGATTTGCCCATCATCGCCGATGCCGGCCGCGCCATCTCAGAGATGGTGAAGCTTTGGAATGCCAAGAACCTCAAGGCGCAACCGCTCAAGGAATGGTGGGCCACGATCGACCGTTGGCGGGCCAAGAAATCCCTCGCCTACCTGGCGTCGGATTCGCTGATAAAGCCGCAATATGCGGTGGACCGGCTCTATGCGCTCACCCGGGATAAGGACGTGTACATCACCACCGAAGTGGGTCAGCACCAGATGTGGGCGGCGCAGCGCTTCAAATTCGAGGAGCCCAATCGCTGGATGACTTCGGGCGGCCTGGGCACCATGGGCTACGGCCTGCCTGCCGCGGTGGGCGTGCAGATGGCCCATCCCAATTCCCTGGTGGTTGATATCGCCGGCGAAGCCTCGGTGCAGATGACCATGCAGGAAATGTCCACGGCCGTGCAGTACGATCTGCCGATCAAGATATTCATTCTCAACAATCAATATATGGGGATGGTGCGCCAGTGGCAGGAATTGCTGCATGGCGGGCGTTATTCCCATTCCTATTCGGAAGCCTTGCCGGACTTCGCCAAGCTGGCGGAAGCGTTCGGCTGCCTGGGCCTTCGCGCCGACAAACCCAGGGAGTTGGACGACAAGATCCGCCAGATGATCGAAAGCCCCAAGCCCGTGCTGTTCGATTGCCG
>DATNFZ010000125.1:0-17104 GCA_035606155.1 Rhizomicrobium sp. | reverse complement strand
GGGCTCCTTGCGGGCACCTATCCCGCCCTGGTCCTCTCGGGCTTTCGGCCTGCGCTGGCGCTTCGGAACAACAGCGCCGCCAACCAGGGCGCGGGCCTGGTGCGCACCGCTCTGGTGGTGGTGCAGTTCGCGGTTTCGATCGGGCTGGGCATCGCCGCCTTGGTCGTGTTCGCGCAAATCTCCTTTGCCCATGCGGTCGATCTGGGCCTCAACAAGGACGGGATGGTGGTGATCCGCATGAACGGGGTCTTGCCTGCAGCCAGCCAGAGCATGGTGCGGGCGATGGCCGCCGATCCCGCGCTGAAAGGCGCGGCCCTGTCAAGCGACGTCCCGTTTTCCGGTAACAGCAGCAACGACGTGGTGCAACTGCCGGGGGAACAGCGCCAAAGCGTCATCCGGACCGTGGGCGTAGGTCCCGATTTCTTTTCACTCTATGGCGTCAAGCTTCTGAGCGGCCGCACGCTGTCATGGGGGGATGCGTTCCGCCAACATTCGCCCTTCAACGTGGTCATCAACCAGTCGCTCGCAAGGCGCATGGGCCTCTCACCCGACGCGGCGGTGGGCAAGACCTTCTCGGCCGGGGATGACGGAGCGAACCTTACCGAAAGAGTGCGCGCCACCATCGTGGGCGTGACGTCCGATTTCATGTTCGAGGGCGACCGCAAGCTGATTGTGCCGACTTTCTATATCTTCTATCCGGATACCGGCGATATCTCGGTCAAGGTGCCGGCCAACGGCGTGGCGCAAGCGCTGGTCGCGATCGACCGCATCTGGCACCGGTTCGAGCCGTCTTTGGCAATAGACCGGCATTTCCTAAATGACGATTTCGAGAAACAGTTCAAGGCCGATGAGCAGGAAGGCCGCATCTTCGGCATCTTCGTGGGCATCGCCATCTTCATCGCCTGCCTGGGCCTGTTCGGGCTGGCGGCGTTCTCGACCGAGCGG
Organism: Rhizomicrobium sp.; assembly: GCA_035606155.1. GTDB lineage: Bacteria > Pseudomonadota > Alphaproteobacteria > Micropepsales > Micropepsaceae > Rhizomicrobium. The sequence goes on along the minus strand of DATNFZ010000125.1, from coordinate 16,159 downwards.
CGCACCAAGGAGATAGGCATCCGCAAAAGCTTCGGCGCCCGGAGCCGCGACATCGTCTGGATGCTCTTGTGGCAGTTTTCCATTCCGGTCTTGATCGCCAACCTGATCGCCTGGCCGGTGGCGTATTACTATCTGCATGGCTGGCTGGAGGGGTATGCCTATCGCGTCACCCTCAACCCGCTTTATTTCCTGGGGGCAGGGGCGGCGGCGCTTTTGATCGCCTGGGCCACCGTGTTCCTGCACGCGAGCCGCGTGGCCAAGGCCAATCCGATCCATGCGCTGAGATACGAGTGAGAGGTGAACTCCTCACCCTGAGCTTGTCGAAGGGTGAGGATGGAAGCTCCGCCAGCACGCTCCTCATGCTTCGACAAGCTCAGCATGAGGAGATCGAACAGGAGGGAGACGAGCATGCTCCATAATTACCTGATCACCGCGCTCAGGAATTTCACCCGCCACAAGCTTTACAGCTTCATCAACATCGCGGGCCTGACGGTGGGGCTGACTTGCGCCATCTTCATCATCCTGTTTGTCCGCGACCAGCTTTCCTATGACCGCTGGATACCGGGGACGCAGAATCTCTACCGGGTCGAACTCACCGCGGTAAATCCTGGAGAGCGCCCAATCCGCAGCGCGACCGTGTCCTTTATCGTCACTCAGACGATGCTTGAACAAATACCCGAAGTGAAAGAAAGAACGCGCCTAGTTCAACGCTCGGTATCCATCTTAGTTGGGGACAAGCAATTTCCGGAACACATGGATGTCGTTGACCCCAACTTTTTTCAAGTCATCAAATTGCCTTTGGTAAGCGGGCAAGCGGCGACCGTCCTATCGCGGCCCGATTCCGTTGTCATTTCTGAAGCACGCGCGCGCAAATATTTCGGCGACGCCTCTGCCTTGGGCAAGACCTTAATCATGAGCGCGGAATATTGTGATCCCGCTTCCACCTTGAATGAGAATTGCGAGATCGAGCGCCATACCCTCACCGTTACCGGGATTCTTCGCAATCTGCCGCATAACAGCCAGCTTGCGGCAGATTTGATGATGTCGGACGTTTCTAACATCGCGCCTGTCACTGCAGAATTGAGAACCAATTGGGGCTATTTCAGTGGCTTCGGCTATGTGCGGCTGGCGCCAGGTTCCGACCCGGCTGCAGTGACCAGGAAGATAAGCGCGATGTTCGACCGCTCCTACAATCCGGCCGAACAGTACAAGATCAAACTCAAGGGAAGCCAAGTTCTCGTGCCGCATTTGACGCCCTTTCTGGACGATCATCTCTCGACAGACAAGTATGGCGGTATGACGCCTCCGGGAAGCTGGGCCATCATCTACGGCTTCGGTGCTATCGGCGTGCTGATCCTGCTCATCGCTTGCTTCAATTTCACCAACCTAGCTACCGCTAGAGCGATGATGCGAGCGCGTGAGATTTCGCTGCGCAAAGTAGTGGGTGCGCGCCGCGGCCAATTGGTAATGCAGTTCCTGGGCGAATCTATCCTCACGGGACTAATTGCGCTGGTCTTGGCGCTGGCTTTGGTCGAGATACTGCTGCCGACGTTCGGCCGCTTCCTGAACCTGCCCATAGCCTTCCATTATCTTCAGGATTGGCCACTGTTGTTGTTCATCCTTTGCATCGGACTTCTCACTGGACTACTTAGTGGCATCTATCCCGCTTTGGTGCTGTCGGGCTTTCGACCGGCGATGACGCTACGCTTGAACGGCGGGGGCAATCTGCAAGGCGCCGGGCTTACCCGCACTGCCCTCGTGGTGCTGCAATTCGCCGTATCCATCGGACTGGGCGTTGGGGCAGCGGTGATCTTTGCCCAAATTTCACTCGAACGAAGTGTCGATCTTGGTTTTCGACACGATGGAATCATGGTGCTCAGTACGGGAAACTTGCCGCAAACAGACACGCAAAGGTTAGCACTGGCTCTGGGGACCAGCCCCGACATTTCAGGCACCGCCTTCTCTCAGGCACTTCCTCTCAGCAGACTTCATAACAATTGGCCTGTGAGGCTTCCTGGGAGCCCTGCAAGCCAGATGTTCGTCTTGGTTCCGGCCAGCCCCGATTATATGCGCATCTTTGGCATCCGGCTCCTCGCGGGCCGATACCTATTGGACCAGCGTGCAAACGACATGGTCAATCCATCCGAACTGCAAAGTGGTAAATTGAGTATGCAGGCCAACGTGCTGATCAATGCCAGCGCCGCACACCGGTTGGGTTTCACCCCGGACCAGGCTATCGGCAAGGCCGTAATCCTTGCGGCTGGCAGGGTGACCATCGCGGGCGTTGTCGCAGATATGAAAGACGATGGTCCCGGCTCCGCCCCAAGTAGCGCCATCTATGCTTATTGGTCGAGATCTGCCGCCGACAATCTTTTTGTTCGCATTCGCGATGGCCGGGCGCGCGAGGCATTGGCTTTCGTTGAGCACCTTTGGGGGCGCTACGCTCCATCGGTCGCGCTGCAGTGGCATTTCCTGGACGACGATTACAACAAGCAGTTTCAAAGCGATGAACGGCAAGGGGCGATCTTCGACTTGTTTGTAGGCATCGCGATCTTCATTGCCGCGCTTGGTCTGTTCGGCCTGGCGGCGTTCTCGACCGAGCGGCGGACCAAAGAAATCGGCCTGCGCAAGACGTTCGGGGCGCGGACCAGGGACATTATCTTCATGCTGCTGTGGCAGTTCTCGATTCCGGTGCTGGTGGCCAACCTGATCGCCTGGCCGGTGGCGTATTACTATCTGCACGGCTGGCTGGAGGGCTATGCCTATCGCATCAGCCTCAGCCCACTTTATTTCGTGGGGGCAGGTGCAGTGGCGCTGGTGATCGCCTGGGCCACGGTGATCGTCCATGCCGCCCATGTGGCCCGCGCCAATCCGGTGCATGCGTTGAGATACGAGTGAAAGATCTCCTCGTGCTGAGCCTGTCGAAGTATGAGGATACCGCAGACTGACCTTCAGTCCTCACCCTTCGACAAGCTCAGGGTGAGCAAACCGCAAGAGGAGAGCGGCTCCCATGTTTCATAACTACCTGATCACCGCGCTTCGGAATTTCACCCGGCACAAACTCTACAGCTTCATCAACATCGCGGGCCTGACGGTGGGGCTGACTTGCGCGATCTTCATTGTCCTGTTCCTGCGCTATCAGCTCTCCTATGACCGCTGGATCCCGGACAGCGGCGGCCTTTACCGGGTCGAGATCACGGCCAACAATCCCGGCCAGCAGCCACTGCATTTCGCCGGCGCGTCGTTCCCCATCGCGCACGCCATGCTGCAGCAACTGCCCGAGATCAAGGCGGCGACGGTGCTTACGCCCGAGGACATGACGGTGATCTCGGGCAACCGCCAGTTCCCCGAAAATGTGGACGTGGTGGACCCCAATTTCCTCGACGTGGTCAAGCTGCCGCTGGTGGAAGGCGACGCCCGGACCGCGTTGCGTCAGCCCGATGGCGTGGTAATTTCGGAAAGCGCGGCGAAGAAATATTTCGGCAGTACCGACCCCATCGGCAAGACGCTGACGGTGAGCGGCAAGCCCTGGTACGGCAATGACCAGACCACTCACCAGCAAAACATGGTGGTCAAGGCGGTGATGCGCGATCTGCCCGCCAACAGCCAATTGGCCGGCGACTTTCTGTTACCCAACAATTCCAAGGCCGACCTGATGCCGGACGAGGAGAAACAGACCTGGGGCAATATCAACAGTTACGCCTATGTGGCGCTCGCGCCGGGCGCCACCGTTGCCCGGCTGATGCCCAAGCTTGACGCCCTGGTGGACCGTTCGGTGGCCGATCTCATGAGGACGATGCATGTGAACATGAAAGGCAGCGTCATCCTCGCGCCGACGCTCACGCCATTCTGGGATGTGCATCTTTCCACCGACCGTTATGGCGGCATGACGCCGGCGGGAAGCTGGGCCACCGTCTATGGCTTTGCCGTGATCGGTATTCTCATTTTGCTGGTGGCCTGTTTCAATTTCACCAACCTGGCCACGGCGCGCGCCATGATCCGCGCGCGGGAAATCTCGCTGCGCAAGGTGATGGGCGCGCGCCGCCGCCAACTGATCCTGCAATTCCTGGCTGAGTCGGTCCTGACCGCGCTGATCGCTCTGGTACTGGCGCTGGCGCTGGCGGAAATCCTGCTGCCCCTGTTCGATCGCCTGCTGGACGAGCCCATCTGGCTTTCCTATTCGGGCGACTGGGGGTTGATCCTGGCGGCTGGCGGCATGGCCGTGCTGGCGGGGCTGATCGGGGGCGCCTATCCGGCGCTGGTGCTTTCCGGTTTCCGGCCCGCTTTGGTGTTGCGCACCAATCGCAGCGGACTGTCCGGCTCGGGCGTGCTGCGCGCCGCCCTGGTGGTGCTTCAGTTCGCGGTCTCGATCGGGTTGGGGATCGCAGCCCTGGTGGTGTTCGAGCAGGTTTCCTTCGCCCGCGACATGGACATGGGCTTTAACCGCAACAATGTCGTCATCGTCTATGCTGACAATCTTACCCCCGATGCGCGGCAGAGCCTGGTTCGCGCCTTGCCCTCCGATCCGGCGATCGCGGCGGCGGCGCTATCCACCGCCACGCCGTTCGGCCATGGGATGAAGGACAATGTTTTTGTCCAGTTTCCGGGGCAGCCTTTCAAGGACAGTTTTCGCAACGTGAACTTCGCCCCAGGTTTCCTGAAGCTTTACGGCATCGGGCTGGCGGCGGGCAGGGACTTTTCCGACGCCCATGCCGCCGACCGCTTCGCCCGTGACGGCAAGATGCACAATGTGCTGATCAACGAAGCGGCGGCGCGCCGGATGGGCGTGACGCCCGCCGCCGCCCTGGGCAAGACGTTCGCGCTCAACGATACGCCGGTGACGGTGGTTGGCGTGACGCGGGACTTCAAGCTCGAAGGCGCCAAATCCGCGACCGTTCCCACGATTTACCGCGACCTGCCGGCCCCGAACTGGGTATCGGTCAAGCTCAAGCCCGGCAAGATCAGCGAGGGCGTGGCGGCGGTGGATCGCATCTGGCGCGGCTTCGCGCCCAGCGTGGCAATCGAGCGGCATTTCCTGGACCAGGACTTCGACAAGCAGTTCCAGGCCGACCAGAAGGAGGATTCGATGTTCGCGCTGTTCGTGGGCATCGCCATCTTCATCGCGGCGATGGGCCTGTTCGGGCTGGCAGCGTTCTCGACCGAGCGGCGCACCAAGGAGATCGGGTTGCGCAAGACCTTTGGCGCGCGGAGCCGGGACATTGTGTTGATGCTGCTATGGCAGTTCTCGGTTCCGGTGCTGGTGGCCAACCTGATCGCCTGGCCGGTGACGTATTATTATCTGCATGGCTGGCTGGAGGGCTATGCCTATCGCATCAGCCTGAACCCGCTTTACTTCGTGGGCGTGGGCGCGGCGGCCCTGGTGATCGCCTGGGCCACGGTGATTGTCCATGCCGCGCACGTTGCCCGCGCCAATCCCGTGCATGCGTTGAGGTATGAGTGAGGCGGCGATGATGTGCGACCTTTACACCTCGCGCTCTCCATGGCCGGCCTCCGAGCCGGCCATCCAGAGCAACGCGCGCGACTCTAAGACTGGATGGGCGGATCAAGTCCGCCATGGAGGAAGTAAAGATGTTTCATAACTACCTGATCACGGCGCTGAGGAATTTCACCCGCCACAAGCTCTACAGTTTCATCAACATCGCCGGCCTGACGGTGGGGCTCACCTGCGCCATCTTTATCATATTGTTCGTGCGGGACCAGCTTTCGTATGACAAATGGATTCCGGGTAGCGAGACTCTCTATCGGGTCGAGCGCGACATCTGCATGCCAAGCGTCGGCTGCAATGCGGGCTCGGAGATCACGTTTCCGCTTCCGCAAGCGATGCGGGACCAGATTCCGGAAGTGCGCGCCCGCACCCGGCTGATGCGCAACCGCGTCACCGTGCTGGCGGGGAACCAGCCCTTCCTCGAGAGGGTGGCTTCGGTCGATCCCAACTTCTTCCAGGTGATCCAATTGCCGCTGGTGGCGGGGAATCCGGCATCGGCTTTTGCCCAGCCGGATTCGGCGGTTCTTTCCCAAGCGACGGCGCGCAAATATTTCGGCAGCGCGTCACCTCTGGGCAAGACCATCATCATCAATGCGGATTATTGCGACAAGCAAGGCGCGAATTGCCAGTTGCAGCAGCACCCGCTGACCGTCACCGGAATCATGCGCGATCTGCCGCACAATACCCAATTGGCGCTCGATCTGGTGATCCCCAACACCTCCAGCGCCGATCCGACCTCGTGGGAGACGAAGACGAATTGGGGCGTGACGTCGGGCTGGGGTTATGTCGTGCTCGCGCCCGGCGCCGATCCTAATCAAGTGATCGCCAAGGCCAAAACCATCATCGACCATTCTTTCGACACCAGGACCATCGGGCTTCATATGAAAGCCAGCGACTGGCTGGTGCCGCGCCTCACACCTTTCCGAGATGACCATCTTTCGACCGACAAATATCAGAGCATGACGCCGGCCGGCAGTTGGACCACGGTTTATGGCTTTTCCGCCATCGGTGTTCTTATTTTGCTGGTGGCGTGTTTCAATTTCACCAATCTGGCCACTGCGCGCGCCATGGTCCGGGCGCGGGAGATTTCATTGCGCAAGGTGGCGGGCGCGGCACGCCGGCAATTGGTGGCGCAATTCCTGGGCGAGTCGGTCTTGATCGCGATGGTCGCCCTGGTGTTGGCCCTGGCGTTGAGCGAGATGCTGCTGCCCTTGTTCGACCGCTTCGTCAATGCGCCGATCGCGTTCGATTATGTGCGGGATTGGCCGGTCCTCCTCCTGATGATCGGCGTGGGCATCGTGGTTGGCCTGCTCAGCGGCGCCTATCCCGCCCTGGTGCTGTCCGGTATCCGGCCCGGCTTGGTGCTTCGCAGCAACAGCACGCGGCAATCGGGTTCCGGCCTGCTGCGTACCGCGTTGGTGGTGCTGCAATTCGCGGTCTCGATCGGGCTGGGCATCGCCGTCCTGGTGGTGTTTGCGCAAATCTCGTTCGCCCGCCATGTCGATCTGGGCTTCCACAAGGACGGCGTGCTGGTGATCGACGGCGGCAGCCTGTCGCCAAGTGAGCGTGACAGCCTCACCAAGGCGCTACGCGCTGGTCCCGGCGTCACCGGGGTCACGACTTCGGACAATACGTCGATCCCCTTCCTGGGCGACACCACCAACCAGGATGTCAACGTTCCCGGCAATCCCGCGACCATCACCTTTTGGGCACACGCGATCCGGCCCGACTATACGCAGGTCTATGGCGTCAGGCTTCTGGCCGGGCGGTTCCTGTCGGAACAGCGGGGCGGCGACACGGTGAGGGACATACACTTCACCAGCTCGGGCCTGATGGCGGCGCCTTACAACATCCTGGTCAATGAAACAGGCGCGCGCACCTTGGGCTATTCCACCTCAAGCGCGGTGGGAAAGACCATCAAGGTGCATGGCTCGTCCGCCACCATCGTGGGCGTGATCGCCGACGTTAAAATGGGCGGCGCCAGCCAGCCCACCGAGCCCAGGCTTTATCGCTACGTGCCGTCCTCCGGCTTCGAGATTTCGGTCAAGGTGAGCAGCGAGAATCTTCCAGCTGCGCTCGCCTTCATAGATCGGACCTGGCATGCCTTCGCCCCCAACGTGGTGCTGCGGCGCCATTTCCTGGATGACGATTTCGAGGCCCAATTCCTGGCCGAGGACCGGCAGGGCGCGATCTTCTCGCTGTTCGTGGGGATCGCCATCTTCATCGCCTGTCTGGGCCTGTTCGGGCTGGCGGCTTTTTCCACTCAGCGGCGCACCCGCGAGATCGGATTGCGCAAGACTTTCGGAGCGAAGACCAGGGACATCATCCTGCTCCTTCTGTGGCAGTTTTCGATCCCGGTGCTGGTGGCGAACCTGATCGCGTGGCCGGTAGCCTATTTCTACTTGCGCAACTGGCTGGAGGGCTATGCCTATCGCATCAGCCTCAGTCCGCTTTACTTCGTGGGCGTCGGCGCGGTGGCGCTGGTGATCGCCTGGGCCACGGTGATCGTCCATGCGGCCCATGTGGCCAGAGCCAATCCGGTGCATGCGTTGCGATATGAGTAGCGCCTAAAGCCAGCGCCAGATTCCCGCCGCGATGTGCGCCGCGGGGATGTGGGCCCAGGTGGCGGCGAGCCAGATCACCACCCCGCCTGCCCAATCGTGGGGACGAAAGCCGCCGAAGCGGGCGCGGCCCTGGGCGATGGCCGCGAAAGGCCAATAGCTGGTCTTGGCTTCCCATAGGAGCCAGGTCTGTGGCTGAAGCTGTCGCTTCTTGCGGTCCTGAAGGCTCGCGCCGCACAGAGCGAGAATGATGATCGCGGCGCAAAGGATGATGTTCGCCAGCGTGGGCATGACCGCGATATGGCAGAACCCCCAGAGCGCGAACGCCCACATCATGGGATGGCGGGTGACGGCGAAGACGCCCTTTGCTTGGGAAGGGACCTCGGGCGGCGCCTTTGCCGCCGCGCCGGGACTGGCCAAGCTATGCGTGGCCAAATTGCGATTGGGAAGTGCGGGATTTTTGATCAGCGAACCCATGAAGAGGATGGAGGCCACCAGCATCACCACCGTGACGATGGCCCAGAGCACATCGTCCACCGGCCAAAGCGGCGGCCGCGCGGGCGCGGCGCGGTACTGGACCACCAGCCAGGCGAAGGTCGCCAGCGCCACCAGCGAATAAAGCGCCGAGAAGCCGCGTTCACCTAAGCCGCGCACCAGCGGAGCGCGCAAAGGATGCGACAAAAGGAAATGCGTCCCCACAAAGGCGATGGCCGCGATGATCAAAGGCTGCATGGCCCAAGTCCTGGCAGCCGGCCTAAGCCGAGCGCCGGCCGCCGCCCAGGGTCCGCGAGAACCAGATCAACGCCGCGCCGATCAGGGCGGTAACGATGCCGGTATAGGTCCAAGTGGGCTTGAGATACATCATGGGGCTGTGCGGATAGGCAAGAAAGCCGGTGCCCTCGCTGATCCAGTGCAATCCCAGGAGAAGGACCAGAAGGCCGATTACCGCAAGCGCAATTCGCATGACTTCCCCCCAGCACCAGACCCTAAAGGAGTCTAGCCCAAGGCCAGGGGCCGGGGCAAACCGGCCTTTCTTCTTGACATTCGGGGAAGCCAGGCGTGGCCGAGGTCAAGCGTGACCCATCAAGCATGGCCCGTGATCAGCCAGAGAATGATGATGATGGGGAGCGGCACTCCCAAAAGCCACAGGCATCCAGACCGCATGACGATTTCCCAAGAGCGCGTTCAGGCTCCTAACGCGGAAGAACAGGGGCCGTTGCACGAATGCGCGGAACCGGGCAGCCCCGCTGGTTGTTTTCTGCCTGCTGTTTCCTGCCCGATCCGGGCCCCCGCCAAAAGGGAAAGCCATGACCAGCACTGCCATCGTAACCGACGACACCACCGCCATTGTTGCCGAAGAGGAAGGCCGCTTCCGGTGGGGCGTGGTGATCGCGGGCGCCTTTGCCGCCACCGCCACCACCCTGTTCCTGCTGACCTTGGGCGCCGGTGTCGGACTGGCCCTGGTGCCTGTCCCGCATAGCAGCACCGCCACCGGTTATTTGCATCTGGGCGCGGTCTATTTCGTGGCGGCCCAGGCGTTCGGCTTTGCCGTGGGCGGCTATATCGTGGGCCGCCTGGTCGGGCCGGAAGTAGAGAACACCGAGGAAGAAGAGTTCCGCGCCGGCGCGCACGGCTTTGTGATGTGGGCCTTGGCGGTGGTGGCCGGGCTTCTGATGATCGCGGCGGCGTCGGGCCTGACCAATTCTTCCATCGCCGGCGCAGTCGCCACACGTCCTGCCAACCAGGCGGCCGATACGCGCTATTGGGTGGACATGATGTTCGGACCCGGCCGCGATACGGCCGAGGTGATGGCGGCCAAGAACCAGGCGCGCCGCATTCTGGGCATGCACGCAGCGGGCGCGGTCGGCGATGACGACAATGCCCGGCTTGCCCGCCTGGTGAGCGAAGCGGACGGCATCTCGGTGGATGCGGCCCGCACCCGCGTCAACGATGCGGAAACGCGCCAGGCTGCTGCCGTGCGCGACGCCAAAAGGATCGCCGCGATTGCCGCCCTTTGGACCGCGTTCGCGCTTCTGTTCGGCGCGGTGGTGGCGGTGGCGGCCTCGATCGCCGCACGTTGGCAGGATGACCGCATCGTCTTTTCCATGAAGCCCCGGCGCTGACCTTCAGTCGGCCATCGCCCGGCCGAGGATTCCAATCATCCCGGCGATCAGCAGGAAGGTCATCGCGAATCCCAATTGCGTCACGCCGGGCCAAAGCTTGCTTGCCGGCACCAGGGCCACGATCTCGGCGGCGGCAACGCCTGCGCCCAGGAAGCCGGCTGTGGCCAAAACGAGACCGCGAAACCGGTCGCGGTCTTGCAGTTGAGCCAAGACTATGCGGTCCATGGGCTTGCGCGCGAGTCTGGCGGAGAGCCCGGCGTGATCGCGGGCGAGCAATTCGCTCATCAAATCGTTGTTTTGCATGACACCAACTGTCCTTGTTCCAGTTCCGCGTGGTCGCCCAGGCGCGCGCGCATTTTTTCGCGTCCCCGCTGGACATAGGTCTTGAGCGAACCCAGGGGTACGGAGAGCGCTTCCGCCGCCTCGCTGTGCGACAAGCCGCAGGCGTCGCAGAGAAGAAGCGCGGCGCGTTCCGTCACGCCCAGCGCATTCAAGCTGCGCTGCAATTCGAAAGCCTCGTCGGGGTGAAGCGCGTCCCCGCCTTCCGGCGCGCGGGAGAAATGGCGCAGCAATTTGCCATAGATCAGGCCGCGCCTTTTCCAGCGAAGAAATTCGCGATATGCGATGGCGAACACCCAGGTGCGAAAGCTGGAGGCGCCGCGAAAGCCCGCGATCCGGTCATAGCAGCGGATGAAGACATCCTGCGCCAGGTCTTCGGCTTCTCCGCCGTTGCCGGTGAGCCGCCACAGGAAGGCCCGAAGCGGAGTGTGATGGCGGCGCACAAGTTCGCCGAAAGCATCTCGGTCATGGGCGTCCTGGACCCGAAGCACCAGATCCCGGTCGCTCAACCCGCTCAGATTGGGCCGCATCGTATGTGCGCGTCAGGCCGCGCGTTTTATGGCACGCAGGTGCAAGCCGATAAAGGCCAGGCCGATCATGGCCGGAAAGGCGGCAATCCCGATTAGCGGCGAGCGGGCGTCATCCACGAAATAGCCGAACACGGCCAGCGCTACCGCAATGCTGAGAAGGATGACGCCGCGCCGCAGATCGCCATCCGGTGTGGCCGCGGTCTGGCGGCTCAGGCTGTCCAGCACTTCGGGCGGCACCGGCTGGTTGCGGGTCGAGAACAGCTCGATGGTCTTGTAGATCGTGGCACGCTTCTGGGCGCGGAAATAATGCGGGATGAACAGCGCCAAGCCGATGATGGCCGTGGTGCTGCCGAATACGGTCATCACGATAAATATATTGTTTATGGCGACAGGCATGCCCATGGCGGCTCCCTTCAGTCAGGACGCCCATTAGATACCCGGCGGAGCCCGATTGGATGTGCGTGGCAAAAAATTGCCTGTTTCTCGATCTTGCCGCGTTTTGTGCGTGCGCCTCCCGACCGTAAAATACACTGAAATAAAGTAGTATATTTATGAAACTGATCAGTTGTATGAGAGTTTTGTGAGTGATGGAATAATACACAATATATCTTTTGTAGAATAGCATCGGGGACGAATATGGCGAAAAGGACATGGGCGCTTTCGGGCGTTGCAGTGCTGGCTCTGACCTTCTCGGGCACCGCTCTGGCGGGAACGCCTGACCAAGCCGCGGCTGAGACCGTGACCTGGACCGCCTCGGCCGGGCCGCTCATCACCGCCAAACCCTCATCGAGCCTGACGCTCACCTTGCACGCCCAGGTGCGAAACGGCTGGCACGTCTATGCGCTGAAGCAATTGCCGGGCGGCCCCACGCCGCTTCTGGTTTCGCTGGAGCCCAACAAGGTCGCCATCGCTGGCGGCGCGCCCGCGGGAAGTCCGGCCACCAAAATCCACGATGCGGCTTTCAACCTCGATACGGAATTCTATTCGCGCGCTTTCACCGTGAGCCTGCCGCTGCGTGTTGCAGCGACGCCGGCCACCGGGCCCCAGCAGCTTCCCGTGCGCGTGCGCTTCCAGACCTGTAATGGCCAGATCTGCCAGCCGCCCAGGACGGTGCATCTGTCGGCTTCCGTCACCGTGGCGCAATAGCCGGTCCCAGCCCATCGATTTCAAGGAGTGAGATATGAAGACGCTTCTCTATGCCGCCAGCCTGATCGCCGTCGGTTCTATTGCTTTTTGGGCCAGTTCGAGCGCCGCCATCGCCGCGCCATCACTCGCCCCCCAAACCATTGATGGCCGCTGGGACGCCGTGTTGTCGCGCGACGGCGTGGACATTCCATTCCGGCTCGACATCAAGGGCGAGGGCAAAGACCTCAAAGGCATCTTCTATGACGGCTTCAAACCGTATGACGGCACCACCAGCGCCAGCTTCGAGAACGGCAAGCTGGTGTTGAACCTGGAACACTATCTCACCAGTATCGACGCCAGCCTGGATCACGGCCGGCTGAGCGGTACGCTTGCCACCAAGGGCCGCGGGCCTTCCGGCGAATACAGCTTCGCCGCCACGCGCCATGTGGAACCGCGGGAAGCCCGTGTGAAGACGCCCGCCATCGCCGGCTCGTGGGTGATCCCCTTGGCCGCGCCATCGTCCAAGGGCGAAAAGGCGTTCCGTTTCGTTGTCCAGCAGCACGGTCCGGAAGTGGCGGCGGCAATCCTGCGCATCGACGGCGATACGGGCTCCTACAGCGGCAGTTATCTGGACGGCAGATGGGTGCTCAGCCATTTCGACGGCGGGCGCCCGGGCGTGATCATCGTCACGCCCAAGCCGGACGGCTCGCTGGAGATCCAGCAGCATGTCGAGGCGCATGGCGCGGCCAATGCCAAACCAGATGGCGGGCGCGCGGCGATCCTCACCGCCTATCGCACTGACGTGGCGGACGCCAAAGGCTTGCCCAAGCCGGATGATTTCCTCACCCACACCACGGCGAAGGACCCCGACGCCGCGTTCAAATTTTCCTTCCCCGATCTGAACGGCAAGCTGGTCACCAATGACGACCCGCGTTTCAAGGGCAAGGTGATCCTCGCGGTGGTTTCCGGCACCTGGTGCCCCAATTGCCATGACGAAGCGCAATATCTGGTCGAGCTGGACAAGAAATATCGTGGGCGCGGCCTGGCCATCGTCGATTTCGATTTCGAGGAGCCCGACCAGCAGGGGACCCTGGAACGCGCCCGCGCCTTCGAAAAGCAATATGGCATTCAGTACACCACACTCCTGGCCGGAGCGCCGTCGGAGATGCACGAAAAGGTGCCACAACTGAACAATCTCGACACCTGGCCGGCCACCATCTTCATCGGCCGCGACGGACGGGTGAAGGCGGTGCATGCCGGCTTTTCCTCGCCGGCGAGCGGGAAATTCTATACCGGCCTCAAAAAGGAATTCTCGGGACGCATCGAGCAATTGCTGGCCGAGACGGCAAGCTGAAAGGGTCAGATCGCTGGACGGGACATGCGGGCTTGAGCCAAACTCAAGCCCGCGGCCTCGGAAAAGCGGATACATGCCTGGCACAGAATTGTTGTTTCGCGATGACGCTTATGTGCGGGAGAGCGCCGCCACGGTGATGGTGGCGGAAGGCGGGCGGGTCCAGCTCGACCGCACCATCTTCTATCCCCAGGGCGGCGGTCAGCCGGGCGACCGCGGCAGCTTTATCACCGAAGACGGTCGTGTCTTCCGCGTCACCGATACACGGAAAGGCGTTGGCGCGGACGGCGTGATCCACCTGGTCGAGGGTGACGCCGCGGGGCTTGTGGCGGGAACGATGCTGACCGCCATGATCGACTGGGATTACCGCTACCGCCTGATGCGGCTGCATACCTGCCTGCATCTGCTTTGCGCCGTGGTGCCGGGCGCGGTGACGGGCGGGCAGATTTCGGACGGCAAGGCGCGGCTGGATTTCGACGTGGACGCCGCCAGCCTCGACAAGGATGAGATCACGGCGACGCTCAACAGGTTGATCGAAGCCGGCCACGCAGTCACCCCACGCTGGATCAGCGACGAAGAGATGGCCGACCGGCCCGAGCTGGTGCGCACCATGTCGGTGAAGCCGCCCACCGGCTTTGGCCGCGTGCGCCTGTTGGACATTGCCGGCGTGGACCTTCAACCTTGCGGCGGCACCCATGTGAAGAACACCGCCGAGATCGGCAAGGTGCTGGTGACCAAGATCGAGAACAAAGGCCGCCAAAACAGAAGAGTGAATATAAGTTTCCCATGAGCCGACCTCTCTCACGCCGGCAATGGCTCGCCGTCACGGGGGGCACGGCGCTCGATCTGATGCTGGCGCCGCGCGCGAAGGCGCAATCCTTCGATTCCCGCACGCCCACCGAATTGGATCGCGACTGGCTGAAGGCGACGGCGCGTTATGCGCCAGAGCGCGCGCGTCTGCTGCGGCTGGTGGAACAAGAAACGGAGGGGATCGGCCAAGGACCGTTCCGCCCCGATTGGGCGTCGCTCCAGGCCCACAAGACGCCGCAATGGTACCAGGACGCCAAATTCGGCATCTTCATCCATTGGGGGCCTTATTCCATCCCCGCCTTCGGCAGCGAATGGTATTCGCGCGACATGTATGTGCGGGGCAGCCCGGAATTCGCCCATCATGTCGCGACCTATGGGCCGCAGAACAAATTCGGCTACAAGGATTTCATCCCACGCTTTACGGCCGAACGGTTCGATCCCGCGGCCTGGATGGCGCTGTTTCGCGCGGCGGGCGCCCGCTATGTGGTGCCGGTGGCCGAACATCATGACGGCTTCTCGATGTACGGCACGCGCCTGTCGGATTTCAGCGCCGTCAAGCTGGGGCCAAAGCGCGATGTGCTGAGCGAAGTGAAAGCGGCGGCACGGGCACACGACTTTCATTTCTGCCTCTCGTCGCATCGCGCCGAACATGACTGGTTCTTCGACGAGGGACGGAAATTTCCCTCTGACGTGATGGAGCCCGCAAATGCCGGGCTTTACGGCCCGGCGCAAGCGCGCATCACGGGCGTGAACAGCGATGATCTGTTCAGCGACTATACATATGTGTCGCAATATTGGCTGGACGACTGGCTGGCGCGCCAGGTCGAGCTGGTGACGGCGTACGAGCCGGAGTTGATCTATTTCGACTGGTGGATCGGCCAGCCGTCGTTCCGCAACACCCTGCCGAAGTTTCTCGCCTTCTATTATAACCGCGCGGCGCGGGCGGGCGGGACGGCGGTGGTCAATTACAAGCTGGGCGAATTTGCCGACGGCGCCGGGACGCTCGATGTTGAGCGCGGGCAGGCGCCGGGTATCCGCCCCGACACCTGGCAGACCTGCACCTCCATCAGCGACAAATCCTGGGGCTATATCGAGAACGACACATATAAGAGCCCGGCCCAGATCGTGCATCTTCTGGCCGACATCGTCGCCAAGAACGGCAATCTCCTGCTGAATGTGGGGCCGCGCGGCGACGGCCTCATTCCTGAGGCCGCCCGGGACACGCTAATGGCGGTGGGTGGGTGGCTCAAGAGCAATGGCGAAGCGATCTATGGCGCAAGGCCCTGGACAAAGTTCGGCGAAGGTCCCACGGAAAACGCCGACGGCAGTTTTTCCGAATCCAAGGCCAAGCCCTATACGCCGCGCGATTTCCGCTTCACCACCGCCAACGGCCATCTTTACGCCATTCAGCTGGCTGAACCCGAGAACGGCAAGGCGGTGATTGCCTCGGTGCATTCCGCCAAAGCCGTGACCTTGCTGGGGCGGGATGCGCCGCTGACTTTTTCGCAAGATGCGGAGGGACTGACGATCACGTTGCCGTCGGATGCGCCGCGCCAATTGGCCAATGTCTATAGGATGGAGATTTGATGACCAAATTAAGAGTGAACGCCTTTTCGGTTTCGATCGACGGCTATGGCGCCGGTCCCGATCAAAGCCTGGAGAATCCGCTGGGTGCGGGCGGTCCGGGGATGTTCGAATGGTTCTTTCCCACCCGCACCTTCTTGAGCCATATCGGCAAGGAGGGTGGCGCCACCGGGCCGGACGACGATATCGCCGCCCTCGGTTTCGACAATCTGGGCGCCTGGATCATGGGC
>DATNFZ010000124.1:0-11762 GCA_035606155.1 Rhizomicrobium sp. | reverse complement strand
TGGCCGCCGGGAAAAGTCAGCCCGCGCATGAACGCCATCGGCCGCGAGTGCATCATCGCACTCATCTTGCCGGGGCCGGGGCGTTTCATTACTCGGCCGCTTCCGGAGCCCGCGCGAAGCGGGCGGCGAAAACATCATGACGCTCGAGCTTGCCGACCGGCCCGATCGCGGCAAGGGATGGGCTTGCCATCACCCGGCCTGCGTAACGTTTCACCTCGTTCGCGTCCACCCGTTCGATCTGGGCCACGATCTCGGCGATGTCCTGCACGCGGCCGAACGTGAAAATTTGTCCGGCAATCTGTTCGGCGCGGCTGCCGGGCCGCTCCAGTCCCATCAACAAACCCGATTTCAACTGCGCCTTGGCGCGGGCCATCTCCGCGTCGGTCACGGCGTGGGCCATCCCCTCCATCTCGCCCGCGACCACGGCGGAGATTTCCGCCGCCTCATTTTCGCCGGTGCCCACATAGATGCCGGTGAAGCCGCCATCTTGGAAGTTATTGGTGAAGGCATAGACGGAGTAACAGAGGCCGCGCCTTTCCCGCACTTCCTGGAACAGGCGCGATGACATGCCGCCGCCCAGCACCATGGCGTGAAGCTGCGCCACATAGAAATCCGGGTCGTTGGCGGCGACGCCGGGAAAGGCATAGGCGATGTGCGCCTGTTCGAGCTCCTCCTCGACGCGGATTTCGCCCCCGACATAGCGAGCCGTTGCGCTCGCCGGCGCCGATCCGGGCCGCAGCCTGGCGAATTTATTTTCCGCGGTGCGGACGATGTCCTCATGCCTGACCGCGCCGGAACACACCAAGGTCATCCCGCCGGCCCGATAACGGCGCGCGCTATAGTCGCGCAGCATCTCAGGCGCGAAAGACGTGACGGTTTTCTCATCGCCCAGGATCGGCCAGCCCAAAGGCTGGTTCTGGTAGATTACATTCTGCAGGTGATCGAAGATGATGTCGTCGGGCGTGTCGCGCGCCTGCCCCAATTCCTGCAGCACCACCTGGCGTTCGCGCTCGAGTTCGCTTTCTTCGAAGCTGGAGTTGATCAGGATGTCGGCGATGATATCCAGCGCCAAAGCAACGTCGTCCTTCAGGATGCGGACGTGGAACGCGGTCTGCTCGCGGCTGGTATAGGCGTTGACATAGCCGCCCACGGATTCGATTTCCTCGGCGATCTGGCGCGCGCTGCGCCCGGCCGTGCCCTTGAACGCCATATGCTCCAGCATGTGGGAGATGCCCATTTCCGCGGGCAGCTCATCGCGGCTGCCGGTGCCCACCCAGACCCCCAGGGCCGCGCTTTCGAGATTGGCCATCGGGTCTGAAATGACCGTCAAGCCATTGGAAAGTCTCGATATTTCTATGTTCATGCCGTCAGTCTAGAAGAGATGAACTGGCGAATCAAAGACAGCGTGTTGGGCAGGACGTCGAGCTGTTCGGGCAACGCCAGAAGCCGTTCCAGCCGTTCCGGCAAGACCGGTGGAGCGCCGGTGGCTTGAGTGACCGCGTCGGCGAACTTGGCCGGATGGGCGGTCGAGAGCACCACCACCGGCTCCTCCGGAAAACCCAGCTTGCGCGACGCCGAAAGCGCCACCGCCGTGTGGGGATCGACGATCCGGTTCTGGACGCTCGCCACGGCGTTGATGGTGGCCAAGGTCTCGTCATCGTCGCTGGATTTGGCACCATAGCGTTCGCGCAGTGCGTCGAGAATCTTGGGCGGTAATTCCAGCCGCCGGTCACGGGAAAAATTTTCCATCGCTGTCCGTGTCCAGGCACTGTCGCGGCCCGAAGCTTCGAACAAGGCCCGTTCGAAATTGGACGCGATCTGGATGTCCATCGAGGGGCTGAAGGTGTGATGCGCCTCGCCCGCCGCATAGACGCCCCCGTTCAGGGCGCGCGCCATGATGTCGTTGGCGTTGGTGGCGATCACCAGCTTCTTTACCAGAAGGCCCATCCGCATCGCCGCCTCGCCCGCGAAAATGTCGCCGAAATTGCCGGTGGGGACCACGAAGATGGCGGGCCGGGCAAGTTGGGCAGCGGCGGTGAAGTAATAGACGCTCTGCGCGGCGATGCGCACGAAATTGATCGAATTGACGGCGGTGAGCCCGATCTCGCGCGCGAATTCCTTTTCCGCGAACAAAGCCTTCACGATGCCTTGGGCGTCGTCGAAGCTTCCTTCGAGCGCGATATTGTGGACATTGGCGTGAGCACCGGTGGTCATCTGGCGGCGCTGGATCTCACTCACGCGATCCTTGGGATGGATCACGAAGACGTCGATATTCGCAAGGCCGCCCAGGGCGGCAATCGCGGCCGAACCGGTGTCGCCGGACGTCGCCGCCACCACAGTGGCGCGCCCGCCCCGGCGTTTAAGCGCGCGGGCGAAGAGCCGGCCCAATATCTGCAGCGCGATATCCTTGAAGGCGAAGGTGGGGCCGTGAAACAGTTCCAGCAGATAGCGATCACCGCTCATGGGCGAGAGGGGCGCGATCTCCGGCACCGAGAAGCCGCCATATGCCGCCTCGACGTCTTCCTTCAGTTCGGCTGACGTGAAGCTATCCCCGGCAAAGCGCGACAGAATCTCGAACGCAACGTCCTGGTAACGCCGGCCCTTGAAATCCGCGATCTGGCCGGCAGAGAAATACGGCCACGCCGCGGGCATATAAAGCCCGCCATCCGGGGCCAGTCCCGCCAGCAGCACGTCAGAGAAACCGGCTTCGGGCGCCTGGCCTCGGGTGGATATGAAACGGCTGGCGTCTGACACATTGCTCTCCGTCAGGTCCAGGTGAGCCGGCCCTTGGATATGTGATAGGCGAGATAGACGCCGATCATACCCGCCGCAAGCCCAAACCAGGTGATGGCATAAGAGAGATGGTTATTGGGCAGGTCCACCACTGTTTGGCCGCCCTTTGGCCAGCCGCCCGGATTGGGCGCGGAGTCAGTCTCGATCACCACCGGCGCCGCCAGCCTGACGTGATCCGAGCCGGCAATGGCATTGACCTCCCGCGCATACCAGACGCGATGCGCCAGGTCCGGCGCCGGCGTGAACAGGCCCGGCCCATCGGGTGTGCGCCAGATACCGATCACATGGGTTTTGCCCTCGATCTGGCCCTCAGCCCGGCTTGCCGGATCGCGCTTGTCGAGCGGAACCATGCCGCGATCCACCAGATAGATATGACCCGCAGCCGTCGTGAATGGCGTCAGCACGTGATAGACGGGTGTGCCCTCCGGCCCGGTGGTGAAGACATAGGCTTCCTTGGCATTGTCGAAGCGGCCATCGAGCGAGACGCGGGCATAATCATTCTGCGGCACCCAGGCGAATGATGCTTCCCCCGTGCCATCCACCGGCACGGGCGCGGCATGCATCTTGCGGTTCATGGTGGCGATCAAATCGAGTTTCCAATGCAGCCGCTCGATCTGCCACACGCCCAGCCCGATCAGGAGCGCGGTCATGATCGCCGCCGTGACGGTGAAGCCGGGATAGGGGCGAAAATGAAGTGCCATCAGCGGCGGCGCCCTTCCCCCGCCTTGTGCTTATATTGCAGCACCAGCAGCGTGGACTTGGAAAGACGAAGGAACGCAAGGCTGAGGATCACGATCAAGGGAATCCACAGCACCGCATGCACCCAATAGGGCGGCGAGAAAGTGAATTCCACATACAATGCCAGCCCCGCCACGATGGCGCCCACGATCAGGATGCCGAACACGGCCGGGCCGTCGCCGGCATCGAACATCGCGTAATCCAGGTTGCAGGAGGAACAGCGCGGCTTGAGCTTGATATAGCCGTCGAACAACGGCCCCTGCTCGCAGCGCGGACAGAGGCCAAGCAAAGAAGCTTTCATGACGCTGACTTCAACCATTCAGCACCGCCGACGCGGATTTTTCTCATCCGGCCAGGAGCGCGGAGCGATGTGGGCAAGACGCCCATGAGCGAGCGCGCGACACCGCCGGGGAGCAAAAGACCAAGAGCAAGTTTGGGCCATATTGACCCGCTGCGCCGGCGGGATTTTGCAGCGTGGGCAGGAGAAAGGCGCAGTTCGTATCGGCAATACGGCCAAGCCTTTCGACGAACCCGCGACGCAAAAGACCCCGGCCCCTTTTGGGGTTGCGTTGCGGCCGGCGCCCGCGATGTCGCCGCGCTCGACCGTATTGCCGATACGCTCTTCGCGCGGCTCCTGACGGATCGCCTCGCCGCAACGCAACGCAGTCGCGTCAATATGGTCCAAACTTGCTCTAGGAGGCAGTGACCGGCCCCTGACCCCACACGTAAATGCAGGCGAACAGGAACAGCCAGACCACGTCGACGAAGTGCCAGTACCAGGCCGCCGCCTCGAAGCCGAAATGGCGGGTGGGGGTGAACTGGCCGGCAATGGCGCGAAACAGGCACACGGTGAGGAAGATAGTTCCGATGATCACATGGAAGCCGTGGAAGCCGGTGGCCATGAAGAAGGTCGAGCCATAGATGGCCTGGAGGTTGCCCGGCTGCGCCAGCGACACATGGACGGCGTCGGTGAAGGGCGCCAGCGCCAGATGATTGAAGCCGAAGGTGAAGGGCGCATGGGCATATTCGTAGGCCTGCACGCCCGTGAAGCTCGCGCCCAGCAGCACGGTGATGATCAATCCTTGGATGGCGCCCTTGCGGTCACCCTGCTGCAGCGCGTGGTGCGCCCAGGTCACGGTGGTGCCAGAGCAAAGCAGGATCATGGTGTTGAGCAGGGGGAAATCCCAGGGGTCGATGGTGACGATTCCCGCCGGCGGCCAGGTGCCGATGCCCACATCGCCGGGAAAAATCGCGGAATTGAAATAGGCCCAGAACCAGGCCACGAAGAACATCACTTCCGAAGCGATGAACAGCAGCATGCCGTAGCGCAGATGCAGCTTCACCACGGGGGTGTGATTGCCCAGCACGACCGATTCCCGGACCACGTCGCGCCACCAGCCCGCCATGGTGTAGAGCACCAAAGCCAGACCGACGATGAAGATCCAAGGCTGACCGTTTACCGGCAACCCGAAGAAGCCGGTATAGTCCTTGTTCATCCAGAACACGGCGCCGATCAGCATGAGGAAGGCGGCGATCGAGCCTACGATCGGCCACGGGCTGGGTTCGACCAGATGATAATCGTGCCTGACTTCGCCGCTCATAAAACTAGCCCCTCAGTGGCCTGCATGTTCGTGCCATTGCACGATGGACATTACAAAAAACAAAATCACCAACCCGCCCAGCGCCAGCGCCAGCGCGATATTGCGCTTGCGCCGCTCTCGGCCGGCTCTGCTGTTCGGGTCGAACGGATCATCATCCATCGCCTCATGCCCAAAGCGGCGGAAGATGAAACAGCCGCTCCACGATCAGGGCCGCGAAGGGCACGAACACATAAAGCAGCGAGACGGCGAACAGCCGCTTGGCGGCGGGTTCTTTCACCTCGTCTTTTTCGCGCCAGGTGGCGAAGGCCTCTAGCAGAAGCCACAAGCCCATCGCGGCGGACAGGACGAGATAGAGCATGCCGCCCAACCCGATAAAGGCGGGAACCACGCCCAAAGGCGCAAGCAGCAGCGAATAGATTAAAATGTGCCGGCGGGTGACCCTCTTGCCGCGCACAACAGGCAGCAT
This sequence comes from Rhizomicrobium sp., assembly GCA_035606155.1. Classification (GTDB taxonomy): domain Bacteria; phylum Pseudomonadota; class Alphaproteobacteria; order Micropepsales; family Micropepsaceae; genus Rhizomicrobium. The sequence goes on along the minus strand of DATNFZ010000124.1, from coordinate 6,164 downwards.
GGGCACGCCGGCCCTGGCGTAATCGTCGCAGCGCCAGAGTGACAGCGCCCAGAAATGGGGCGGCGTCCACATGAAGATGATCGCCACCAGCACGGTCGGCGCCAGGCCGAGATTGCCGGTCACCGCCGCCCAGCCGATTGCCGGAGGAAGCGCGCCGGCAAGGCCGCCGATCACGATATTCTGGGGCGTGCGACGCTTCAGCCAGAGCGTATAGACCACCACATAGAAGAAGATCGTGAAGGCCAGCAGCGACGCCGCCAGCCAATTGACGAACAGCCACATGGTGGCGACCGCGAACGCCGACAGCGCCCAGCCGAACGCCATCGCTTCCTCGCGCGCGATATGGCCCATGGGAATGGGCCTGGTCGCGGTCCTGGCCATCACGCCGTCAATGTCGGAATCATAGGCCATGTTGAGCGCGCCGCTGGCGCCCGCCGCCAGGGCGATGCAGAGCAGCGCCGTGAAAGCCGTGAGAGGGTGAACATGACCCGGCGCGGCGATTATCCCCGCCAGGCCCGTGAAGATGACAAGCGACATCACGCGCGGCTTCAACAGCGCGAAGAAGTCCCCGACCGTCGTCACCCGGGAATAGCTGAGGGTCTCCGCAATGGTCATGCGCGTTGGTCTCGATCGTCGTTAATGGATATGCGGCAGTTCGCTGTACTGGTGGAACGGCGGCGGCGAGGAAAGGGTCCATTCCAGAGTGGTGGCGCCCACGCCCCAGGGATTGTCACCCGCCTTGCGCTTGACCAGGAAAGCCTCAGCCAGCATGGCCAGGAAAACCAGCACGCCGAAGCCTGCGATGAATGCGCCGATCGACGAGATGAAGTTCCAGCCGGCAAAGGCGTCCGGATAGTCCGCGTAACGGCGCGGCATGCCGGAAAGGCCCAGGAAGTGCATCGGGAAGAAGGCAAGATTGACGCCGATGAAGGTGATCCAGAAATGCAGCTTGCCCAGGAGTTCATTGTACATGTAGCCGGTGATCTTCGGGAACCAGAAATAGAAGCCGGCAAAGATCGCGAACACGGCGCCCAGGCTCAGCACATAGTGGAAGTGCGCCACCACGTAGTAAGTATCCTGCAGCACCACATCGACACCGGCATTGGCCAACACCACGCCGGTGACGCCGCCAATCGTGAAGAGGAAGATGAAGCCGATCGCCCACAGCATCGGCGTCTTGAACTCGATCGAGCCGCCCCACATGGTGGCGATCCAGCTGAACACCTTGATGCCCGTGGGCACCGCGATCACCATCGTGGCGAAGACGAAATAGGCCTTGGTGTCCACCGACAGGCCCACCGTGTACATGTGGTGCGCCCAGACCAGGAAGCCGATGAAGCCGATCGCCACCATGGCGTAGGCCATGCCCAGATAGCCGAACACCGGCCGCTTGGAAAAGGTGGCGACCACATGGCTGATCATCCCGAAGCCCGGCAGGATCAGAATGTAGACTTCAGGATGGCCGAAGAACCAGAACAGATGCTGGTACAGGATCGGGTCGCCGCCACCCGCCGCGTTGAAGAAGCTGGTGCCGAAATGACGGTCGGTGAGCAGCATGGTGATGGCGCCCGCGAGCACTGGCAGCGACAAGAGCAGCAGGAACACGGTGACCAGGATGGACCACACGAACAGCGGCATCTTGTGCAAGGTCATGCCCGGCGCGCGCATGTTGAAGATGGTGGTGATGAAATTGATCGCGCCCAGGATCGAGGACGCGCCCGCGATATGGATCGAGAAGATCGCCAGATCCATCGCCGGTCCCGGCGAACCATAGGTGGAAAGCGGCGCGTACATCGTCCAGCCGCCGCCCATGCCGATGCCGCCGGAATCGCCTTCCACGAACATGCTGAGCACCAGCAGCGCGAAGGAGAAGGGCAAGAGCCAGAACGAGATGTTGTTCATGCGCGGGAACGCCATGTCGGGCGCTCCGATCATCAGGGGCACCAGCCAGTTTCCGAACCCGCCGATCATCGCCGGCATGATCATGAAGAAGATCATGACCAGGCCATGGCCGGTGACGAAGACGTTGAACGTGTGCGGTTCCTTGAACACCTGCAGGCCGGGATACATCAGCTCGGCGCGCATCATCATCGAGAAGAAGCCGCCGATCAGGCCCGCCACGATCGCGAACACCAGATACATGGTGCCGATATCCTTGTGGTTGGTCGAATAGACGTAACGGCGCCAGCCGGTGGGATGATGGCTATGCTCTTCGAAGTGATGCTCTTCGCGGTGCTGCTCGAAAGCGAGATCGGTCATGGGGTCTGATTCCTATTTCGCTGCGAGATGAACATCGGCGTCGAGCGAGGCGAATTTCTTCTTGGACGCGGCCAGCCACGCCGCATAGTCGGCGTCGCTCACCACTTTGACCTCGATCGGCATGAAGGCGTGGCGGGCGCCGCAAAGCTCGGAGCATTCGCCGTAATAGGTGCCGGTCCGGTCCGCCTTGAACCAGGTGTGATTGAGGCGGCCGGGCACGGCGTCCATCTTCACGCCCATCTGCGGCAGCGCCCAGGAGTGGATCACGTCGGCGCCGGTGGTGACCACTTCGACCACCTTGTTCACCGGCACCACCACCACATTGTCCACGCCAAGAAGGCGCGGCTCATGGGCCTTGGCGGCGTCGACGTCGGAAAGTCCCAGCGAATCGAAGGTGAAGCCGGCATTGGCGCCCGGATACTCATAGGTCCAGAACCACTGCTTGCCGATTGCCTTGATGGTGACGTCGGCCTTCGGGATCGTGCCTTCGAAATAAAGCAGGCGGAAACTGGGCACCGCGATCACCACCAGGATGATCACCGGGATGATGGTCCAGGCCACTTCCAGCAGCGTGTTGTGATGCACCTTGGAGGGGGTGGGATTGGCGCCCGCGCGGAACTTGAAGACGATGTAGACGATCAGTGCCAGGACGAACAGGCACACCGCGGTGATGATCCAGAGCAGCTCGGTGTGGAAATTCTCGATTCTGTCCATCACGGTGGAATCGGAAGGTTGGAACCCCAGCTCATAGTCGAACGGCAGAGCCAGGGCCTGGGTCGCACCCAACGCCAGGAACGCGGCGGCCGCACCGATGCCGGTTTTCCGCCAGGACCGGAAAGAAGAGAACATGGGGCGCGACCTCGCAAAATAGCGGCAGGAGGGAATGCGAACCTCCCGCGCGTTTTCAGATTCTTGGCGGGGATTTAGAGGGGTTAAGCCCTTAAAGTCATTGCGACCTTATGGCACGGTGGTTCCCTTCCTTGAGGCCGTGTTGAAGGGGATGGAGCAAGGGCCTTGCCCAACCCCTTTCTCGCACCGATATCAGGGGCCTAAACATTGGCGCTGGCTGGCCTTTTGCCCGCGCCCGTCAGCTTTTGGAGCGCCTCATGGCCGAATCCGACCTGTTCTTCTCCCGTACCGGCATGGACCGCGCCCACGTCCAGGCCCAGGTGGATGGCGCGCTGAAAGGCGCCGACGATGGGGAACTCTTCCTGGAGTACAGCCAGTCGGAATCATTCGTGTTCGACGACAATCGCCTCAAGGCGGCGAGCTTCGACACCTCCCAGGGTTTCGGGCTGCGCGCGGTGGCGGGCGAAGCCACCGGTTATGCGCACGCCACCGAGCTTTCCGAGGCGGCAATCGCGCGCGCCGCCAAAACCGTGAAAGCGGTGGCAGCAGGACATTCCGGCCAGGTGGCCCAATCCCCCGCCCGCAGCAACGTCAAGCTTTATACCGATCTCGATCCGCTCCAGACCGCCCAGTTCGGCGCGAAAGTGAGTTTACTGGAAGAGATGAACCAATATGCGCGCAGCAAAGACAGCCGGGTGCGCCAGGTTTCGGCTTCGCTGTCCGGAGAATGGCAGAAGATCGAGATCATGCGCGCGGGCGGCGAACATTATTCTGACATCCGCCCCCTGGTGCGGCTGGGCGTATCGGTGGTGGTGGAACAGGACGGCCGCCAGGAATCCGGCAGCTTCGGCGGCGGCGGCCGCGGCGGCTATCAGACTTATCTCGATCCCACTTACTGGAAGGCCGCGGTGGATGAAGCGCTGCGTCAGGCGCTGGTCAATCTGGAGTCGGGGCCCGCGCCGGCCGGCGAGATGACGGTGGTGCTGGGACCCGGCTGGCCCGGCATTCTGTTGCACGAAGCCATCGGCCACGGTCTGGAAGGTGATTTCAACCGCAAGAAGACATCCGCCTTCGCGGGACTGTTGGGCGAGCGAGTCGCAGCCCCCGGCGTCACCGTGGTGGATGATGGTACCATCGACGGCCGCCGTGGTTCGCTCTCGATCGACGATGAAGGCACGCCCACCTCGCGCACGGTCTTGATCGAAGACGGCATCCTCAAAGGTTACATGCAGGACCGCCAGAATGCGCGGCTGATGGGGATGAAGCCGACCGGCAATGGGCGGCGGCAAAGTTTCGCCGCCAGCGTGATGCCGCGCATGACCAACACCACCATGCTGGCAGGCGACAAGGACCCCGCTGAGATTCTCGCCAGCGTGAAACATGGCGTCTATGCCACCAATTTCGGCGGCGGCCAGGTGGACATCACCAACGGCAAATTCGTTTTCAGCTGCACTGAGGCCTATGCCATTGAGAACGGCAAGCTGGGCAGGCCCATCAAGGGCGCGACCCTAATCGGCTCCGGCCCGGAATCGCTCACCCGCGTCAGCATGATCGGCAATGACATGAAGCTCGACACCGGCATCGGCACCTGCGGCAAGAACGGCCAGAGCGTGCCGGTGGGGGTGGGACAGCCCACGTTCAGGCTGGACGGTCTCACCGTCGGTGGAACCGCAGCCTGATGCCGCGCTACTGGTTCCGGCAGAAGCATTATGGATTTGGCGCCACGCCCAACACTTGGCAGGGTTGGGCCTTTGTCATCGTCAGCACGGCGTGTCTGGTGGCGCTGGTGATGGCGCCGGATTTCACGCGTGACGATGGATTGCGCTTCTGGTTGATCGCGCTGGGCCTGCCGTTGGTGGTGGTGCCGGGCGTGCTGATCGCGCACGCGAAGACGGAGGGCGGCTGGCGTTGGCATTGGGGCTCCAGGAATTGAGTTCCGAACCCATCTTCAAGATCGTGCCGCGCGCCGAATGGGCCGAGATCACCGACGCCTATGAAGGCTCGGCCCATGACCGCGCTGACGGCTTCCTGCATTTCTCAACGGCCGCGCAATTGCCGGAAACGCTGCGGCGCCACTATGCCGGCCAGGACGATCTGCTTCTGGTGGCGGCGGACCCGGTCCGGTTGGGGCGGCTTTTGACGTGGGAGCATTCGTCCTCGCGCGGCGAGGATTTTCCCCATCTCCACGGCGTCTTGCTCACCAGCGCGGTGCTATGGGTCAAGCCGATTATGAAAGATGCCGAAGGTGGTTTCATCATCCCGGAATGACGGCTAGATTCACGGCATGATCCCGATCATCGGCAAGCGCCACGATCTGGGCGACGGCTTCGTCGTCACCCGCATCCTGCCTCAGGCGGCACGCCGCAGCATCGGCCCCTTCGTATTCTTCGACTATTTCGGGCCGGTGGATTTTCAGCCCGGCAAAGGCGTGGATGTCAGGCCCCATCCCCATATCGGGCTTGCCACCGTCACCTATCTGTTCGAGGGCGCCCAGATGCACCGCGACACACTGGGCTCGGTCGTGGAAATCAAGCCCGGCGAAGTCAATTGGATGACGGCCGGACGCGGTATCGCCCATTCGGAACGCACGGGCAATGAGTTGCGGGCCCGCGGCCATCGCCTGCACGGCATCCAGACCTGGGTGGGATTGCCTGAGAAAGACCAGGAAGCCGAACCCGCCTTCCAGCATTTCGCCGCCGATGAATTGCCCGAGCGCAACGAAAAAGGCGTCACCCTGCGCCTGGTGACGGGCGAAGCCTTCGGCCTCACCTCACCGGTTAAGGTGTTCTCGCCTATTTTCTATGCCGAAGCGCGTTTCGAGCCGGGCGGCAGCTTCACCGTCACGCCCGATCACGAAGAACGCGCCATCTTCATCGTCGAAGGCGAGCTGCAGACCGGCGGCGGCGATCACGGCGTGGAAACCCATGGGCCAGGGGCAATGCTGTTCCTGGAAAAGAGTGAGACGGTCACTCTGTTCGCCAACAACGCTGCGCGGGTGATGCTGTTGGGTGGCGCGCCGCTCGACGGCTCGCGCCACATCTGGTGGAATTTCGTTT
>DATNFZ010000123.1:0-3655 GCA_035606155.1 Rhizomicrobium sp. | reverse complement strand
AAAGATGCGCCATAGACCAGGAGCGCGCGCCAATTGTCGCGGGTGAGACGCGCGCGCCATGGCCTGCCCAATGGAATGAGGATCAGCGCGGAAAGACCCACGCGCAGCGCCACCGTGCCCTGTGCCCCTACGGCGGGAAACAATTGCTTGGCCAGCGAGGCGCCGGTCTGGAAGCAGAACATCGCCACCAGCAGCGCGCCCACGGCGAGCCAGACGCCGCCTTTGCCATGCGTGGATGCCATGACGATCCCCTTGGCCGCTTTATGCGGACCTTAAGGGAAGGGCGCAACCCGGGTTTGACGACGCGCGCGCAAACCCCCAACATGGCGGAAAAATAAGCACCCTTACGGATTCCGGGGGCGGGTCCAGGGCGGGGTTCAGGGCAAGGATTTTCGATGAAGCGTTCTTTCGTGATGTTCGTGGTCGCCGCCATGATTCTGGGCTTCGTGGTGGGCATGATCGTCCACGGCACGCTTTCGCCCGAAGGCACCAAAAGCGCCGCCGCTGCCTTTGACCAGATCACCAATATCTTCCTGCGGCTGATCAAGATGATCATCGCGCCCCTGGTGCTCACCACCCTGACCGCCGGCATCGGTCATATCGAAAGCGCGACCACGGTCGGCCGCATCGGCACCAAGGCGATGATCTGGTTCCTCACCGCCTCTTTCGTGGCGCTGGTGATCGGCCTGGTCATGGTCAATCTGCTGGCCCCCGGCCTGGGCGCCGGCGTCGCTCATACCGCGGGCACCGCCGCGCAAGCGGGGGTAGGCCCGGCGGAAGGGTTCTCGGGCTTTCTGGAGCATCTGATCCCCGCCTCGATCTTCGATGCCATGGCGCGCAACGAGATCCTGCAGGTGGTGGTGTTCTCGATCTTCGCCGGCATCGCCGTCTCGTCGGTGGGTTCGAAGGCGGCACAGCTCCTGCACGTCATCGAGCAGGGCGCCACCGTGATCCTCAAGGTCACGACCTATGTGATGATGTTCGCGCCGGTGGCCATTTTCTCAGCGATTGCGGGCGCGGTCACGACCCAGGGCATCGGCATCATCGTCACCTATGCCAAGCTGGTGGGCGATTTCTATCTTTCCCTCCTGATCCTGAATGCCGGCATGGTGGCGGTGGCCGCCTGGGTGATGCGGGGCCAGATCGGCCCGCTGCTCAAATCCATCCGCTCGCCGGCGCTGATCGCATTTTCAACCTCGACCTCAGAAGCGGCCTTTCCCCTGCTTCTCGAATCTCTTGAGGCGATGGGCTTTTCCCCCAAGATCGTGAGCTTCGTCCTGCCGCTTGGTTACTCCTTCAACCTGGTGGGCTCGACCATGTATTGCACCTTCGCCGCCATGTTCATCGCCCAGGCCTACGGCATCACCGTGCCGCTGAGCCAGCAGATCCTGATGCTCTTGATGCTGATGGTGACCTCCAAGGGCATCGCGGGCGTGCCGCGCGCCTCGCTGGTGGTGGTCGCGGCCACCCTTCCTTACTTCAACCTGCCCGAACAGGGGCTGTTCCTGGTGCTGGCGGTGGATCATCTGATGGACATGGGGCGCAGCGCCACCAATGTGATCGGCAATGGGCTGGCCTCGGCGGTGTTCGCCAAATGGGAAAATGCGCGGCCGATTCCCGTGGGCGCGCGACCCGAAGCCATCATCTAAGTGGCCAAGAGCGACAAGGAGCTTGGCCTAGGCCGCCCCATCGCAAGGCGCGATTTCCTGCAGGGCGCAGCCATCACCACACTGACGGCCGGACTTGCGCCAGAATTGGCGGCGGCGGCGGAAGCCGAAAAGCTGGCGCAAGACGCGCCAGGCTATTATCCGCCCACGCGCTTGGGCATGCGGGGAAGTCATCCCGGCTCTTTCGAGGCTGCGCATGAGTTGCGCGACGGCGATTTCTGGAACGGCGCCGCCACGCTTCATGATACCGGTGAGGATTTCGATCTGGTGGTGGTGGGTGGCGGCATCAGCGGCCTGGCCGCGGCCTATTTCTACCGCCAGGCACGGCCAAAGGCGAAAATCCTCATTCTCGACAATCACGACGATTTCGGCGGCCACGCCAAGCGCAACGAATTCCACGTCCAAAATCATATCCTGTTGATGAATGGCGGCACGTTGGAGATCGACAGTCCCTATCCTTACAGCGCCACCGCCGACGGCTTGCTGAAGACGCTGGGAGTGGATCCGCCGGCGCTGGAAAAGGCCTGCAACGATCCCTCGCTCTATGCCGGGCTCAGGCCATCGGTGTTTTTTGACCGCGAGACCTTTGGCGCCGATCGGCTGGTGGTGGGCGCACCCAAGAGCGTCGCGGAATGGAAGGCTTTCCTGGCGCAAAGCCCATTGGGTGAGAAAGCGCGCGGCTCGGTCCTGCGCATCGAGACCGCGACGGACGATCCGTTGCCCGGCCTCACCTCGAACGCCAAAAAGGACCGGCTGTCGCGCATCTCCTACCAGGACTACCTCCTCACCCTCCTCAAAGCCGATGCCGGCGTCATTCCCTATTACCGGCACCAGACGGACGACCTCTGGGGCTGCGGGATCGACGCGGTTTCAGCGCTGGATTGCTGGGGTGTGGGCCTGTCCGGCTTCCAGGGGCTGAAACTCGCGCATGGCTCGACCGATCGCATGGGTTATACGCCGGCAGGCTATGCCCAGACCGGCGGCTCCTACACCTTCCATTTTCCCGACGGCAACGCGTCCATCGCCCGGCTTCTGGTCCGCGCCCTGATTCCTGGCGTCCTCGACGGTCACGACGCGAAGGACATCGTCACGGCACACGCCGATTACGGCAAGCTGGATGCGCCGGAAGGGGATGTGCGCCTGCGGCTCAACCAGATCGTGGTCCGGGCGCGCAATGTGCCGGGCGGCGTCGAGATCGCCTATGCCAAAGCGTCCGGCGGCGGTGCGGTCATGCGCGTCAAAGCCAAGACCTGCGTGCTGGCGAGCTGGAACATGATGATCCCCTTTCTCTGCCCGGAACTGCCGGCCGCGCAGAAGGCCGCGTTGCATCGCCTGATCAAGACGCCCCTGGTCTATACCAGCGTGGCGCTGCGCGACTGGGAAAGTTTCAAGAAATTGGGCATCCGCGCGGTGAGCGCGCCCGGCGGCTATCATTCCGCCTTTCATTTGAACCAGCCGGTCAATATCGGGGCCTATCAAAGCCCACGCGATCCCCAATCACCCATGCTGATCCGCATGCTGCGCACCCCCGCCAAGCCCGGCCTGCCCGAGCGAGAACAGCACAAGGCCGGGCGGGCCGAATTGCTGGCCACGCCGTTCGAGACCTTTGAGCATGAAATACGCGCGCAGCTTGCCCGGACACTGGGGGCCGGCGGCTTCGATCCGGCCCGCGATATTGTGGGCATCGCCGTCAATCGCTGGCCGCACGGTTACGCGCCGGAATATAATTCCCTGATCGACGGTCCGAACAACAAGGAAACGCCCAATCTGATCGCGCGCAAGGGCTTTGGCCGCATCGCCATCGCCAATTCGGATTCGGGGTTGGGCGCCTATACCGACGTCGCCATTGACCAGGCGCACCGGGCGGTCGGCGAACTCTTGGCTTAGAGCGCCAGAGGAATCAGCAGAAGGAGCGTGAGCACCACGGGCGCGATGAACCAGCCCGAAGGAAGGCCCCCGTCGCGTCCGAAATCGCTAAACTCCAACTC
>DATNFZ010000122.1:0-7621 GCA_035606155.1 Rhizomicrobium sp. | reverse complement strand
TGGCCCGAGGCATTGGCGGCATACCAGGCGAATTTGATCTGGGTGTCGTTGGCTTCCGAGCCGGAGCAGCCGTAAAGCACCTTGCCCACCGGAAAGGGCGCGATTTCTTTCAGTTTTTCGGCCAACGCCGCCGCGGGTTCGAGGCTCTTCCCGGCACAAATATGGCCGTAGGAGAGCTTCTTCATCTGCTCGGCCGCCGTCTCGGCCAGCTCATTGTCGCCCCAGCCCAACGCCGTGCACCAGAGCCCCGACATCCCCTCGATATAATCCTTGCCGGCGGTGTCATAGACCCGCACGCCCTCCCCCCGCTCGATGATCAGAGGGCCCGTCTCTTCCAGCAATTTCAGATTGCTATAGGGGTGAAAAAGGACATTGAGATCGCGGGCCTGGGCATTGGTATAGGGCATGACGGACCTTCCGGAATCGGCGCGACTTTAGCCTTTTGCGCAGTTTTGGCCACGCTCCTATCATCGCGGAAAACAGGGAGGAGCCATGCGCGGGTTGATGCAAGCGTGGCCAATGCGGGTGCATCGCTTTCTCGACCATGCCGCGCTCTATCATCAGGGCGCGCGGGTGGTAGGCCGCACCGTCGAAGGCGGCAGCCATCGCACCTCCTATCCTGAAATCCGCGAGCGCGCCCTGAAGCTGGCCGGCGCACTTTCACGGCGCGGCATCAAGAAGGGCGACCGGGTGGCGACCCTGGCCTGGAATACCTCGCGCCATATCGAAGCCTGGTTCGGCATCACCGGTGCGGGCGCCATCTATCACACCCTCAATCCGCGCCTGTTTCCCGCCCAGATCGCCTGGATCGCCAATCATGGCGGGGCGAAGATGCTGATGTTCGACGTCTGCTTCGCGCCTTTGGTGGAGCAGATTGCGCCCCAACTGAAACATATCGAAACCTATGTGGCGCTCAGCGACGCCGTGCCCAAACTCAAACTGCCGGGGAAACTCATCGCCTATGAGGAGATGCTGAAGGGAAAGGAGCATCGGCCAGGAAAAGTGCATAGCGGTTTTCCGTCCGGCCGTGCGACCAATAAAAGAGAATGGCATTGGGCCGAGGTGAACGAAAACGATGCGTGCGGCCTTTGCTACACCTCAGGCACCACGGGCGAGCCCAAAGGCGTGCTCTATTCCCACCGCTCCAATGTGCTGCACACGCTCTTGGCGGGACAAAGCCCCGGCCTGGGCTTGGCCGCCAGCGACGTGATGCTGCCGGTGGTGCCCATGTTCCATGCCAATGGCTGGGGCATCCCTTTTCTCGCGCCCATGACCGGGGCCAGCCTGGTGCTGCCGGGACCGAAGCTGGACGGCGCCTCGCTTTACGAACAGATGGAAAGCGAGCGCGTGACGGTGACGGCCGGCGTGCCCACCGTTTGGCTGTTGCTGTTGCAATATCTCCAAACCAACCGGCTCGATCTTACCCATCTGAAGCGCGTGCTGATCGGCGGCGCGGCGGCGGCCCCGGCCATGATCCGGGCCTTCGAAGATCGCGGCATTGCCGTCACCCATGCCTGGGGGATGACCGAAACCAGCCCCTTGGGCACCATGGCGGCGATCAAGCCGCCGCTGGACGAACTGCCGCCCGACGAGCAGCGCGAATATCAATGCAGGCAGGGCTATCCCCTGTTCGGCGTCGAAATGAAGATCACCGATGACAAAGGCAAGGAGCGCCCGCGCGACGGCAAAAGCGTGGGCCTTCTGAAGGTCAAGGGGCCGGCCATCGCGCGCGGCTATTATAGAGGCACCGGCAAGGACGCCTTCGACCGCAACGGCTGGTTCGACACCGGCGACGTGGCCAGCATCGACCCCCATGGCTTTATGCAGATCACCGACCGCTCCAAGGACGTGATCAAGTCGGGCGGCGAATGGATTTCCACCATCGAGATCGAGAATTTGGCTGTGGGCCACCCCGACGTCGCGGAAGCCGCGGTGATCGGCGTGCCCCATCCCAAATGGAGTGAGCGCCCGCTTCTGATCGTGGTGGCCAGGAAAGGCGCCTTGCCCACCCACGAAGCCCTGATCGCGCATCTTTCCGGCAAGATCGCCAAATGGTGGCTGCCCGACGCCATGGTGGTGGTCGAAGAAATACCGCACACTGCGACAGGAAAAATCCAAAAGACCCAATTGCGCCGCCAGTTTGCGGATTTTAGGTTGGAGGGCTAACTCCCTCCTCCTCGCTTGTCTTAGGTCTTTTCATGCGTTTTCCGTATCTCGCCGCCCACCTGGCGCTGGCCGCTTTCCTGCTGGCCGCTTTGATCGCGGGGGCGGCGATCGGGGCGGTGCGCGCGGGTTTGACCGGCTTCACCACCGGCCTGGAGATCATGACCGCGTCGGTGGCGCTCGGCCTGATCGCGCTGATCTTGGCGCTGGTCTGGGCGGTCGCAGCGTTCAGGGAGAATCGCGGCGATGGCAAGCGCGCCGGCCTGATCGCACTAATCGGTTCGGCCTTCCTGCTCTATGTGCCGCTGCACACGGTCTATCAAGGCACGCTGGCGCCGCCCATCCATGACGCCACCACCGATCCGGAAGATCCGCCGCGCTTCGTGGCGCTGGCCAAACGCCCGCCGGGTGCCAACAGCCCGACGTTCAATGGCAGTGCGATGATCGACTATCGCGGCGAACACAACACCGTGAGCTATTTGCTGCACACTTATTATGCCGAGCTCACCAAGCCGTTAATGCCCATCATGCCGACCGGCAACCCTACCGCGAAAATGTTCTGGCGCTGCTTCAACCGCGCCAAGGATGCGGGTTGGCACATCGTGGATTTCAACGAAAAGCAGGGCCGTATCGAAGCTCAGGCCAGAAGCTTCTGGTTCGGCCAGATCAGCGACATCGTGATCCGCATCCGCCCAGCGGGAAGGTTGGGTGCGCGCTTCGACATGCGCGCGCAAACGGAAACCGGCCATCGCGACTTCGGGCACAATCTGGAATTGATCAAGACCTATCGCTCTTCGCTCAGTTCGTAACGCCCGTTCGGCAAGCTTCTGACACGCTTGTCATCGGCCATGTGCAGCAGATGCGCTTCGACCGTGAGGCCGGCCGCGCGCGCCAGGGCAGGCGACAGGCCGGGATAAAGCGCACCGACCAGCAAAGGCACGGTATTTTCGCCGCGCTTGATCGCGCGCATGATCTGGGCTTCGCGCATCTTACGGTGGCTGAGATAGGCGCGCAGGAACGGCTTGGGCCTGGTGATGGGCGAGCCGTGGGTGGGATAGAGAACGCGGTCCTTGCGTGCGATCAGTTTTTCCAGGCTTATCATATAGGCGCCCATGTCGCCATCAGGCGGCGCCACCACGGTGGTGGACCAGCCCATCACATGATCGCCCGTGAACAGCGCCAGATCTTCTTCCAACGCGTAGCACATATGGTTGGAGGTGTGGCCTGGGGTGAAAACGCAGTGAAATTGATAAGCTCCGCCCGCGATCACATCCCCGTCGCGCACGGCGATATCCGGCACGAAGTCGTGATCCCCGCCCTCTTCGACATCGCCGCCGTGCCGCGCATGTGGGCCGAAGCCATATGTCTTTGCGCCCGTCGCTTTCTTCAATGCCGCCGCCGCCGGGGAATGATCGCGATGGGTGTGGGTAATGAGAATGTGCTCCACCTCGCGCCCGCCGATCGCGGCCAATAGCGACTGGATGTGCTCGGGATCGTTCGGTCCCGGATCGATCACCGCCACTCGTCTGGCGTCGCCCACCAGATAGACGCCGGTGCCGCGAAACGTGAACGGGCTGGGATTCCTCGCCAGCAGCCTTTCAATCCTTGGCGACAGACGCTGTGCGATGCCATAGACCGCCGGCAGCGACTGGTCGAAGTGCAGTTCCGAACGGGTCATGCGCCGATGTTTAGAAGGGCTTGTCGTCCAAAGTCAGCACCAATCCACGCACCAGCCGCCAATAATACCAAAGGCAGGTGGCCACCACCCCAAGTGCGATCAGCCAGAAGGCGAGGGCGGCGGGAATAACGGCAAGGCCGCCCATGGGCCATGCCGCGAACAGGGAAAAGGCCACGCCCGCCACGCCGGCCAGGATCATGGCGCCCGCGCCCACAATCACCGCCAGCCAGACCCAGAACACCAGGATCATGTTGCGGTAATGGCTTTCGAACAGCGTGCCCCGCGCCCCGTCCAGCTTGACCATGGCCAGGATCATCCCGGCCAGGGTGGTGAGCCCGCCGGTCACCGCGCCCAGCAGATAAAGACCATAGGCGACCAGCACCGAGTTGCGTTCGGACATCTCGCTCATGGGGCCACCTCCGCGTCCAAGATACAGCCAAGCCAACGGCGGGGGAACTTTTCAGGCCCTGACCGGTTTGCATGGCACCCATAGACCCCCCCTCTGCCCTAAAAGGATTCTCCTCATGAAAACCTTGATCCCCAGACTGGCAGCGGCCGCCGCCCTTGCCCTTACCCTATTCGCGCTTCCCGCCCAGGCCAGCGACAAAAGTGAGCTTCTGCGCGATGCCAACCGCACCGTGGAAAACCTCAAGCGCGATCCCGCCTTCGCGACCGCGGCGCGCATGATGGACCAGGCCCGCGCGGTCTATATCGTGCCCAAGCTGGTCAAAGGCGGCTTCATCTTTGGTGCCGAAGGCGGCGACGGCGTCCTGGTCCGCCGCACCGCCCATGGCTGGGGCGAGCCCCGCTTCTACGGCATGGGGTCGGCGTCGTTCGGCCTCCAAGCCGGCCTGGAACAGGCCGAGCTGGTCTTCATCATCATGAGCAACCGCGCCCTGTCGGGTATCGAGCACGGCAACTTCAAGCTGGGCGCCGGGGGCGGCATCACCGTCGCCACCCTGTCGTCCGGCGCGGAAGCCGCCACCACCGCCCATGGCGGCGATATGGTGGTGTGGACCAGCGGCACGGGAGCCTATGGCGGCCTCACCTTCAACGGCACCGTGATCAGCCCGGACAAGGACATGAACGCCACCCCCACCACGGGTCCGGAAGCGGAACGGCTGCGCGCCAATCTGGAGACGATTCACTAAACCGCCGCAAAAGCGGCTAGAGTGGGCGCATAGGGCGACCTATGCGCCCATTTATTTCAGGAGGAACCATGAAACTCATTTCACTTGTCACGCTTGCTGCCGCGCCCGCTCTGTTCGCCGCAACCGCGTTCGCCGCCGATCTGGGATCAGAGATCAACAACGCCGCCCAACATGCCGGGCTTGCCGCCCAGGCCGGCAACATCAATGGCGTGCATCAGCATATGCATCACGCCCTGAACTGCCTGGTGGGGCCGCGAGGCGATGGCTTCGACGCCAAGGAAATGAACCCTTGCGCGCAATCCGGCAACGGCGCCATCCCGGACGAGACCAACCAGATCAACAAGACCAAATTGATGACGGCGCGTGACGATCTCGCCAAGGGCATTGCCGATATCAATATGAACAGCGCCAAGGCTTCCGCCTCCGCCGCTCAGGCCGCGATCGAAAGCGCGAAGTAACTACGCCGCGCTTCCAGCCGAGGTCCGCCTCCCCTGCGCATGCGCAAGCATGCTGGCGGGGGAGGTGCCCCGGAGCAGCGCTTGCGATGCGGAGGGCGGAGGGGGAAACCAAACCGCCCTACAAAAACCAGCCCGGCGCGCTATATTCGAGGGATGGCGCACAATAACGGCATGGTTCCCCGCACCCGGAAGGGCCGCGGCGGTTCGGACAACGCGGCGAAGCATGCCCTCGGGGCGGCCGAAGGGCGAGCCCGGGGGTTCAAGGCCGCGGTCCAGGCCGCGCCTTCCATCGCCTCCGACCCCGACATTGATCCCGCTTATGTAGCGACTCCGGTATCGGCGCTGACGAGCGCGGAAACAGCCGCTTTCGTGCCGCATCGTCCGGCGCGGCCGGAAAAGTCCGAAGGCGGCAAGACGTTCAAGCTGGTGAGCGAATACAAGCCCGCCGGCGACCAGCCCACCGCGATCAAGGAACTGGTCGCGGGCGTGAACGCGCTGGAACGCGACCAGGTGCTTCTGGGCGTCACCGGTTCGGGCAAGACCTTCACCATGGCGCAGGTGATCGAACTGACCCAGCGCCCGGCCTTGATCCTGGCCCCCAACAAGACCCTGGCGGCGCAGCTTTACAGCGAGTTCAAGCAATTCTTCCCGGAGAATGCGGTCGAGTATTTCGTGAGCTATTACGATTACTACCAGCCGGAAGCCTATATCCCCCGCACCGACACCTATATCGAGAAGGACAGCTCCATCAACGAGGAGATCGACCGCATGCGCCATTCGGCGACGCGGGCGATCTTGGAGCGCGACGATGTGATCATCGTCGCCTCGGTGTCGTGTATCTACGGTATCGGCTCGGTCGAGACCTATTCCGGCACTGCGGTTTCGATTTCTCGCGGCGACAAGGTGGACAGGAACGGCGCCATCGCCGGGCTGGTGGCGCTGCAATACCGGCGCAACGACGACAATTTCACCCGCGGCGCGTTTCGCGTGCGGGGCGACACGATCGACATTTTCCCCGCCCATTATGAAGACCGCGCCTGGCGGGTGGAATTGTTCGGCGATGTGGTGGATTCCATCACCGAGTTCGATCCCCTGACCGGCCACAAGGCGGGTGAGCTGGAGTCGATCAAGGTCTATGCCAATTCGCATTATGTGACGCCGCGGCCCACCCTTCAGCAGGCGATGAAGGGCATCAAGGCGGAGCTGATTCACCGCCTGGCGGAATTCCGCGCCACGGGAAAGCTCTTGGAAGCGCAGCGGCTGGAGCAGCGCACCCAGTTCGACCTGGAGATGATCGAGGCCACCGGCTCTTGCGCCGGCATCGAGAATTATTCCCGCTGGCTCACCGGCCGCCAGCCGGGCGAGCCGCCGCCCACCTTGTTCGAATACCTGCCCGACAATGCGCTGGTGTTCTGCGACGAAAGCCATGTCACCGTGCCCCAGATCGGCGGCATGTACCGGGGCGACTATCGGCGCAAATTCACCTTGCAGGAGTACGGCTTCCGCCTTCCCTCCTGCATCGACAACCGGCCGCTGAAATTCGAGGAATGGGACGCGATGCGGCCGCAATCCGTCTATGTCTCGGCCACGCCGGGACCGTGGGAGATGGAGCGCACCGGGGGCGTCTTTGCCGAACAGGTGATCCGGCCCACCGGGTTGATCGATCCCCCGGTGGAAATCCGCCCGGTGGAAACCCAGGTGGACGATTTGATTGCCGAATGCCGCGACGTGGCCCTGCGCGGCTATCGCGTCCTTGTCACCACCCTGACCAAGAAAATGGCGGAGGACTTGACCGAATATATGCACGAGCAGGGCATCCGCGTGCGCTACATGCACTCGGACGTGGAGACGTTGGAGCGGATCGAGATCATCCGCGATCTGCGCCTGGGCGCGTTCGACGTGCTGATCGGCATCAATCTGTTGCGCGAAGGGTTGGACATTCCGGAATGCGCCCTGGTGGCGATTTTGGACGCCGACAAGGAAGGTTTCCTGCGCAGCGAGACTTCGCTGGTCCAGACCATCGGCCGCGCCGCACGCAACGTGGACGGCAAGGTGATCCTTTATGCCGACAAGGTGACGGGCTCGATGGAGCGCGCCATGGCTGAGACCAACCGCCGCCGCGCCAAGCATGAAGCCTTCAACAAGGAGCACGGCATCACGCCGCTCAGCAT
>DATNFZ010000121.1:0-20092 GCA_035606155.1 Rhizomicrobium sp. | reverse complement strand
GCGCTGGTGCCGGCAGGCGAGACGGTGGGCGAAATGTCGCTGATCGCCCAGGACCATCAGCACACCGCTCAACTTGTGGCGCTGCGCGACACCGAGCTTCTGCGCGTCAGCCCGGAAGGGTTCGAGGCGCTGATCGCGCGTCACCCCAAGGTGATGATGAATCTGATGCAGATACTGGTGAAACGGCTGGCCGCCGCCACTCGCAACAGCGGCCAGGGCGCCCGGCCCAAGAGCTTCGCCATCATACCGCTGCAGGCAAATCTCGAAGCCGCCCCCGTTGCCCATCGCATCGCCAATGCGCTGGCAGAAATGGGAAGCCGTGCCGCGGTGCTGGACAACCAGGCCTCGGAGCAAAGCGCGGAATGGTTCAACGCCTTCGAAGCCGCGCATGACGTGGTGTTCTACCGTGGCGACGCGCCCGAAAGCCCCTGGACGCACCAATGTTTGCGCCAGGCGGACCGCATTTTTCTCCTGGCCCGGGCCGATCAGCCGCTTCCGCTTCGTCCCCTGGATCTGCCCGCTTTCAAGGAGCGCGCCTCGGGCCTGCCGGAATTGCTGTTGCTCCATCCCCCGGGCACCCGCGCCGGATTGCCGGAGCATTTCTCAATTCGGTCCGGCCTGTTCGAATCCCATCATCACATCCGCGCCGGCAACAAGGCCGACGTGGCGCGGCTTGCCCGCTTCATCGCGGGACGCGCGGTGGGCCTGGTACTGGCGGGCGGCGGCGCCAGAGGCTTCGCCCATATTGGCATCATCAAGGCGCTTCGAGAGGCCGATGTGCCGTTCGACCATCTGGGCGGCACCTCCATGGGCGCGATTATCGCCGCGGGCGTGGCCCATGAATGGAGCGTCGAAGAATTGACCGAGCGCATGCGGGAAGCCTTTGTCCGCCATGATCCGCTCAACGATCTGACCTTGCCGCTGATCGCGCTGGTGCGGGGCAAGAAGGCCTCGACCATGCTCAGGGCCGATTTCGGCGATATCCGCATCGAGGAATTGCCCCTGCCGTTCTTCTGCGTATCCTCCGATCTCACCACCGGCCGCATTCACGAGCACCGCGGAGGCACCTTGTGGCGGGCGCTGCGCGCCTCGGTGGCGCTGCCGGGCATCCTGCCGCCGGTCACTTATCACGGTCACCTGCTGGTGGACGGGGGGGTGATGAACAACCTGCCGGTGGATGTGATGCGCGAGCATTCCATGGGCGCCGGCCCCATCATCGCCTGCGACATCACCGGCGAACTCGATCTGCAGGCGCGCGACGACCGCTATGGCGAACGGCCCTGGTGGTGGCTGATCGCCCAGCGCATGCAAGGCAATCCTTCCATCATCTCCATCTTGATGCGCTCCGGCACGGTGGGCTCGGAAGCCCAGCGCCGCATCGTGCGCGAACAGGCCGACTACCTGATAGAGCCGCCTCTGCCCGACATCGGTCTGCGCGACTGGAAAAAATTCGACCAGGCGATCAAGGAAGGCTATGAGGCGGCCTGCGCGGCCATCGAAAAGAACGGCCTGCCGCTGACCAATGTTTGGAGCGACGGCCCAGCGCTGGCGGTACCGAAAAGCGTGGCCTCCTAAATCGAGGTCGCGCCGGCTCCCGGCGTCAGAATTGTATTGCGCAGCAGGTCGTAACGCCCGCCATCAGGCGTGGTGAGGATCATGGTCGTGACGTCGACATGGCCACGGCGCGTCTCCGCCTCCACCTCCAGCGTCCCTTCGCTCCTGCTGCCTTCCAGCCGCACCGCATAGTCGCTGTGGCTGCCCATGCCCGGGACATAAGAGAAGGCGTTGCCATACATGCCCACCACCTGGACATCGTCGCCCAGTACCTGATGGGCCAGGCCGTCGCGGCGAACCAGTTCGCTGACCGTGCGCAGCACAGGATCGTGGCGAAAACCCTGCCACAGGAACCAGGTGCCATAACCGCCCGCCAGCAGAACGGGCAGGAACAGCAACACAATGATCGCCAGACATCCCCACAAACAGCCATGCGAGCGGGGTTGGACATTTTGCGTCATCGCCGGAACAAAGCTTGGCTTGGAGGCGAGCGTCAAGGCACAATGGCGGGAACCGTGAGCGACGAGGCGGGGACATGCCCATCGACTATGACGACATGATGCAAAGCGGCGCCACGGGACTTGAGGCGCGCTATGACGAAAAGGACGTGATGCTGTACGCACTGGGGGTGGGCTTCATGCGCGATCCATTGGACGAAAAGGAACTGCCCTTCGCCTATGAAGGCCATGGTCTCAAAGTGGTCCCCACTTTCGCCAGCGTGATCAATCGCGGCGAGGCGCCGCCCGAGCGCCAGCGCATGCCGCAAAAATCCTCGATCAATTTCATGATGGTGGTGGATGGCGAGCGCCGCATCACCTTTCACAAGCCCCTTCAACCCAAGGCCGACATCGTGGCCGACGAACGCATGCTGGAGGTTCTGGACAAGGGCGAAGGACGGGGCGCCGTCCTGGTGCAGGAGCGCGTGGTGCGCGACAAGGCCAGCCGCGAGAAACTGTTCACCATCATCTCTTCCATTTTCGCCCGCGGCGATGGCGGCTTCGGCGGACCGGAGCGGGGCGGTCCGGAACTTCACACCTTGCCAGCGCGCGCCCCCGACCTGGTCAAGGAATGCGACACAAGGCCCGATCAGGCGTTTCTCTACGCGCTCTCCGGCGACCGCAACCCGCTTCACCGCGATCCGGCAATGGCCAAGGCGGTGGGCTTTCCTCGCCCCATTCTGCATGGGCTCTGTTCCTACGGCACCGCCTGCCGGGCGGTCCTCTCCAGCGTGGCGGAATACAAGCCGGAACGCATCAAGGAATTCGATGTGCGCTTCTCCAAGCCGGTCTTCCCTGGCGAGACGCTGACCGTCGAGATCTGGGTGGACGGCGCCACCATTTCCTTCCGCGCCGGCGTCAAGGAGCGGCCCGGCACGGTGGTATTGAACAATGGCCTCTGTCTTCTGGGAGACTGATCCTCTTGCCGAGGCGGAAGAGCTGATCGCGCGGGGCAGGCCTCTCGAGGCAGTGAAAGCATTGCGCGAAAGGTTGGAGGCGGGCAGGGGTGGCTTGCTTGCGCGCCTCACCCTGGTGAAGGCATTGCTTGCGGCGGGCGATTGCGATGGGGCGCTTGACGAGGCGCGGGAGTCCGCTTCGCTCAATCCCGGCATCGCCGTGGCCGCGCTGGCATTGGGCGAGGTCTTGCTGGCGAAAGGCGCGCTGCCGGCGGCAATCGCGGAGTTTCAGCGGGCTCAGCGGCTTGATCCCGCGCTTGTTGAGGCGCGCCTTCTCATGGCCAAAGCCTGGCTCGAAGTCGGGGAGGCGGCGCAGGCGCTGGCCATTTTCGAGACTCTCGAACCGTCGCCCGAGATCGAGGCATTGACCATCCGTGCCAATGCGATTGCCGGGGCATCCCGCTCGGATGCTGGCTATGTGCGGCACTTGTTCGACCAATTTTCCGCCGATTACGACAATCGCATGCTGGGACAGTTGGACTATGCCGCCCCGCAAATTCTCAAAGACCTGGCCGATCTGGTGATGCCGGAACGCGAGCGCCTTGCCGTGCTGGATTTGGGATGCGGCACCGGCCTGGCAGGCCTTCTGTTTAAACCGCGCGCGGGCCACCTTGGCGGCATCGATCTTTCGCCTGCCATGATCGAGAAAGCGGGGGCCCGTCGCATTTATGATTTTCTCGCCGTGGGCGACATCGAGAGCGCGCTGGAGGGCCAATATGATCTGATCCTGGCGGCCGATACCCTGGTTTATCTGGGCGATCTCAGGCCCGTGTTCGCCGCCGTGGCAAGCCATTTGCGCAACGGCGGGTTTTTTCTCTTCACCGCCGAAGCCCATGACGGCGAAGGCTTCGAACTCGGCCCCAAGCGGCGCTGGCGCCATAGCGAAGGCTATCTGCGCGCCTTGGCGAAAGAGACGGGCCTTTCCGTGGCGGGGCTGGTATCGGCTTCACCTCGCACGGAATCGCATCAGCCCGTTCCGGGCTTCGCGGTCGCGCTTCACAAAAGTTCCATTTAACATTTGGCACATTTCGGGGGTTGGCGCGTTGCGTCTCCCGGATGAGCAGACCCGGCAAAAACCTGGCATTCCGCGGCGTGTCCTTTCGCCCCCGCTCCGCCCATTTCGGCATTCCACTGTGGGGCTTGATCGCGTTGACTGCGGGCGTGATCTGCCTTGGCGGATTTGCTGTCCACGGCTTTGACGAAAACGGCCTGCGCCTGGGCAATCAATTGGCCTGGCGCTTTGCGTGTCTGGTCTTTTTCATCGCCATCATAGCGGGCCCTGTCACGCGGCTCCTGCCATGGGAAAAATTTCGCCGTGCGGACGGCGAGGGGCCCCAGCTGATTTGGGGATTCTGCGCCAGCTTCGGCGTCTTTCTTGCCAGCCTGATCATTCCCAACACGCTCACCCCGCCGCCGCTTGATCACCAAGGCCTCTCTTTCAGCATGGCGCTGTTTGCGATTTTCGGAGCCGCACTCACCATGATGGTCGCTTACGTCGCTTCTCCGCAGCGCGGCCTGGGCGAACGGTCGCGCCGCGTCATCCTGGGCGCGGGTCTGTCCTATTACTGGCTTGCCTATACTTTGACCGGCTTTTCCCGCCTCTCGGGCCCTCATCGTCCCGACGCCTTTTATGGATGGAGCGTCATGTTGATGCTGGTGGCTCTGCTGTTGCGATTCGCCGACAATTTCATCGCCAAAAAAACCATCCGCGACGATCGGTCACCACAGTGACATTTGTGCGGAATTGCACATCGTTCCGGCATTTCCCGATCTGGTGACGTTGTGAAAATTATGCTTCAATTCGTCAGTCTTGGGTGGCTGGTGGGGCAAAATGCGTCTCGGATTGGGATTGGCGCTGATTTTTTTTGCGGGCGGGATTCTGCCGGCGTTGGCTCAAGCTGATTGCCAGCCGCCGATCGCGCCGGTGGCGCCCGACGGCCGCGCGTCGAGCCAGGCGCAAATGATGGCCGCTGTGACCGATGCCAAGAATTTCATCGCCCAATCGGATGTCTATCAGCAATGCATGCTGGACTATGTGAAGGCGCAGAAGGATCAGGCCGCCAAGGACAAGACGCCGTTCGACAAATTCATCGAGTCCGACGCCATGAAAAAGATCAATGAAAACCAGGCGGACAAGGTCAAGGTCGGCTCTGACATCAATGGCGCGGTGGCCGCCTTCAAGGCCAGCCACCCGAATTGAATTACCCGAACTTAAGTCCGCGGCTCATGCCGGCTTTTCGCCCAGGCCCGCGAATCACTTATCATTGCGCGCCATGAGCGAAGCGGCGCTGGCGATGACGCGGCCGGGGCGAAAGCCACGCCCCCAACATGTTTCCAAGGCCCAATCGCGCTCCCAGATCCTGGATGCCGCGCGGCGGGTGGCCGCGCGCGACGGCGCCCGCGACCTCTCGTTGCGCTCGGTGGCCGCGGAGGCCGGCTTCGCGCCGGCGGGCCTCTATGGCTATTTCCGCAGCAAGGACGAGCTGCTTCTGGCGCTGGCGGCGGACGATCTCACCCAACTGGCGCGGGCGATGCGGGAAGCGGGCGGTCTCAAAGACGCCGCCACGACTGCACTGGCGCTTTTGGGCGGCACCGAGACAATGGCCGCCGCCTCGCAGGCCCTGCCGCGGGAGGGCGGTGGGGGAGACGCCGAACGGTTGTTCAATGGCCGCATGATCGCGGCCTTGCGGGCGCTGTCGGAGGTGAGCGGGCTGCCTTCGGACAACCGGCAGAATCAATGCGACGTGGTTTTGGTGGCGGCGGCGCTGGCGGGGTTGGCGCTGCTGGAGCGCTCCGGCCGGCTGGGCGCGCTGGGTTTTCAGGCCGGGGAAATTCTCAGCCGTCTGGAAAGCCGTTTCGCCAAGCCCTGACTCGATCTACCCGCCCCGGAAATGCTCCGCGACAGTGAAGAGTCCGATGGCGATGAAGCCAATTCCCGCGATCAGCTTGAGCGGCACATGCTCCAGAAGCTTGCCCGCAAGCGCGCCCAGAAGCACAGAGATCGCCGCGCCCAGCACCAACGCTCCGGCCGACGCGAGAAAGACGATTGCCGCCGGCGATTTCCGCTCCGATGCAAACAGAAGCGTGGCGAACTGGGTCTTGTCGCCCAGTTCGGCCACGAAGATGGTGAAGAACATGATGAGGAACTGACGCACGCGCTATCTCCGCCCGAAAACGCGCAAGACTAGCGCGGCGCATACAAAAACGAACCCCGCCCTTTGGAGGCGGAGTTCGTGGCCTTGAGGCCTTGTCTGGTCCGGCGTCAAGCCGGAGCCCAAATCGGGATTGCTCCCGTGTTTCAACAGATTCGATTGTCAGCTGCGGTCCGTTTCAAGGGCCGTTGGCCCCTTTTTCAGAAGGGGCCGGATTTTTATCGCCGGTGGCGTGTCTTCCATGCGGAACCCTCCTGCTGGCGTGGATCCAACGCGGGCAGAACCTTCACGTCGACCCCGGCTTCTCGAAGGTGTGTCCGTGGTCCGTTCCAACAGACCATCACGTTGGCGGGTCCGCCAGGGACTCTACGCCACGCTCTCACACCCGAAAAACGCCTCGGCGATCAGGCGGCAGAATGTTCGTCCGCGAAAAAATTAAACGCCTGCTTGCCTGATGCGTCAACGCATAAATCATGGCGTCGGGATGGAGAAAAAGCCGTCATGCCGCGTTTTGGCGGCCTCACGAATTGTTTCTGTTACAGCTTCAGGGACTCGATCACCGCCGGGTGCGTGATCTTTCCGGCCCGCACATTCAAGCCCTTGGCGAAACCTGAATCCGCCGCCAGCGCCGCGTCCACGCCCTGATTGGCCAGCGCATACACGTAGGGCGCCGTCGCCGCGCCCAAAGCATAGGTGGAGGTGAGGGGAGCTGCTCCAGGCATATTGGCCACGCAATAGTGGATGATGCCGTCCACCACAAAAGTGGGATCGGCATGGGTGGTGGGCCGGCTGGTTTCGAAACAGCCGCCCTGGTCGATCGCCACATCCACCAGCACCGAGCCCTTGCGCATGCGCTTCAGGTCTTCGCGCTTGATCAGCTTGGGCGCGGAGGCGCCGGGCAGTAGCACGCACCCAATCACGAGATCGGCGCCGGTAATCGCCTCGCTGATGGCATGATGGGTGGAGAACACCGTCTTGAGGCGTCCATCGAATTGCTCGTCGAGCTGTTCCAGCCGCGCGGGTGAAATGTCGAACAGGATGACGTCGGCGCGCATGCCCACCGCCATCTCGGCGGCGTGTTCGCCGGAAACGCCGCCGCCCAGGATCACAACCTTGGCGGGCGGCACGCCGGGCACGCCACCGATCAACATGCCGCGTCCACCCGCAGGCTTGAGCAAAAGCGCCGCGCCGACTTGCGTCGCCATGCGGCCGGCGACCTGACTCATGGGCGCGAGCAGAGGCAGCCGTCCCTTGGCGTCGGTGATGGTCTCGTAGGCGATGGCAGTGGCGCCCGATTTCATCAGGCCCTTGGCCTGTTCGGGATCGGGGGCGAGATGAAGATAGGTGAAGAGAACGTGATGCGGTTTCAGCCGCGCGATCTCGACCGCCTGCGGCTCCTTCACCTTCACGATCATGTCCGCGGCTTTGAAGACTTCGTCGGCGTTGGGCAGGATGGTGGCGCCCGCCTTTTTGTAATCCTCATCGCTCTGGCCGATGCCGGCGCCGGCGCCGGTCTCGACAAAGACCTGGTGACCATAGACCGTCAATTGATGCACCACCGGCGGCACCAGGCCGACGCGGAATTCCAGGGTTTTGATTTCCTTGGGGACGCCGATCTTCATGGTCCATTCCTGCCATTGGGATGCGCGTGGGCTGGTAGCCCATTCCCGATCCCGAGACTAGAGCGAAAAAGCATGTTAGACCCGCCATGCAGGCGTTGCGGGGCAATATGGCAAGCGGTTTGAAAGCGAATTCCCTTTCGTTTTTCGAATCGCTGGTGATGGGAGTGGCGGGCAGCGCCCCCGGTTATACGATCGCCGTAACCACGGCGGTTCTGCTGGCCAGCGCGGGAACATTGGCGCCGGGCGCGCTGGTGATATTCGCCATTCCCATGCTGGGCGTCGCTTTCGCCTACCGGGCGCTCAACCGCCAGCGGGTGAGCGCGGGCGCGGGCTATCAATGGACCAGCGCGGTGTTGGGAAAATTCCTGGGATTTTTCTCGGGCTGGGCGCTTTTGATCGCGGCGTTGGTCTTCATGGTGACGGGCAGCATCCCCGCCGCCACCGCCAGCCTCAATTTCTTTGCCCCCGCACTCACCGGAAATGTGATCGTCACTGCCCTGGTGGCGAGCTTCTGGTTCGTGGTGGTGGCGCTGGTGTTGATCATGGGCATCGAGATCACCAGCAAGGTGCAAGTGGCGATGACGGGGATCGAACTTCTAATCCTCACTTTCCTGATGATCGCGGCCTTTGTTCATGCCGCGCATGCGGGCGCGATGAATCCGTTCTCCTGGTCGTGGTTCGGACTGGGCTATACCCGCCAAAGCTTCGCCGCCAGCGCCTTGGTGGCGGTGTTCTTCTATTGGGGTTGGGACGTCACCGCCAATCTCAGCGAGGAAACCGTCAATCCGCACGCCAATGCCGGCAATGGCGGCTTCTCCAGCGTGATCGTCACCATCATTTATTATCTTGGGTTCACCATCGCGGCTTTGTTCCTGTTTTCCCTCAAGGACGCGGACAAATTGACCGACAATATCGTCTACAACATCGCCGTAGCGTCGGGGTTGGGCCGGGAGGGCGGTTTGGCGGCATCGCTGGCGGTGATCCTCTCCTCCATTGCGACGCTCGAAACCACTATGCTGCAATTCTCCCGCACCCTATTCGCGATGGGGCGCGACGGCGCCATGCCGCGTCTGTTCGGCAAGGTCTCGCCCAAGACGCAGAGCCCCACCACCGCCATGTACCTTTTGATCGGCATCGGCCTGGTGCTGCTGTGGGGCTCAAGCTTGATGCCCAGCGTCAGTGCCATCATCACCGCGTCCGTCAACGCGGTGGCGATCCAGGTGGCCTATTATTATGGTTTGGCGGGATTGGTCGCGGCATGGAGCTTTCGCGGCGAACGCGGGCTTCGCTGGCTGGCGCTGTCGCTGTTTCCTGGACTCAGCGGCCTCACCCTGATCGGGCTGGGCATTTACGCCATCACCACGTTCAATCTGATCACCCAGATCGTGGGCGTGGGAGGTTTTGCGCTGGGCATCCTGTTCTTCCGGCCCGGCCGCTATCGCGCGCTGCCCGCCATGGCGGAGTAACGGAACGGCTCCTTTCTTGCGACGTTGCTGCTTGGGGAAATCCAAGGAGGAACTAACAAATGGCGAAGGCCACACCCAGACAGCGCCGCACCGAAGGGCGCGTGATGCATGAATTCAAGCATGGCGAGTTGAAAAGCGGCCAGGGCGGTAAAGGCGGCAAGGTCAAGAGCCGCAAGCAGGCGATCGCCATCGCGCTCAATGAAGCCGGCCATTCGAAATATGAAAGTGCCCACGAAAACCGCAAGCATCGCGCCAGGACCGAACGCAAGGAAGCACGCGGACGGACCGCCCAACAGGAAAAGGAAGGCAAGTCCCATATCGGCGCTCGCGGCAAGCGCGTCAGCACCCGCGCCGAAGGTGGCCAGAATGCGCGCCGCCTCACCGCGGGCGGCAAGCGCGCCGCGCGCGCCCGCGTCCGCAAGGGTCCCACCAAGGAGCAGCTCTATAAGAGAGCGAAAAAGGAGCACATTCCCAATCGCTCCAAGATGACCAAGACGCAGCTTGAGAACGCGCTGAAATAATTACTTCAACTCGACCATTGCAGCGCGGACATTGCCGTCGGTGGCCTCGATGGTGCGGACATGGCCGCCCCGGAGGAACACCACCTGCCCACCGGCCAAGACCCGGCCGCGGTCATTGTCGAGAATCTCGGTGGCGCCCGGACGGGGGAGCGCCGAAACCAGTTTGTATTGGCCCACCATTTCCTGGGCATGAAGGCTTACGCCCGCGCTCGCCAGCAGCGCCGCCAAAACCAGAGCTACCCGCCTGATCGCCATGATCGTCCCCATCAGTTCCTGGTGAAGTTTAACCGGGAACAAGCGCCCGCGCGACAGAGCCCGTGGACCCGTGAGGGGAACCGCTTTAGACTGCGCTCTGCTTGTGGAGGATTCGGGAGGCATTCGCCCCGACTCCAAGACCCTTTCCCAAGGAGAACCCATGACGCCATCGATCCGTGAAGACGTGAAAGACGATCTGCTCTCGCGCGACTATTCGCGGCGCCAGATGATGCGGGCGGCCATGATGGTCGGCGGTGCGGCCGCCTTCGCCTTTGGCCCGGAATTCGCGCTGGCCCAGGAGGGTGCGCGCGCCAAGATTCAGATCGGCTTGAACGAATGTTGGGCGCCGCCCTTCGCGCCCGGGCTCACGGCGGCGGCCGCCGTCACTTCGCAAAGCAACCGCTATGCGCCCCATGACGAGCATGGCGCACTGATCAAGGCGATTTCCCAGGTCGAGAATATTCCCGCCGATCATGTTTCCACCTGGCCTGGCTCCAACCCGGCTTTGGCGCGCTCGATCGTGGCTTTCTGTTCGCCCACCAGGGGACTGGTGCTGGCCGATCCCAGCTACGAGACGCCCCAGCGCGCCGCCGTCTGGCTGAACGCGCCGATGAAGAAAGTGCCGCTCAAGCCCGATTACAGCCATGACGTCAAAGCCATGCTGGCGGCCGATCCCAATGCGGGGGTTTATTACATCTGTTCGCCCAACAATCCCACCGGTACGCTCACGCCCATGGCCGATATCGAATGGCTGGTGGACAACAAGCCGGCGGGTTCGATGGTGGTGGTGGACGAGGCCTATATCCACTGGACGCCCGGTTTCCCCAATAACACCGCCACCCATCTGGCGCGCGCCGGCAAGGACGTGCTGGTGATGCGCACTTTCTCAAAAGTGTTCGGCATGGCCGGTATGCGGGTAGGCTTTTTCATGGCACGTCCCGACATCATCAAGAAGCTGCAGATGTATGACGATGGCTTTCTCTCGTTCCAGCTTCCGGCGCCGTCGGCCGCCTGCGCCACCGCCAGCATCACCCAGGCGGATCTGATTGCGCGGCGGCGGGCGGAACTGATCGCCACGCGCACCATGGTCGAGGAGGGCCTCGCCAAGCGGAAATTAAAGGTCATCGGCCCCAGCCAGGCCAACATGTTGATGATCGACTGGAAGACCAAGACCTCGAAGGATATGCAGGCTGCTTTCCGCGCCCAGGGTGTGGAGATCGCGCGCACCTTTCCGGTCTGGCCCACCGTCTCGCGCATCACCATCGGCTCGAAAGCGGACATGGAAGGCTTCTTCGCGGCCCTCGACCGGATCGGCTCGGCGTAAGGTCTTTACGGCACGCAACTCTGCGATGAGTCGCGCACCCAGGAGGCACAATTCGCCAGACTGAATTCGCCTTGCGGCGAACCCGGCGCGTTGGGATCGGCCGTCGCGGGCTTTTGCAGATCGCTCAGAGGGATGGCGTTGACCCCGTCGATGATCTTGGCATAGGCGCGGGTGATCGCCTCCAGCCCCGTCCAGGGCACATTGTCAGGCGTGTCGTTCAGGGTGTGCATGGCGATGAAGTCGTTGGATTGCGCCACAACCCCCGGCAGGAACCAGTGGAAGCGGCCGAGATCGCCCGCCGGTGGTGCCGCACTCGGTTTCGTCCAGATCGGCACACCGAATTCGTGAAATGCGTCCACCGCGATCTTCTCAAGCTCAGGCCGCTCCGCCCCGCCGGCATACCATTCCAGCGGCACCATGTCGTTGGTCCAGCCGGCGGCGCCACCATGGCTGAGCCGTTCCGCGGGATGTTCGTCGTTGATCATCAGCGCGGTCTTCGAAAAGAGTTTGGCCCGATTGGCGACCAGCCATTCATTGCCGAACTCGCCGGGCCGGATGTTGTGATGGCCATCGGTGCCGATGAAAATCATGGTCCGGCGGCGCTGGTTCCTGGGAAGCTTGGCGAAATATTCCACCAGCCCGATCATCGAAGCCACGCCGCTGGCATTGTCACCCGCGGCGTCGAACCAGCCATCACGGTGGGCGATCACGTAGATGGTCTCGTCGGTCTCGCCCGGCAATGTGCCCCAGACAAGGTAAGATTTCTGGTTCGAGACCCAATCGGCATCCAGGCGGATCAAGATGTGCGGCGGATCGTTGGCCGGTGCGTTTCCGATCAGCTCGCGGATGGTGTCCGCGTCCTTGGTGCCCAAAAGAAATGTCGGGACCTTGGTGGGTGCCCGATACGCTTGTTCCGTGTCGTTTGCGCCGCGCAAATCCGTGGAAAATATCGCTGCCGCGCCGTGGTCCTCGGCGCGCTTAAGGATGTCCGGCGGTCCGGCTTGCCGGCTGAGCGAGGCCTTGACCAGAAGCACGGCTTTGCCGCGCACATCGCGGCCCGCGAAATCCGCTTCGCTGCCAAGCCCAACATAAACGACGTCCAGATTCAGCTCTTTGCCGCCGGTTGCGGGACTTCCATAAGGCGGCTGGGCGGTGGTGAGCGCCACCGTCTTGCCACCAGCGCTCACCGCAACATGCCAGGACTTGGCCGCCCACTGGGGCGCGAGATAGGCCACTGTCTGGATGCGCGTGTCCGTCAGTCCCGCCTGGCGGTACTTGTCCTGAAGCCATTGGGCATCCTCGGTATCACCGGAGGTGCCGGAGATGCGGCCCCAATATTGCGGGTGGCCATTGTCGCGGTAGCGCACGGCGATCCGGGCCTGCTCGACCACATATTGCCAAAGGCGGTGGCCATCGATCGTACCGTATTTCGCATCGGAGGCGGGAAGCGGCCAACGAAGGAGTTCGACCGGCGGGCTGACGCCCGCCGCGTCCCCGGCCATGGCGGTCCATCTGCCGTACACAAGCAACAGGCCAGCCAAGGCACCCAGAGCCGATGCTGCGATCTTAAGCTTTCCCATCCGCGGCCTCCCCGAGGAGCTTCCCCGCCGTCACGAATATCACAATACCCTGTTATTATGATGACCCGATGGCTGGAGACCTGCATGCGCCACTCAAATCTTTCCAAAATGCCGGGCCTTGGATTGTGTCTCCTGGCGTTTCTTGCACCGGCCCGGGCGGCTGACAATCCCAACCGCACCGTCGGCCCACAGCGCGATGGCTCA
Source organism: Rhizomicrobium sp. (assembly GCA_035606155.1). Taxonomy (GTDB): domain Bacteria; phylum Pseudomonadota; class Alphaproteobacteria; order Micropepsales; family Micropepsaceae; genus Rhizomicrobium. The sequence continues at coordinate 6,961 of DATNFZ010000121.1, read as the reverse complement.
ATTGTCGCGTCCAGCAACCAGACCCTGACGCCCGCGGGCACCATCGTCGACCTGGGTTCACCGGTGGTGGCCAAGGCTGTCGCGCTGAACCCGAACGCCAAGACCAAAAGCGGCGCGGTCCTGTTGATGGGCTCCCCTCAACCCATCATCATCTTCGATACCGAAAGTGGTCGGTTGCTTCAGCGTTTTATTCCCAGTGCCGCCGATGGCGCCGCCTTCCATTCCGACAAGGCGGGATCGTTCACCGGCATCACCTACTCCTCCGACGGCACGCGGCTGTTCTTCAGCCAGGACGACAATCATATCGTCATCGCGCGTGTAAATCCGGATACCGGACTTCTCACCAGCGAACAGAGCCTGACTCTACCCGCGCCGCCCGCCGATGGTAGGCATTATTTTGATGCGAAGGCCATCAATCCTGGCGGGATTGCACTCTCAGAGGATGGAAAGCGTGCCTATGTGGCCCTGAATGCGGCCAACACGCTGGGGGTGATAGATCTGGGCGCAGGGCAGGCGAGGCTCATCGCCCAAATTCCCGTCGGCAACGCGCCCAACAGCGTGGCCATTCATGGCCACTATGCCTATGTGAGCAATGAGGGGGGACGCCCGGCCACGGCGAAGGATTTCACCAATGACTCCGACGGCACGCCCATCGTCGCCGATCGCCGCGACGCCTTTGCCGCCACCGGCACGGTTTCCGTCGTCGATCTCGATGCCGGCAAGGAGATCAAGACAGTGCCTGTCGGCCTGCATCCGGCAGGTCTCACCATCGATGGTCCTAGCCTCTATGTCGCCAACAGCTATGGCGACAGCGTCTCCATCGTCGCGCTAGACAGCTTCAAGGTCGTTCGCACGATCAGTCTTGCGGTTCCGGTCGATGGCGGCGTATTCGGCGCAGGGCCGAATGCAATCGCCGTGGTGGGCGGCGACCAAGCGTATGTCACGCTCGGCCAGGCCAACGCGGTCGCCGTCGTCAATCTTGCCGGCCGCGACGCCAATCCGGTCGTCGGCTATATCCCGACCGCCTATTTCCCGACAGCGATCGCTTACGATGCCGGTCACAAGCAGCTTGTGGTTGTCAATGACAAGGGGTTAGGGGCGCAAGGCTCGATCGGTTCGGCGCAGGGCGTTTCCGGTTACAACACCCACCAGGAACAGGGCACGGTCAACCTGATTCCCCTGCCGTCGGCGGCGCAATTGGCGCAATACACACAACAAGTGATCGCGAACAATCACTGGAACCTCACCACCAACATCGAGGTCGGGCCGCAATATGCCGATCCAAACGCCAAGGCGGTGGCGGTGCCCCGGCACATTGGTGAGCCCTCGCTGATCAAGCATGTTTTCCTGATCATCAAAGAGAACCGCACCTATGATCAGATGTTGGGCGACGTCTCTTGGGGCAATGGCGATGCGTCGCTTGCCGTTTTTGCTTGGGCGCTGCCCAACCAGCATGCCTTGGTCAGGCGCTTTCCGCTGCTCGACAATGTCTATGCGCCCAGCCGCCAGTCGGCCGACGGCCATCCCTGGATCGTGATGTCGGGCTCGTTCTATTCCAACGACATTCTCTCGCCCGACTGGATCCGCTCCTATCCCGGCGGCAACAGCAACGATGCGCTGACCTATATCCCGAAGGGCTTTTTATGGACGGCAGCGGAGGCCAGGGGGCTCACCGCGAGATTGTACGGCGAATGGAGCACCGATTCGCAAGTGGCCAAGAAGGCAGACGGCTCCGACTATAGCTGGACGGATTTCTACAACACTGCGCTGTGCAAGGAAGGCAGCGCACCTCAATCGCGCTGCATCGTGCCTGATGGCGCGGACAGCGAAACCTCCGCGATTCCGTCCACCGCGCGGATTCTCGATCCGCACTACCCGTCCTTCAATCTCACCATTCCTGACCAGTATCGCGCCGATTATTGGCTGCCCTTATTTCGGCAGCAAGATGCGGCCGGGCAGGTGCCCAACCTGACCATCCTGTGGCTGCCCAACGATCACACCGCCGGCACCGTCAAAGGCATGCCCTATCCGATCAATTACGAGGCCGACAACGATCTGGCGCTGGGGCGCATCGTGGATGCCATCAGCCACAGCAAGGTCTGGGGCCAGTCGGCGATCTTCATCGAAGAGGATGACGCCCAGAGCGGGGTCGATCATGTCGATGGCCATCGCCAACCGGTCTTTGTCGTCAGTCCCTATACCGTGCCGCCTGAGAAACCCGGCCAGGGAAAGGCGATCCACACCATCTACACGGCCGAGAACATCAACCGCACAATCGAGAACATCTTGGGGATGCAGCCCCTGACCCAGTTCGATCTGGTGGCCTCGCCGATGTTCGATGTGTTTCAGGATAGTGCCGACCTGGCGCCCTTCGAGCACGTGCCGGCGGCCATCCCCCTGGATCAAGGGCCGGGTCTGGCCGGCACAAAAGAAGCTGCCGCCACTCCGTTGCAAAAAGCGTGGGCGAAAGCCACCGCCGAAGTGATGAAGGACAAGATCACCAAAGCCGACGCGGCCGACCCGAACTTCCTTAATCACGTGATCTGGTATTCGGCCACGGGTTGGAAATTGCCATATCCGGGAGAACGCGAGATCCAATCCCCGGCGCCATTCCTCAAAGCCGCGCGCCGTTACCACGATGACGGTGGCGACGATTAACCGTCGTCCGGTCCGAACGACGGCGCGCGTTGGGGGCGCGTTGATGGCAATTCACCTTATATCGACGATCAGCCTCAGATCGATCCTGCGCCCGCTGTCCGACGTGAAGCCATAGGTCCCCGCATTTGAAACCTGGAAGCTACGCACGTCGAATATGTTCATCACCGCGAATTTCAGCGAGGCGGCTTCATGCCCCATCTGGAATTCGTAGCGTGCGTCCCAATCTGCTGTCGAATAGGCGGGGACGACCGCGACATCGTCCAAGGTGGCCGGCACGCTGCTGAAATGACTGAGGCCCAGATCGAATGAGAGTCCGCGCATCCCCGGCGGACGCCAATTGACATCGAAAATGAATTTGCGGGGCGCGACGCCGACCGGCTGCTCTCCGGCAATGCCCAAACGCAAAGCTTCTCCGCCCACGCTTGGCTCCGACAATACGGCGCCCGCTACGATATCAAGCCGGTCCGTCACATTGCCGGAGAGCGACAATTCCGCACCCTTGTTCTCCAACGTCCCCAGTTCGCGATAGACATGGGTGGGATCGAAATTGAAATAGAACTTCTTCAGGTCGAAGACATCGGCGACCAGACTGGCCCGGGGCAGGAGTTTCCAGCGTACCCCGCCATCCTTTTGCCGGGTTGTCGTGGCAGGTAGGGCCTGGTTGCTGTTGACGGCGTTGCTGGGCGCGATCCCATTTTCCTCCAGGCCCTGGGTAAAGCTGCCGAAGATCTGCACTCTGTCCGTCACATCGGCGGTGGCCGAGCCGGTCAACAGCCATGGCGCTGCGTTCAACTCCGTGGCGCCTGTCCCTGGCGCGACAGTGCGTTTGTGATAGCGCGCTTTCTGAACGCCCAGGCTCGTTTGCAAGCGGTTTCGCCACGCCGCCTGATAACCCAAACCAATCCAGCTTTCGTCCACATGGTCGTGGATCAAGGGCGCGAAGGAAAAAGCGGGCTTCGGCGCGACGACATATTGGTTGATTGTCTGCGGCCCGGCATCGGCGGTGATCGAGTTGCCGTAACGGCCATTCCAGTTTCGGCCGCGCAGGGAGAGGATCAGCCGCTGAACAAACGGGCCCGTGTCGAAACTTTTCTCCAGCCGGAATTCCCCGCTGGTCGAGCCCAGAAAAGAGCTCGGGCTCAATTTTACTTGCAGCTCGCCCCGGCCGGTGCGGTCAAGACTGGCAAGCTGGGGAAAAGCGTTTTTCGGACTTCCGAAATCGGAGTGGAAAATTCCCAGCCGCGCCCGCCATGACGAGAGCGTGTAATTGACTATCGTGCCGTAATTGTAGCTGAAATCCTGATGCCGCGCCCAAATGGGCCCGAAGAAGTGACGCTCCGGCATGGGGCTGGGCAGGAAATCGCCGTTCGGTTGATACGCTTGACCCACTTTGCGGATATAGGTGTCCTTGCGCGACCAGAAGGGCAGGATTTCCAGCCCGGGCAGCGGCAGCCAGCGCGCCAGCACACCCACATTGCTTTCATAATTGGCGCCCCCGTCGGGGAATAAAGTGTGATCGGTGCCGACGCCGCCACCCAGGCTGAAATGCTCCGCCAATGGCATCGCGCCGTCGAGTTGAAAATTATAGGTCCCCCAACTGTTGGCTTCCGAGTATGTGCTGAGGCCCGCTTTCTCACCCGGCGTCCTGAGCGAAACATCCACAATGCCGGTGGGCGCTGGAAAAGCGAAGCCCTGGGCGGCGATGCCCACACGGACGCGCGTGGAAGCCTGTATCCGGTCGTTGGGGTCACCGACCTTGTCGAAATAGAGTCCCTCGATCCGCTCGTTGCCCGCCTGGATGGGCGAAAAACCCCGGACATTGTTTTCATTGTAGATGCCGATCCGCTCATTGCCGACCGCGGTGCCGAAAGCGTCATCGGCCGCGGTCACGGCATTCTCGCCGGCGCGTTGCGCATCGGCGGGAAGGACGGTGAACACAAGGATGAGGGTCGCCGCCGCCCCAATCGCGGCCGAGGCGGATTTTTTATACTGCACTATCCGCCTTGCCCCTCACGCTCTTCGCAGCCCGATGTTTCATAGCGCAAGCGGTGAAAGGGTTGAACCCGTTAACGTGGCGGACTTTTCTGGGCCCCCGCTTTCGCTGGGGCGTCCGCCACGTCAGTCGCGCAAGGGCGCGCCTTGACGCTTGCGGATGGCTGAGGCGGAAAAGGGGTGAGGCGCGACCGCCGCAGGCGGGCGAAATGGTCCGGTGGACCGTTTCGAGCGGCGAACGCCCGGAGCGCAAGCGAAGGGCTCGAACTGGAAGATTTGGCGCAGTGGCGGATTTCTCTGGATCCCCCGGTCCGCTTCGCGGCCGCAGGACATCCGCCCGCGTAACGCGCCGCCGCGCGCATTACGCTTGCGGATGGCTGGGGCGGAAGGGATCGAACCTTCGAATGCTGGAATCAAAATCCAGTGCCTTACCACTTGGCGACGCCCCAAGCTGTGGTCAAGCGGCGGACCATATAGAGGGGGTGAAAGGCTTTCAACGCGGCGAAAATGCCAAAAGGCCGCCCCGAAGACCCGGAAATTCCAAGACTTTTGGCCGGTTGCGGGGGCGGGGGGCCATGGCTATAAGGGCGCTCCCGCGAGACAGGCCGTCAAAGCCGTCCGGCATCGGAGAGTAGCTCAGCCTGGTAGAGCACTACGTTCGGGACGTAGGGGCCGGAGGTTCGAATCCTCTCTCTCCGACCAATCGCAAAATGGCCATATAAATTTAGAGGTTCGACAAGGCCGTCAGGCCTTGGGCGTACGCGGGAATCCCGCGTACGATCCGAGGCGAAGCCGAGGACGGCCGAAGGCTGCAATCCTCTCTCTCCGACCAATCATAAATGCCCACGCCCCAACAGGAGCATCCCCGAACGTGATCACCGCGATCGTACGGTTCAAATTGCCCGCCGGCGTCGATTCGGCAAAGGCGGCCGAGATGTTTCACGCCTCGGCGCCAAAATATCGGGGAATGGCGGGTCTGGTGCGCAAATATTATCTCTATGATGCGGAGAGCCATATTGGCGGCGGCTGCTATCTTTGGGAGAGCCGCGAGGCCGCCGGGCGCTTCTACGATGCGGCCTGGCGCAAGATGATTACCGAGAATTACGGCCGCCCGCCCGAGCTCGAGTTTTTTGAGACGGCTGTTGTCGTGGACAATTCTTGAACTAAATCGGGTCCAGGCCCGCGAGCAGCATTTCCAGCCGGATCGGTATCCGGCGCACCCGGATGCCGGTAGCATGATAGACGGCGTTGGCCACCGCAGCGCTCATGCCCACATTGCCCAATTCGCCGATACCCTTGATTCCCAGCGGATTGAAGAATGCTTCCTTCTCCGGCAGCATCAGCACCTTGATGTCGCCGATATCGGCGTTCACGGGGATCAGATATTCGGCCAAATCGTCATTGTAATAGCGCGCGCTGCCATGGTCGATTTCGGTTTCCTCGTGCAACGCCGCGGAGATGCCCCAGACGATGCCGCCCATCAATTGGCTCTCGGCGGTCTTGGGATTGACGATGGTGCCGGCGGCGAAGGCGCCCAGCGCGCGCGGCACGCGGATCTCGCCCGTCAAGCGGTGGACCCGGACCTCGACGAATTGCGCGCCAAAGGCATAGCTGATGGTGCCCTCCGCGCCCTCGGAAAATGCGGGTTTGCCGCGATAGAGCTTGTCTAGGTCATTCTTGGGCGCGCCCGTCGGCGTGTTGTCGGCATAGGCCTCGATCACGTCATTGACCCCGCTCTTTCGCTTGGCCAGGATTTCTTCACAGGCCTTGGCGATGGCGTTGCCCACGCTGGCGGTGGTGTTGGAGCCGCCCGCGACCGGCGCCGGCGGGAGCCTGGAGTCGCCCAGTTCGACCGTCACCCGGGCCGGGTCGATGCCCAGCTTGTGCGCCGCGATCAGGGCGCAGGCGGTGAAGATGCCCTGGCCCAGCTCGTGGGTCGCGCACGCGACCTTCGCGCTGTTGTCCGGATAGAGCGTCACGCGCGCTGCGGCGCTGGCGATGTTGGAGGGATACATGGTCGCGGCGGTGCCCAGGCCCACCAGCCAATCGCCATCGCGCATGGTGCGTGCCTTCGGATTGCGCAGGGTCCAGCCAAAGGCTTTGGCACCCTGGTCGAAACATTCCACCAGCGAACGGCTGGTGAATGTGTGGCCTTCAATCGGCTCCTTCTTGGTGTCATTGCGCTTGCGCAATTCGACGGGATCGATGCCGGCTTCATACGCCAATTCGTCCATCGCGCTTTCCAGCGCGAACAGATAAGGCGTCTCGGGCGGTGAGCGCATGGAGCCGGGCGTGTTGCGGTCGGCGCGCA
>DATNFZ010000120.1:0-2595 GCA_035606155.1 Rhizomicrobium sp. | reverse complement strand
AAAGGCGCGCCCGAACTCGCTCGCCGCGTCGAGCACCGCGCGATATCCCGCGAGATTGGCTTGCGAGGAGAGCACGTCCATCGCCTGGGCGCGCGAAATGCGCGGCAGGAATTCCATGGCGAAAGCGACCGCGCCCTGGCTTGCCAACGCGGCAATCGCCGCTTTTTCGCTATGGGGCGCCAGCAACGCCGCCACCACGGCGCCTTGTCTGATCATCCCGCTCTCTGTGGCGCTGGGGCCGCGCACCTTGAGCACGATGTCGGCATCGGCCAGCACGCCTCGGGCGTCAGGCGCTATGGACGCGCCCATCGCCGCATAATCGGCATCGGCAATATGGGCTGCGGCGCCGGCGCCGGCTTCCACCGCCACATCCAGGCCGAGACTTTTGAATTTCTTGACCGATTCGGGCGTCGCGGCGACCCGCGTCTCGCCATTTGCCGTTTCCCTGGGGACTGCGAGTTTCATACCCGTTAGCCCCCGCCCCCTTTACCCGTGGGTCCGGAAGATGGCCAGGAAGATCATCACCAAGAGGATGAACCCCAGCGAATATTTGACGAAGGTGAGGAAGCCCGCATAGCCGCGCTGATGCTGGCTGATATCCATCGAGCCTGGGACGTAATGTTCTTCTTTGCTGCTGGCCATGAGATGGATTCGCCTGAAAGTTAAGCGGCGGCAATATAGCAAAGGAGGCCTTTCCGGCAATCGGGGCGGGAAAGGTGCGACAGAATGGCCCCTTCAACAGCAGAACCGCCTGTTCCCGGCTTGTCCGGATTGTGCCGCAAAAAGACAGGTTTAAACGCGCCGTTTACCCCTGTGGCAGCACAATGCGCCCTCCTTTCAGGAAAAAGCCATGGGTGAGACCGTTCTTGTGGTGGACGACGATCCGGTCCAGCGCCGCCTGCTGGAGACCGTGATCGGCAAGAGCGGCATGGCGGTGGTTGCAGCGCCCGGCGGTCAGCCTGCGCTCGATCTGGTGCATGGGCCGCGCGGCGAAGAGATTTCCCTGATCCTTCTCGACCTCGTAATGCCCGACATGGACGGGCTGGAAGTTCTGGCCAAGCTCCGCCCCACCCATCCCGATCTGCCGGTGATCGTGCTCACCGCCAAGGGCGGGATCGAGGCCGCAGTCCAGGCGATGCGCGCCGGCGCCAACGACTTTCTGGTCAAGCCCGCCAGCCCAGAGCGCTTGAACGTCTCGATCCGCAATCAGCTCAAGATCGGCACCCTGTCCGGCGAGGTCAAACAGCTCAAAAAGAAGGCCGACAATCGCCTCACTTTCGACGACCTGATCGCGGTCTCGCCGCAGATGCAGCAGGTGCTCAAGCTGGGCGCACGCGCGGCGCAGTCCGACATCCCGATCCTGATCGAGGGCGAATCCGGCGCCGGCAAGGAATTGATCGCCCGCGCCATCCAGGGTAGCTCGGCGCGTGCCGGCAAGCCCTTCGTCACCGTCAATTGCGGCGCGATCCCCGAGAACCTCATCGAGTCGCTTTTGTTCGGCCATGAGAAAGGCTCCTTCACCGGCGCCTCCGACAAGCATCTGGGCAAATTCCAGGAGGCCGATGGCGGCACCCTGTTCCTGGACGAGATCGGCGAATTGCGCCTGGACATGCAGGTGAAGCTGCTCCGCGCGCTGCAGGAAGGCGAAGTGGATCCAGTGGGCTCCAAGCGCCCGGTCAAGCTCGATGTGCGCATCATCTCGGCCACCAATCGCGATCTCTCCGAGATGGCCAATGATGGCGGCTTCCGCAAGGACCTCTATTACCGCTTGAATGTCTTTCCCATCATGGTGCCGTCATTGCGCGAGCGTACCCACGACATTGCGCCGCTGGCCAAGCATTTCATCGCCCGCTTCGCCGCGGAAGAACATAAATCGGTGGCCGGCTTGACCGCCGAAGCGGCCCAGATGATCGAGCGCTTCTCCTGGCCCGGCAATGTGCGCCAGTTGGAGAACACCATCTTCCGCGCCGTGGTCCTGTGTGACGGTCCGGTGCTCGATCTCTGCGATTTTCCCCAGATTGCCGCCGCCATGGGCATGGAGACGAGCGCGCGCAGTCATGCCGGGGTGCCTGCGCACCATTTGACCACCGCCGAGACGTCAAATGCTTCGCCCTATGCGTTGGCCTTGACCGACGAGGCGGGACAGTTCCGCAAATTCGAGGCGCTGGAATCGGACATTATCCGCATGGCCATCGGCCGCTATGAAGGCCACATGTCGGAAGTGGCGCGCAAGCTGGGCATCGGCCGCTCGACGCTTTACCGCAAGCTCAAGGAATTCGGGCTGGAGCCGGAAGGCACAGACACCGGCCCCGACGACATGCGCGAAGTCGGCTAGCCTTTAGCGCATTCCCAGCGCGTTCAAATAGAGATCCAGGATCGCTTCCTGTTCCTGGAAATCGGCCTTGTCCAATTTCCGCATCCGCATCACCTGGCGCATGATCTTGGTGTCGAAGCCTTGGCCCTTGGCTTCCGAATAGACTTCGCGGATGTCGGCGGTGAGCGCATTGCGCTCTTCCTCCAACCGTTCGATACGGTCCACGAAGGACCTCAAATGCTCTTTGGCGAAGCCAGATTTTGCCATGAACAGACCCTGGG
>DATNFZ010000119.1:0-9505 GCA_035606155.1 Rhizomicrobium sp. | reverse complement strand
GACGCGCTGGATTTAGGTTCCAGTGACGAAAGTCGTGGGGGTTCAAGTCCCTCTGCCCGCACCAGCCAAGCCGGGCCGCGCGGCAGCGTCTTCGGCCCGGCGCGGCAGAAGAAAACTGAGGCCCCCGTTGGCCGGTACATAACAGAATAGGACGACAGACATGCAGATCACCCAGACGGTTTCCGAGGACCTCCGCCGCCAATACACGGTGACGATCCCCGCCAGCGAGCTTGACGCCAAAGTCACCAAGCGGCTGGAGGAAATGAAGCCGCGGGTCAATCTCAAGGGCTTCCGTCCCGGCAAGGCGCCGGTCTCCTTCCTCAAGAAGCAGTTCGGCAAGTCCGTGATGGGCGAGGTGGTCGAGCAGGCCGTCAATGAAGGCAGCCAGAAGGCGATCAGCGACAATCAGTTGAAGCCCGCACTCCAGCCCAAGATCGAGCCGGTGGGCGATGTGAGCGAAGTGGTCAATGGCAAGGCCGATCTTCAGTTCACCGTCACGGTGGATTTGATGCCGGAATTCCAGACTGCCGACGTCGCCAAGCTCAAGGTCGAGCGCATCACCGCCGAGATCAGCGATGCCGACGTGGATGAGGCGCTTGAGACTTTGGCCAAGCAGAGCCGCGGCTTTACCGCCCGTGGGCCAGGCGAAGCCGCCCAGAAAGACGACATCACCAAGATCGATTTCGTCGGCAGCATCGACGGCGTGGAATTCCCCGGCGGCAAGGGTGAGGATTTCAATCTGACGTTGGGCTCGGGCCAGTTCATTCCCGGCTTCGAGGATCAACTGACCGGCGCCAAGGCGGGCGAACAGCGCGAGGTGAAGGTCGCGTTTCCGGCCGACTATCACGCCGCCGATCTGGCCGGGAAAGACGCCGTCTTCGCCGTCACCGTGAAAGAGATCAAGGCGCCGGACGAACCCAAAGTGGACGACGAGTTGGCCAAGAAAATGGGCTTCGAAGACTTAGGCGCGCTGAAGGACAAGGTGCGCGAACAGGTCAAAGGTGATTTCAACGCCGCCAGCCGGCTGCATCTCAAGCGCCGCATCCTGGACGCCCTGGACACGGCGCATGATTTTCCGCTGCCGCCGGCGATGGTCGAGGCCGAGTTCGCCTCGATCTGGGCCCAGGTCGAGGCCGAGCTGAAGCGCGAAGGCAAGACCGCGGCCGACGAAGGCAAGACCGAGGACGAACTCAAGGCCGAATATCGCGCCATCGCCGAACGCCGGGTCCGGCTGGGCCTGGTCCTGGGCAAGCTGGGCGAACAGAACGGCATCACCATCTCGGGCGATGAAGTCAATCGCGCAGTGATGGCACGGGCCCGCCAATTCCCCGGCCAGGAACAGCAGGTGTTCCAGTATTATGCCTCTAATCCCCAGGCCCAGGCCGAGATCCGCGCCCCGCTGTTCGAGGACAAGGTGGTGGATTTCATTGGCGAACTGGCGGAGGTCACCACCAAGACCGTGGACCGCGAGACCCTGTTCAAGGACCCGGACGATCTGCCCGAAAGCATAAAAAGCGCCGCGCATAGCGCGTGAACGGCTCCGGTTGGCCGCTCGCAATCGGCGTCTGGAACATTATATTGGACAGGCAGTAAGTCTTACTTGAAAGAGCGTGGCCCATGGCTGATCCCACCGAATTCCACAACAACACCCTGGTGCCGATGGTGGTCGAGCAGACCGCCCGTGGTGAGCGCGCCTTCGACATCTATTCGCGCCTTTTGAAAGAGCGGGTGATCTTCATCACCGGCCCGATCGAGGATTATGGCGCCAGCCTGATCACTGCCCAGCTCCTGTTTCTTGAGGCCGAAAATCCCAAGAAAGAGATTCATATGTACATCAACTCGCCCGGCGGCCTGGTGACGGCGGGCCTGGCGATTTACGACACGATGCAATATGTGCGCCCGCCGGTTCAGACCTTCTGCATCGGCCAGGCGGCTTCGGCGGCCTCGCTGCTTCTCTGTGCAGGCAAAAAGGGGGACCGCTTTGCCCTGCCCAATTCCCGAATCATGGTCCACCAGCCCTCGGCCGCCTTTTACGGCCAGGCCGCCGACATCGCCCGCCATGCACAGGAAATTGTGAAACTGAAGCGCCGGCTGAACGAGATTTACGCCAAGCATACCGGCCAGACGGTCGAGGCCATTGAAAAGCTGCTCGACCGGGATACCTATATGACTGCGGAAGAAGCCAAGAATTTCGGGCTCTTGGACCAGGTGATGGCGCGGCGCGCGGAAACGGACAGCGCAACCTGAGTCGGCCCGGAACAGGAAAGTTCCAGGATTTCCGGGCACTTGGGCCGATTTAAAGAAATCTTGATCCCGCCCAAGCTAACGTGGTCGAATGTTGGGAGATGGGGGTGCTTCGGCCCCTCCCTTAAGAGTGCAAAGCAGCATTGGGGCACCCCAAGCTGCCGGCGAGCGTTAAGGCCCCGGTGGAAGGACCGGATATGAGATGAGCAAGGCCAGCGGCGGCGAGTCCAAGAACACGCTTTATTGCTCCTTCTGCGGCAAGAGCCAGCACGAGGTGCGCAAGCTCATTGCCGGCCCCACCGTGTTCATCTGCGATGAATGCGTCGAACTTTGCATGGAAATCATCCGGGAGGAGAACAAGACCTCCTTCATGAAGTCCAAGGAAGGCGTGCCCACGCCCCAGGAGATTTTCAAGGTCCTGGATGACTATGTGGTGGGCCAGAGCCACGCCAAGAAGGTGCTCTCTGTCGCCGTCCATAACCACTACAAGCGCATCAATTCGACCGGCAAGAATGGCGATGTCGAGCTGGCCAAGTCCAACATCATGCTGATCGGCCCCACCGGCTGCGGCAAGACCCTGCTGGCCCAGACCTTGGCGCGCATCCTGGATGTTCCTTTCACCATGGCCGATGCCACCACGCTCACGGAAGCGGGCTATGTGGGCGAGGACGTCGAGAACATCATCCTCAAGCTGCTGCAAGCCGCCGATTATAATGTCGAGCGCGCCCAGCGCGGCATCGTCTATATCGACGAAGTCGATAAGATTTCCCGCAAGTCTGACAACCCCTCGATCACCCGCGATGTCTCGGGCGAAGGCGTGCAACAGGCCTTGCTCAAGATCATGGAAGGCACGGTGGCTTCGGTTCCGCCCCAGGGCGGCCGCAAGCATCCCCAGCAGGAATTCCTGCAGGTGGACACCACCAACATCCTCTTCATCTGCGGCGGCGCATTCGCCGGCCTGGACAAGATCATTTCCGCCCGCACCTCAGGCACCTCGATGGGCTTTGGCGCCAATGTGAAGGGTCCCGACGAGCGCGGCACGGGCGAAATTCTGCGCGAGATCGAACCGGAGGATTTGCTGAAATTCGGCCTGATCCCGGAATTCATCGGCCGCCTGCCGGTGCTCGCCACCCTGGGCGACCTGTCGGAAACGGCGCTGATCGAGATTCTCACCCGGCCCAAGAACGCGTTGGCCAAGCAATATATGCGCATGTTCGAGATGGAGGGCGTCAAGCTCCGGTTCCAGGAAGAGGCGCTGCACTCCATTGCCAAGCGCGCCATTCTGCGGAAGACCGGCGCGCGGGGCTTGCGTTCCATCCTTGAAGGCATCTTGCTCGAGACCATGTTCGAGCTTCCCACCTTGAACGGGGTGCAAGAGGTGGTGATCACCGCCGATGTGGTCGATGGCAAGGCGCGGCCGCTCTACACCTATTCCGACAAGGGCCAGGCGCGGGAACAGACCGCCTCCTGACGTACGCGTCAGGCGACTACGTAAGGCGTCTTTTGCGTGACTCCAGCAGAGAAAACGCGAGTTCCGGCGGCTTTTCTGTGCGCGGGCAGGAACTTACCCGCACACCCCCTTTTTCCTTTGCCTTGAAACCACGTATCAACAGGCCCACTTTAGACTGTCGGGGGTTTGGCCTTCGGGCGATTCCCTTGTGGTAACCGCGCTCATTCGGGAGTGCGGTTTCAGTTAAGCCGGCGGGCTGGCCGGCAGGAGCATGAGATGGCGGAAGACGCCGTGAAGAAAACCAAAGAAACCGGCGCCTTGAGCGCGCCAGAGCCGCAGCATGAGATGGCGGAAGGCGCTGTGAAGAAAACCGGAGAAGCAGGCATCCTGAGCGCGCCGGTGCTGCCACTGCGTGACATCGTGGTGTTCCCCCACATGATCGTGCCGCTTTTCGTGGGGCGCGAAAAATCCGTGCGCGCGCTGGAAGAAGTGATGAATGACGAGAAGCAGATCCTGCTTCTCACCCAGAAAGTGGCGGCGGAAGACGATCCCGCGCCCGATGGTCTGCATAATGTGGGCACCATGGCGACGGTGCTGCAGCTCTTGAAGCTGCCCGATCAGACTGTGCGTGTGCTGGTGGAAGGCAAGAGCCGCGCCCGCGTCACCGGTTTCACGGCGCGCACCGATTTCTTCCAGGCTACCATCGAGAAGATTCCGGAAGACGCCCCGCCCGCGCGCGAGAGCGAGGCGTTGCTGCGCACCGTCAAGACCAATTTCGAGCAGTATATCAAGCTCAACAAGAAGATTCCCTCCGAGACCTTGGCGGCGGTGGCCGCCATTGACGATCCGGCGCGGCTGGCCGATTCCGTGGCGGCGCACCTGTCTGTGAAAATTTCCGATCGTCAGGCGCTCTTGGAGACGCTCTCCACCACCGAAAGGTTGGAGAAGGTCATGGCCCTGATCGAGGCCGAGATCGGCGTACTTCAGGTCGAGCGCAAGATCCGCTCGCGCGTCAAGCGCCAGATGGAGAAGACCCAGCGCGAATATTATCTCAACGAGCAGCTCAAGGCGATCCAGAAGGAACTCGGCGAAGGCGAGGAAGGCCGCGACGAGATGAACGAGCTGGAAGAGCGCATCCGCAAGACCAAGCTGTCGAAGGAAGCGCGCGAAAAGGCCATGAGCGAAGTCAAGAAGCTGCGCTCGATGTCGCCCATGAGCGCGGAGGCGACCGTGGTGCGCAACTATCTCGACTGGCTGCTGTCGTTGCCCTGGGGCAAGAAGTCCAAGGTCAAGCGCGACATCGGTCAGGCCGAAAAAGTCCTCAACGACGACCATTACGGCCTGGAAAAGGTCAAGGAACGCATCCTGGAATATCTCGCGGTGCAGAGCCGCGTGGGCAAGGTCAAGGGTCCGATCCTCTGCCTGGTCGGGCCTCCCGGCGTGGGAAAGACCTCGCTGGGCCGCTCGATCGCCAAGGCGACGGGGCGCGAATTCGTGCGCATGTCGCTGGGCGGCATGCGAGACGAGGCCGAGATTCGCGGCCACCGGCGCACCTATATCGGTTCGATGCCCGGCAAGATCATCCAGTCGATGAAAAAAGCCAAGACCGCCAATCCGCTGTTCCTGCTGGACGAGATCGACAAGCTGGGCGCGGATTATCGGGGCGATCCGTCTTCGGCGCTGCTCGAAGTGCTCGATCCCGAACAGAATTCGACCTTCAACGACCATTATCTGGAAGTCGATTTCGACCTCTCCGACGTGATGTTCGTCACCACGGCCAATTCGCTGCGCATGCCGCAGCCCCTGATGGACCGCATGGAGATCATCCGTATCCCCGGCTACACCGAGGATGAAAAGGTCGAAATCGCCAAGCGTCATTTGATCCCCAAGGAAATGGCGGCGCATGGCCTCAAAGACGACGAGTGGAAGATCACCGAAGCGGGCCTGCGCGACCTGATCCGCTATCACAGCCGCGAAGCTGGCGTGCGCAACCTGGAGCGTGAGATCGCCAACCTGTCGCGCAAGGCGGTCAAGGAGATCATGTCCTCCAAGGCCAAGTCGGTTGAAGTGACGCCGGAGAATCTGGAAACCTATGCCGGCGTGCGCAAATACCGCTACGGCGAGGTGGAGGGCGAGGATCAGGTGGGTGTCGTCACCGGCCTGGCCTGGACCGAAGTGGGCGGTGAAACGCTCACCATCGAGTCGGTGATGCTCCCCGGCAAGGGCCGCTTCCAGGCGACCGGCAAGCTGGGCGACGTGATGAAGGAGTCGATTGACGCGGCCAGGTCTTATGTCCGCTCCAAGGCGACCAATTTCGGCATCAAGCCTCCGACTTTCGACAAGGTGGATATCCATGTCCATGTGCCGGAAGGCGCGACGCCCAAGGACGGCCCGTCGGCGGGCCTGGCCATGGCCACCTCGATCATCTCGGTCTTGACCGGGATCGCGATCCGCCGCGACGTGGCGATGACCGGTGAAGTCACCTTGCGCGGCCGCGCCCTGCCGATCGGCGGCTTGAAGGAGAAGCTTCTCGCCGCCTTGAGGGCAGGGATCACCACCGTGATCATCCCCAAGGAGAATGAGAAGGATCTGGCCGAGGTGCCCGACAATGTGAAGACGGGGCTCAAGATCATTCCCGTCGCCGACATGGGCGAGGTGCTGAAAGTGGCCCTGGTGCGCGAGCCGGAGCCCATCGACTGGAGCGAGCCGGAGGAGCCTGTGGTTCCACGAGTGGCCCTGGACGAGGGCGATCCCGACCCCCTCATCACCCATTAAGCGCAATTCCCAGGGCCCGGATGCAAGTCCGGGCCCTTTTCTTTACAAAGATTTGGGTCAAAAACCCCCTGATTCCGCGACTTTTCGCCTTGGCAAGGGTTGGGCGGGACCCCTAGACTCTGGCCCAAGCGGCACGACTCGCCGAAAAGGAGCAACTCGTGAACAAAAACGATCTGATCCAGAAGCTCGCCGACCATACCGGGCTGCCCAAGAATGACGCGGCGAAAGCCGTCGATGGCGTGTTCGACCTGATCGCGGCCTCGCTGAAATCCGGCGAGGAAGTCCGGCTCACCGGCTTCGGCGTCTTCGTGGTGGCGACGCGCGCCGGCGGAAAGGGGCGCAATCCCCAGACTGGCGAAGAAATCACCATCAAGCCGTCCAAGCAGCCGCGCTTCCGCGCCGGCAAGCAGCTCAAGGATTCTCTCAACTGATCAACGGTCCCGCCACGGGGCCAGGATGAGATAAAGCGGAATGGCGGTCGGGCTGGTGCGCCCGCTCGTCACCAATCCGCGCTTGGCAAGACGCCTCAGCGCCGCCTGGACCGAGGATTTGGAAAGGCCGGTCTCCACCGCAAGGCTGGAAAGACTGATTTCGATTTTGCGGCCCGGACCACCGGCCGCGTGCCATAATTTCAAATAAACCAGAAAGGCGGATGGCGCGCGGTCATTCCCGACCAGATCGGGCAACAGCGTCTCCATCACATAAGGATCCAGCGGCGCTATACGAACCATTGCTATAGTAAACATTGGGACGCTTGCCAGAGCAAGGCGCTTCTTCAAACTGGAGCGCGAAGGGGAGCATCTACCGCATGATCACCCATCTCAAATTCATGAGCATCCCGGTCGCGGACCAGGATCGGGCACTGAAATTCTATACCGACAAGCTGGGCTTCAAGGTCGCCACCGACCAGGAAATGGGGCCCGGCCGGCGCTGGATCGAGCTTCGGCTGGGAAAGGCGGAAAGCCGGCTGGTGCTCTTTACCATGGATGGCGAGGAAGGCCGCGTGGGCACCCGCATGAATTGCTCGCTCGCCTGCGACGATGTCGAGGCCACATTCCGCCAATTGTCGGAACGGGGCGTGGAATTCACCGCGCCGCCCACCAAGCAACCCTGGGGGACGTTTGCCATTATGAAAGACAGCGAAGGCAACCAATTTGTTCTGAGCTCGCAATAGCGGGGCGCTTGTCTTTGGCCTAGCTTTTCTTTGCGAGCGTCAGCGAGCTTAGAAAAGCTGGCCCCGCTTCGAGCCCGCGAAGCGGGCGAGGGCGGTGCGTCCTAGGTTCGTCGCGCGTCCTCACGTCCTGTTCGCACGCGTCCTACGCGACGCTCCTGCCCACGCCCCAAAATCCTGCGCGCGGCGCATTGCCTTAGCGGGTTTCCATCGGCTTTTTCCCCCATGACAGCCAATTAGGCCAACGCCAGAAGCGAGCGAGTCGAAAAGACGCTTCCACGTGGGGCCGGAACGACTTTTCCAGATCGGTGATAGCTTGGTCGATCCGAGGGACAATCTTCTCAGGTTCGCCATAGCCTTCCCAAATAACGGCGTCGGTTCTCTCAGACCGGGCGATAGCCGCGTCGTTCATTGGACCGGGCTGATTGACATCGTGCATTTTTGAATGACACGCAGCGATAATCTCAGCCCTGACCTCCATAAAAACAGATAGGGGACGCGCCGCTGCTGGATTGAACGCCGCGCTGATGCTGTATCGCAGAGATTGCACCTCTTCGAAGATATCTGAAGCTTTGTTGAGCCGTTCAATTGGAGCAAATGCGGAATCAAGGGCCTGGGTCTGATCGGCCGTTTCATTCTGACCTCGCTTCCGGGTCGCACCTTCGCCTCCCCAGCCGAATGGGGACCGGACAAAACCTATAGCGTCTTTGGCACGGTAAGAGGCGACCAGCGTCTTCTCAGCCAACTCCGCGCGCCGAAGATCGCGCCGTTCCCGGCTCCAATTGCGGACGCCTCGGATTGCAAAGAGCAGCGCGACAACCGCGATGATGTTCTGAATCAGGCGCTGGCCTGCCTCAGAAAGTATGAATGCCCATATTTCTTTTAATGTCGCCACCTGCCAGCCCTGGTGTTAGATCGAATATCGTATTTCCTCATGATCTGGATGTCGCGGTCGAAACTGGTGGGCGGTGACGGGCTCGAACCGCCGACCCTATCGGTGTAAACGATATGCTCTGCCAACTGAGCTAACCGCCCTTGGAAAGCCTCATAACATATGGGCAGGGCGCTTCCCAAGTTCGCGGCTATTTTGATTATTCCGCCATCATCTCACCGGAACCGCCGAATTCGGCGGGAAAGTCCTTCAGCTTGGGAAGCCCGTCTTTGATGCGCAGCACCGTCTCGCCGTAATTCACATGCACGCCCGGGCTGAAGGCGAGGCTGGGGATGGTCGCGGCGAAAACGTCCACCATGCCCAGAGGCGGGTGGTTGGTCATCAGATGGCCGCCGCATTTGGCGCAATATTGGCGCTGGCTCATGGGAGTTTTCTGGAACGTCGCGATGTGTTCGGCGCCCTTCGTCACTTTGACCGCCTCTGGCTTCCACAGGCTGAAGGCATTGACGGGGCCGCCCGACCAGGAGCGGCAGGACCGGCAATGGCAATAGCCCATCGCCTCCGGTGAACCGGTAGCCTCAATTTCGACAGCGCCGCAAAAACAGCTTCCTTTATGTGTCATTGAGTTTCCTCGCTAGAGCAGGCACGGGCTTATACCATCTGGGTTCGGACATTGCCGCGAATGCATTCGTCATTTCGCGGTATGCCAGATATGATTTACGGAATAACCAGGACTTTCGAGCGTTTGCGATCACCATCTCTCTCAATTTTTTGCGTCTTGGCCGTTTGTGCTTTTGCGCTGGCGGCCTGTGGCGGACCCTCCGGCCCGCGCTGGAGTCCCTTTCCCACACCGCCGCCGCGGGATGAGAATTTCCACGGCGGGCCCAATGCCATGCTGCTGAAATATGACGCCAATCACGACGGCACCGTCACGCGCGATGAGTTGATCGCGGGGCTGAAAGCCGAGTTTGCG
>DATNFZ010000118.1:0-9048 GCA_035606155.1 Rhizomicrobium sp. | reverse complement strand
GCGCCGGTATAGGTGTTGGCGCCGCTGAGGGTGACCGTGCCGGTCGTGGTCTTGCTCAAAGCGCCGGTGCCGGCCAGCACCGCCGATACCGTCCCGCTTTCAAAGTTGAATCCGGCGGAAGACGACAGGGTGCCGTTCTGGATGGTGCCACCGTTGCGCAGATTGATCCCGCCCGCGCCGTTCAAGGTCTGAGTGGTGCCCCCCAGATCGAGGATGCCGGCCGGATTGACGCCATCCGAGGTCACGGTGACGTTCGAGCCTGTACCGCCCAGCGTGCCGGAACCCGCGATCTGCAAAGTGCCGCGCTCGACTTCGGTGCCGCCGGTAAAGGTGTTGGCGCCGGAAAGCGTAAGCATGCCGCTGCCGATCTTGGTGAAGAGGCCCGGGATGCCCGGGGTCTGGTCCGCGATGACCCCGGAGAGCGTCAGGTTGTTGCCGTTGGTATCGATGGTGCCGCCATTGTTGGCGATATTGATGGCGTTGGCGATCGTGAGGCCCGCGGCGCCCGCTTGCAGCGTGCCGCCATTAATCTCCAAGGTGCCGGTGCCCAGCGCGCTGTTGTTGGCGACCGCCAGGGTGGCGATATTGATCGTCGTGCCGCCGGTATAGGTATTGGCACCCGACAGGGTCAGCGCACCGGCTCCACTCTGGACTACCGAGCCGCCGACGCCGGTGATCACATTGCCGAGCGTCTGCGCCGTGCTTTGATTGAAGGTGACGCTGGCATTGCCATCGAGTTCGATGTTGCCGGCGATGGTCGAACCGTTCTGAAGCGTCAGCGTGTTGCTGCCGCTGAGGAATTGGATGGCATCCACCCGGGTCACGCCATCGCCGTTCAAGCCGCCGGTGATGGTGCCGCTGTTGATAATGGTGATGCCGCTGCCGATCACGCCTTGGCCGCCCAGGCCGACCGATCCGGCGGTGGCGCCGCCGCTTGCTGCACCGCCCGCACCGCCATTGCCGCCGGTGATGGTGCCTGAATTGCTCAGTGTGGCGGCGGCATTGAAGAAGACGCCATAGCCGCCACCGCCACCATTGCCCGCCGCCGCGCCCGCACTGGAAGCCGCGCCGCCATTGCCGCCATTGCCGGCCGTGATGGTGCCGCTGTTGGAGTAGGTGATAGCCGCACCATTGAGCACCACGCCATAGCCGCCCGCAGCACCGCCACCACCGCCGCCGCCAGTGCCGCCGGCACCGCCATTGCCGCCAGTGCCGCCATTGATCGCGCCGGCGTTGCTGGACGTGGTAGTTACGACAGCGCCATGGTCTCCGCCGGTGCCGCCGGCACCGCCCGAATTGGCGCCGCCCGCATTGCCGTCAGCGCCGGCTACGGCCACTCCCGCGCCGCCACTGGGACCAGCGCCTGTGCCGCCGACGCCCCCTGCCGTGCCCGCGCCGCCACCACCGCCGCCACCAGCGCCGGCAAGGCCGTTGCTGCCACCTGCACCTGGAACGGTCGCCGCGCTCGTGCCGCCCGACCCACCCGTGCCCGCGCCGCCGGCGTTGCCGCCGCTGCCCCCCACGGTCTGGCCCAGGGCAGGGATGGCAGTCGATGTCAGAAGTATCGCAATGGCGACGGCGCTTGTGGCGCGCATGTTTCCCCCCAATTCCCCGGCGCGGCCGCAACCGCGCATACCCTCAAATTACCCTTGTGAGGGGGTGACCGCACCTGGAAATCACGCCGGGCACACCCACCACCTCAAGCGGTTAAACGCATTTGTTGGGGCAAAGTTCCCTAATGATCTCGGTACGTTCCCGTACCCGGCGTGCTCTGCCTATCATTTGTTTAGAGGGCTCGGTGGTCAGGACCGCCAGCGCAGGGTGCGTTCCCGCATGGGATTGACGAAGGGCGCGCCCGTTTCAACCGCTTCCGCCCAGGCTTTCTTGACGCGGTGATACCAGATCGCAGGCTGGTCGGAATCCTGGATCAGCATCAACTTCGGGCTGAACTTCAAGCCTTCGCGCTGAAGCTCCACGATCCTGCGGTCATCGGCGATGAAGGCGGGACCGAGCGCCATGAAAAACGGCCGGATGAAGAACAGCCAGCCCGGCCAATAGAATATTTGGATCACATCGGTGTTGTTCTCGTCGCGCGGCGTGCAGACGGTAAGGCCCACGATGGTGAAGGCCTGGCCCAGCAGTTTCCCCTTGATGATCTCGAAGCGGGTGGAGGGAAGCTCGAAGGTGATTTCGGTGGTGACGTCGCCCAGCAAACTGTAGGCCGCCTTGGACGGCTTGTGCGCCGTCATCACAAAGCCCATGGGCAGCGGCGCGTAGTGTTTCTCTTTCGCCCGGGGCGTGCGGTTCCACCACCAATGATTATGCACATAAGGTCCGTGCGCCGGGTCCATCAGTCCGATGACGGCATGATCGATGTCGCAAGGAAAAGCCTGCGCCTCATGCCAGCGTGGCACGGCATTTGGGGCAGGGACCGGGGGCGGCTCGATGTCTGGCGCTTCGTTCTTCGCCGCGACATAGACCCAGAGCAAGCCATCCTGCTCGCGCACGGGATAATGGCGCACGCGGATATTTTCCGGATCGAGATTTTGGCCCTCCACCAGCGAGGGGATCGCGCTGCAGACGCCGTCTGCGCGGAAGCGCCAGCCATGATAGGGACACTCGACGGTGTTTTCGGAAAGGATTTTTCCTGCCGACAGCGGCACGCCGCGATGGGGGCAGATGTCGCGCATGGCAAAGGCCTGGCCGTCGCGCATGCGGCCCAGAAGCACCGGCTCGCCCAGAAGCATCTCGCGGCGCATCCCACCCGGCTTCAGCGACGACGCCAACGCCGGCATATACCAGAGACCGCGCAGCGGCTCTGCTTCGGCCGCCATCAGTGGCGTGCGCCCGTGAGCGCGCCAAGGGGCGTGTGGCCCGGGCCGCTGGGCATCCCGCCCATGCCAGGTGGGCCTTCGCCAGGTTGACCTGCGGCGGCTTGCGCCTTGGCGAAGAGATTGTCGCGCTTCATGGAGAAGAACTGGCCTCTTTCGGTCGCCAATTCATACGCCCAATTGGCGGCGCGGGCATTGATCATCCCGGCCTCCTGCTTCTGTGCGGTGGGGGTGCCGGGATCGGGATGCGCGGAAATCCTCACCCAGACCGCGCCGTTCACCTGAACCGCATCCATGTGGATGTTCTGATTGTCGAAAGTATGGGCATCCAGATGCGCCGGTTTGGAGAAATCCAGCTCCGAGGCCGGCTTCACGTCGGTGAAGGCAAAGCCCGAAACGATCGGGGGAATGAGGTCGATCTGCGAGGTCGAGGCGGTGAGACCCTTGGGCGGCGGCGGGCCGTCCAGCTTGAAGTCCACGTCCGAACTGTGCGCGCGCGACACGGTATAAGGCGCGCCCGAAAAAGGCGTGATGGTCACCGTGTTCACCCGTGCCGCGTCCACGCTCATCACATTGGTGTCCACCCAATCGGACAGTTCGCCATGGGGCGTGAAGACGGTGCGGGCGAGATAGCTTTGATTGTCGTTCGAGTGGCGCACGAAAACGCCGGTACCGCCTTCACCGGTATCCAACTCAGTGCTGTTGCCGAAAATGACGGAGGCGAGATCATGGCCGCCGGCGTCGCTGACCACGATTTCCGTCCCCGTGCCCTTTGGCGGCGTCTCCAGTCCCAGATAGCTCAGCCAATCGGCGCGCGCGGTCTTGGGTTCGATCGTCTCCAGCGCCGCCAGTCCCAGCAAAGTGTGGCGCACCTGGTCGAAGGCGGCGGGATAATTGCCTTTGGCCGGCAACACCCAGCCCTTGGCCGGGCTATAGGCCACGTCGAAGCTGCCGCTGTGCGAAACCACATGGATGCGCGCGGAGTCTTTCACATGCGCCGCGAAGCCGGGCAGGAACTCGCCCGGCGTGAATTGCGTCCTGGTCGCCTCGGCGTCCTCATAGAGCGCCACACCCGCCAGGATCACGCTGATGGCCGCGGCGGCACCCAGGATCGTCAGGTTGCGGCGCCGGAAATCGCTCATGCCGTCCTCCTCCGCCGCCGGATCAGGCCCAGCACCAGGGCGAAGGCGGCAACCAGGATGGGCACGCCGAAGATGTTGAGGAAGGCGAGGCGGGCGCCGAGCGCGTCCACTTCGGCGCGCAAATTATGCTGCACGTCGCGCAATTCGCGACGCGTGAGCGCCATGCCGCGGCGCAGCGTCTCGATCTGGTCTTTTTCCTTCTGGTCAAGCGCAACGCTGTTCCCGCCGGCGCCCTGTTGCAAGGACGCCAAGGTCGCTTCGGCGCGGGTGAGGCTGGTCTGCAGCGTGTCCTGGGTCTCGCGGTATTTGAGCTCGGCCTTCTGCTGCAGCGCCTGGACCACGGTGAAAGGCCGGTCGTTGGAGGCGCGGGTGCGAAGCGAGATCAGATCGTCGGAGCCGGT
Organism: Rhizomicrobium sp.; assembly: GCA_035606155.1. Lineage (GTDB taxonomy): Bacteria > Pseudomonadota > Alphaproteobacteria > Micropepsales > Micropepsaceae > Rhizomicrobium. Next base: position 4,674 of record DATNFZ010000118.1, on the reverse strand, counting down.
GAGATTCTCCACCGCATTGAGGATGAAGGCGCCATTGTCGGCGAAGGGCGTCGCCACCGAGCGGCCCAACTGATTGTTGACATGAACCCAGAAGCGGTCGTCCCACAGGTCGCTGTCGGCCACGATCACCAACTGCACATGGCCGTTCCGCACCGCGCCGGGGCCTTTGGGGAAGGCGGACTTGGCCACGCCGGTGATGCGCGCAGCCAGGGCATAGCGCACGCCCGTCGGACGCACCGCCTCCATCAAATGAGTGGGATCGCGTAGCGCCATCACCTGTTCGCGCGGCACCATGCTGGCCTGGTCGGACGAGCCGATCAAAGTGCGGAAGATGGTGGTGGCCCCGCGCATGGGCGCGATCTCGCCGGTCGAGGCAAGATTGAGCGATTGGAGCGAGGCGGTGATGGGGTCATGGGTGTCGAAATCGGTCGGGGTGAGATGCAGCCAGAGCGGATAGGCGACGGCCGGCTCGCGCGGATCGTTGCCGGCCGCCACTTCCAGGGCCAGCGAACGGTCGAGCAGGACCATGCCCGCGGGATAATCCACGCCCCAGCTTTTGAGCAGCGGGCCGAGATCGGAAGCGGGCGCGGCCGGGTTCTGCGGATCGGCTCCGCGTTGCGCCAGCTCCGACAAGGGATCGACGAAGATCAGCGCGCGCTTGCCCGAAAGCACGAAATTGTCGATCGAGAGCAGCATTTGCGGCGACAATTGCGGGGGATGGGCGATGACCAGAAGATCGGTGCCGGGCGGAATGGCGCTGAAATCGCTGGAGAGATTGGTGACGTCATATTCCTGGGAGAGCGCGGCGTAAGCGGCCAGCGGCTGCGGATTCTCGGGCGAGCCTACCATCGGTAGCGACGTGATCAGCGCCACTTTGGGCTTTTTCGGCGTGGCCAGGTGATAGATCAGCGAGGTGAGATCGTATTCCAGGTAGTTTTCGCGGTCGGCCGAGAAGAAGGCGATGGTCTGATGGCCGTCGATGCTGTTCGAGCCGGAAAGGCCGAAATAGACCACGTCGCCCTGGTTGGTGGGGGCGGCGGTAAGGCCGGCGGCGCTGGCCTGGTCTTCCTCGGGCGTGAAAGGCTCCGGATCGATTTCCTGCAGGATCAGCTTGCCATGGCTGAGCGAGGCATATTCCTCAAGCAGGTCGCGCACCCGTTTGGCATAGGCCGCGATTGCCGCATAACGCGCGCCCGCGGTGCGGGAATAATAGAATTTGAGCGTTACCGGCTCCTGCAATTTGGCCAGGATGTCACGTGTGCCGGGGCTGAGGGTGAATTGCCCGGTCTCGGTCAAATCCAGCCGCGCATTGGTGATCGCGGTGTCAGCGGCAACATTGACGCCCACGAACAGGACCGCGGCCAGGGCCAAGGCGGAGAAAACATAAGTGCGGCGTGAAATCATAGGCTTAACCGCTCTTCCTCAGATCCACGATCAACATATTGGCGAACAGGAAGAGGCCGATCAGGGAGAAAAAGAAGATCAGATCGCGAAGGTCGATCACCCCGGCGGTGATCGAAGCGAAATGGGTGATGAAGCTGAAGGATGAAACCGCTTCCACCAGGGGAAGGGGCGCCCAGGCGCGGAAGGCGTCCAGCACCAGGGGGGCACCGGAGATGGTGAAAAGGAAGCACACCACCACGCTGACGATGAAGGCGATCACCTGGTTGTTGGTGGTCGAGGAAATGCAGGCCCCGATGGAGAGATAGGCGCCCGCCATCAGGAAACTTCCGATGTACGAGGCCAGGATCACGCCATTGTCGGGATTGCCCAGATAATTGACCGTGATCCAGATGGGGAAGGTGAGGATCAAAGCCAAGCCGGCGAAGGCCCAGGCAGCCAGGAACTTCCCCACCACCGTGGCCCAGAGCGGTACGGGAAGCGTGAGCAGCAATTCCATGGTGCCGCTGCGGCGCTCCTCCGCCCAAAGCCGCATCGCCAGGGCCGGCACCAGGAACAGGTAAAGCCAGGGATGGTAGCCGAAGAAGACCGAGAGATCGGCCGCGCCATTGTCGTAGAAATGGCCCAGATAAAAAGTGAAGGCGCCCATCGCGAACAGGAAGATCACGATGAAGACGAAAGCCAGCGGGGTGGCAAAATAGGATTTGAATTCCCGTGCGAAGACGCAAGCAAGGGCGTTCATGCCGCCGCTCCGCTGGTGTCGCCGGTGGTGAGCTGGCGGAAGACATCGTCCAGGCGGCCGGACGGCGAGCGCGCCGCCAACTCCGCCGGTTTGGCGTCGATCACGACCCGGCCGCGGTCGATGATCACGGCGCGGGTGCAGATCGCATCGACCTCTTCCAAAAGATGGGTGGAGATGATGATGGTCTTGTTCCTGGCCATGCCGCGGATCAGTCCGCGCACCGCATGCTTCTGGTTGGGATCGAGTCCGTCGGTGGGTTCGTCCAGCACCAGCACATCGGGATCGTGCAGGATGGCCTGGGCCAGGCCCACCCGGCGGCGAAATCCCTTGGACAGCGTCTCGATCGGCTGGTCCAGCACGCCTCGAAGCTCGGCGCCGGCGACGGCGCGGTCGGTCGCCGTTTTTTCCGCCTCGCCTGACAATTCGCGAACCTGGGCGATGAAATGCAGAAATTGACGCGGCGTCATCTCTCCATAGGCGGGGGCGCCTTCGGGCAGATAGCCCAGCCGCTTCTGGGCGGCGATCGTGTCCCAGACGATGTCATGGCCGCAAATGCGGACAGAGCCTTGGTCCGGCGCCAGATAGCCTGTCACCATCTTCATGGTGGTGGATTTGCCCGCGCCGTTGGGACCCAGGAAACCCAGCACCTCACCCGGCCCGACTGTCAGGCTCAGGTCGCTGACGGCCGTGAGGTGGCCGAAACGCTTGGTGAGATGCTCGATTTCTATCATATTGATGGGAACCTTTTTCTCCGTTTAGAGAAATCAATACCGAGCCGCAAGCGGACCTCTCGTCACGGGTTCGATGTTCGCCATAGGATCGATGCCGGGTCCGAAGCGACTTTCGAAACCGGGACATCGGGAAAAATCGGGTGGGAGTTTGGTGTGGTCAATCTGAAGATTTTGCGCCGCGCCATCGCGGTGGGCGTGATGTTCGAACTTCTCCTGGTGGTAGCGGGACATTATCGCCCCTGGCTCCAACACACCTTCCTCTTGATGTTCGGCTGCATGCTGATTGCGGGCGTGGCGGGGCTGCTCTATGCCCGCGACCTGGCGCGCGGCTTTCGCGCGGGTGCCTTGGGCGGAGGCGCGGCCGGCGCGCTTTGCGGCGTAGTGGCGGTGGCGGTTTCGAATGTCTTCGGCGACCGGCCCGATCTCTATATTCCCTGGGGCGTGATGGTGCTGACGCTCACCGGAATCGTAGGCGGGTTGTTCGGGCAGCTCGACGCCCTGTTCAAGGCGTTTCTGCGCTCGCAGAAGTAGGAAAAGAGGAGAGCGTCGGTTGGCGCGATCAGGCCAGACCCGGAAAGGGCTGGGGGGCTTGAAGTTCCGGGCCGACTCAAAAGCACGGCCAACCGACGAAGCGATGTTGGTTTTCGAAAACGGCCAGGGAGTGGTTCAATCGTGACCATTTCTGGGCGGGCGTTACAAATCCGAAAGGCTTGCGGACCGGGAGTTCCCGGCTCACAATTCGAACGATGGTCGAAGACCCCATAGAGTTGCGCGCTCCTTCGGGGGAAGGAGCGCGGAATCCTTATGAAAATTCCCCCGCCGCGTCCGTGACGCGATTCGACCGTTCCGAACTCAACCGCATTCTCACCGTATATGGCCGCATGGTCGCCGCCGGGGAATGGCGCGATTATGCTGTGGATTTCCTGGAAGAGGCGGCGGTGTTCTCGATCTTCCGCCGGGCCAGCGAGATGCCCCTGTTCCGGGTGGAAAAGCGTCCGAAATTGCGGGCACGCCAGGGGCAATATTGCGTGATCGCCGCGGGCGGGCTGGTGATGAAGCGCGGCCATGAACTGGCCCAGGTGCTGAAGGTCTTCGACCGGAGGCTCATCAGGGCGCTGGCGGACTGAAAAGCTCAAAAAACCCACATTGCCCAGGGCTTAGCAGCCACTTCTGAGATCGTTAGGGATGATCCTTCACCGGGGATTAGGGAAGCATCCGTTAAAGTCCATTCTCGAACATCAACCCACGATAAGGGATTGCGGCATGCATGCGCTGATCACTGGCGGCTCAAGCGGCATCGGCAAGGCACTGGCGAACAAGTTCGCGGCCCAAGGCTATGACGTCTCGCTGATTGCCCGCCGCAAGGATGTTCTGGCACACGCCGCCGACGAGATCCGCCGCCAGCGCCCCGGCCAGCGCGTCGCCTGTTACAGCGCCGACATCACCGACCGGAGCGAGGCGGAAAACGCGGTGAAGACGGCGATCGCGAATTTCGGCGCGCCGGACATGATCGTCACCTCGGCCGGCGTTTCCGAACCGGGATATTTTGCCGAATTGCCACCTGAAAATTTCGAGCGGGCGATGGCGGTGAATTATCTGGGCACGCTCTACGCCATCCGCGCCGCGCTGCCCGCCATGCGCGCCAAGAAGCGCGGCCAGGTGGTGCTGATCTCGTCCGGCGCGGCCTTGATGGGCATATTCGGATACGCGTCCTACGGCCCGTCCAAGTTCGCCGTGCGCGGGCTTGCCGAAACGCTCCGCGCCGAACTTAAGGCCGACCATATCGGCGTTTCGGTCGCC
>DATNFZ010000117.1:0-5363 GCA_035606155.1 Rhizomicrobium sp. | reverse complement strand
GCGGCGGCGGCGGCCAGGTCGCAAGCCGGCTCGGAGATTTTGAGCCCGCCCGCGATGTTGAGATAGACGTCCGAGCCGGAAATGCCCACGCCGGCGCGCGCATCCAGGACCGCCAGGATCATGGCCAGGCGGCCTGTATCCCAGCCCACCACGGCGCGGCGTGGCGTGCCGTAGCCGGCCGGCGCCACCAGCGCCTGGATTTCGCAGAGGAGCGGCCTGGTCCCTTCCAGACCGGCGAACACGGCCGTGCCCGGCGCGCTGGACTCGCGGTCGCCCAGGAACAAGGCGGAAGGGTTGGCCACTTCCGCCAGGCCCTTGCCGGTCATCTCGAACACGCCGATCTCGTCGGTGGGGCCGAAACGGTTCTTCACTGCCCTGAGGACGCGGAAATGATGGCCGCGCTCGCCTTCGAAATAGAGCACCGCGTCCACCAGATGCTCGACTGCCTTGGGACCGGCGATCTGGCCTTCCTTGGTGACATGGCCCACCAGGATCAGCGCCGCGCCGGAGGCCTTGGCATAGCGCACCAGATCGAAGCTGGCGGTGCGCACCTGGGCGATGGTGCCGGGCGCGGCATCCAGTGCGCCGGTCCACAAGGTCTGGATGGAATCAATGGCGACGATGCCGGGCGGCTTGCCTGCTTCCAGGGTGGCGAGAATGTCTTCCACATTGGTAGCCGCGCCCAAACCCAGCGGCGCTTCGCTCAAGCCCATGCGCGCGCCGCGCATACGCACCTGGGCCATCGCCTCTTCGCCCGAGATATAGACCGCCTGCCCGCCCTTCCTGGCATATTCGCCCAGCGCCTGCAGGATCAGGGTGGACTTGCCGATGCCCGGGTCACCTCCCACCAAGAGCGCCGAGCCCGGCACCAGGCCACCGCCGCAGACCCGGTCGAATTCGGCGATGCCGGTGACCCGGCGGGCTGGCGGCGCGTCTTCGCTCTTGAGATCTTCCAGGGCGAATTTGCGCCCTTTCACCCGGCGCGTGGCGCTGCCGCCGATAGGCGGCGCGGCACCTTCCTCGGTGATGGTATTCCAGCCGCCGCAGGCCTCGCATTTGCCCGCCCATTTGGACGTGGCCGCGCCGCAGGCTTGGCAGACGAAGCTGGTGGAAGATTTGGCCATGAATCGGAGTGTAGCACGCTCGTCAAGCGAACCACTCTATGGAGGCGCCATGGGACTCGGTGCGAGCCACAGCTTTTCTGTCCAAGGCGAGGATGAAAAAGGACCCCGCGGGCCAGGCGCGCGCGATGCCCAGATCGTACACCCCGGCCCCTTCATTCGAAATCCAGCGGGCACCTGTCGCCTGTACCTGCTGAGCGAAAGCGTCCCGCTCCTTGGTGTCGGCCACATAATTCAGGACCGCACTGTGGAAGACCACCAAGGTGGCGTCCTTGGGCGCGCTTGCGGCGAGAGGCGCCAGATCGTAACGCAGATCGCCCCGGACGATGCGGGGCGGATCGGCGCTGGCGATGGCCAGCGCCCTATCGAGCAATATCTCGCGCTCGCCTTCGCCCGGCCAGACCAGCGACTGAAGCCAGCGCACATCGCCTTCGGAACACACGTCCAGCGGGTTGAGATCGAGGCCGGCGCGCCAGACCACTTCGATATTCGTCGTCGGGATCGGCGTCGCGGCATTAACGGTGCAATGGAAAACGGGCGGGTCCGCGTTTTCCTTGCTGGGACCGACGAAGCGACCGCCATAGTCATAGGCATATTTGTCGGGCAGGAGGCACAACCCTGCCGACGCACCCACTTCCAGCAGCGCCAAAGGCTGGGGCAACGTCGCCAGCAGCGGCAGCAAAGTGGCGCAACGCGCCGGCTCGTTGGTCTGGGTGCGCCGCGCCATCATCACCATGACGACGGCATCCCAATGGCTCTCCACCCGCTTGCGGAATTCCGGCCAATCGCGCGCGGTGCCGAACAGATATTTCGCCGCCCCCAGGATCAGATTGGGCTGCTGCTTTTCCGACGGCAGCGAGGCGATGCGGTCAACGAGCGCCTCATCTTCCGATATCGCGCCTGCGATCTCTACATAAAGGGGCGAGCGGCCCCGTGCGGCGCGGGCGAATTCCCGGTAAGCGGCGGCAACGGCGGGATCGGCAGTCAACTTAGGCCTTCACCGCCATCTTGATGGGACCCTCGGCCTTGCCGTGGATGAACTGCTCCACATAAGGATTGCCGCTTCGGTCGATCTCCCCGGTCGGGCCCTGCCAGATGATCTTGCCCTGATAGAGCATGGCGATGTGGTCGGAGATTTTGCGCGCGCTCACCATGTCGTGGGTGATGGAGAGCGCGGTGGCGCCCACCTGCTTGACGGTCGAGATCACCAGATCGTTGATGATGTCGGCCATGATGGGATCGAGCCCCGTGGTGGGCTCGTCGAAGAAGATGATTTCCGGATCGGCGGCGATGGCGCGGGCGAGCCCCACGCGCTTCTGCATGCCGCCCGACAATTCCGCCGGGCTGAGATAGGCGACATCGCTGGAGAGCCCCACCTTGGCGAGCTTCTCAATCGCCACGTCTTTGGCTTTGCCGCGGGCCATGCCATGACCCTGGATCAGGCCGAAGGCCACATTTTCCCACACCGGCAGACTGTCGAACAACGCCGCGCCCTGGAACAGCATGCCGAATTTCTTCATCAGCGGATCACGCGCGGCACCCCTGAGCCGGGTCACGTCCTGACCGTCGATCAGGATGGTGCCTTCGTCCGGGGTGAGGATGCCAAGGATGCATTTGATGGTGACCGATTTGCCCGTGCCAGAGCCGCCGATGATCACGGTCGAGGATTGCTTTTCGATTTTAAGGTCCACGCCGTCCAGCACCACCTTGGCGCCGAAACGTTTCTTCACCCCGATCAGTTCGATTTTGGCAGTCATGCGGAGAACAGGATCGAGGTGAGAAGATAATTCGCGGCCAGGATCAGGATCGAGGCCGACACCACCGCATTGGTGGTGGCGTTGCCCACGCCCTGTGCGCCGCCCTTGGAATGAAAGCCGTGATAGCAGCCCAGAAGCGCGATGATGAAGCCGAACACCGCCGCCTTGATCAGGCCCGACGACACGTCCTGGCGGGTGGCGAAATCCACCGTGTTGCGAAGATAGATCGAGCCGGTGAAGCCCAGGCTTTGGGTCGAGACGATATAGCCGCCAAACACGCCGATGGCATCGGCAACCGCAACCAGGACCGGCAAGGAAAGAACGGCCGCGACCAGGCGCGGCACCACCAGATATTTGACCGGATTGGTGGCCAGCGTGGTGATCGCGTCGATCTGTTCCGTCACCCGCATGGTGCCGATTTCGGCGGCGATGGCGGCGGCCACCCGCCCCGCCACCATCAGGCCCGCGATCACGGGGCCCAGTTCGCGCGTGATACCCAGGACCACAATTTGCGGCACGATGGATTCCGCGCCATAGCGGTTGCCGCCCAGATAGATCTGCAAGGCCAGCGCACCGCCCGTGAAAAAGGCGGTCAGCCCCACCACCGGCAGCGAGAAATAACCGATACGCACCACCTGGCCCAGGATCAGCCGGCCATAGACCGGCGGGCTCACACAGGAGGCGAGCGCGCGCCCGGTGAAGCTCGACAGCCGGCCGATCTCGGCCAGCAAGGTCAGTACGGCCCGGCCGATGGCGGCGAGGAAATTCATTTCTGTCTGTCGCCCCGGCCTTTAAGCGGTTCCAGGAAAAGTGTGAGCGGTTTTCCGTCCGGAACCGCGACAAATGAAAACCTAGAGCATTTTCGCCATTCAACGAAGAGCGAAAATGCTCTGGACCCGCGCCCCTTCTCTAGCGTGGCTCAAGCCGCATCCACATAATGGCGCGGCAATTTGAGCCCCGTCAGTATTTCATAAGCATTGGTGCCCGCCAATGACGCCATTTCTTCCAGCTTCACATGGTCGCCCAGCAGTTCCACCACGTCACCAACCTTGAGGCCTGGTCGGTCCGTCACGTCCAATACCGTCATGTCCATCGAGACCCGCCCGACATAGGGCGCGCGACCGTTCTCCATCCAGGTCATTCCCTTGTTGGACAAGGCGCGGGAAATGCCGCCGGCATAACCCAGCGCCACCGTGGCCAGCCTGGTGGGTCTTTTGGCGCGGAAGCTGGCTCCGTAACCGACGCTCTCGCCCTGGTCAATCCGGCGCATCTGCAGCACCCGGGCGGAGATCACCGCAGCCGTCCGCAAAGGCGGCCCGCCTTCCTGCGGCGCGCCGCCATAAAGCCCCACGCCCGGCCTGATCAGGTCGAAATGATAAGCGGGCCCGAGATAGGCGCCCCCCGACGCGGCCAGGCTGGCAGGCGCCGGCGGCAGCATCGCCAGCGCCGTGCGGAAACGCGCGAGCTGTTCGCCATTCATTTTGTTGTTGGCCTCGTCGCCGCAGGCCAGATGGCTCATCAGCAGGACCGGATTGATGGTCTTCAGTCGCGCGCGCCATTCTGCCGCCAACACCGACAATTCCTCCGGCGGAAGGCCGAGACGATTCATGCCGGTATCGATGTGAATCGCGGCGTCGCGTGGGCTGGATGCGCCCGCGCCATAATCGGCAATCTGCGCCAGCGAATTCAGGACGGGTATGAGACGATGGGCAACCAAGCCCGGCACCGCATCGGCCGGCGCGCCATCCAGCACGAAAATGCGGACATCGGGAAGGACGCGCCGAAGCGCGATGCCCTCTTCCAGCCGCGCGACAAAGAAAGTGTCGCAGCCGATTGCCGCCAACGCCGGTGCGACGAATTCCGCGCCCAAGCCATAGCCATCGGCCTTGACCACGCCCGCGGTGGCGGCCGATCCGGCCAACCGGCGGAAGGTCTTGTAATTCTCGGCGATGGCGCCCAGCCGCACCGTCAGCCACGCCGCTTCGAATTCCCTCATGGGCGGACAATGGCCCGACCTGATCCGCCAAGTCTAGTTCAGGGGGATGGTGACCAGGGGCGCGGGATTCACACAGGGGACATTGGTGACCAGCGAGCAGCCCGACGGCGCGGTCTGCATCTCGCGGCGAAGCGCTTCGCCGCCGGAAATCTTGGGCACAGGCACCGGCGCGAATGGCGACGGTGCGGCCGCCTCCAGCACGATGGTGCCGTTGGGCAGCTTGCGCGCGATCCAGGGTTCATGCCTGCAGCGGTTGCGTTCGGCCTGGGTGAGATTCTCGAAATTTTCTGCGCCACACGAGAGGGCTTCGCCGATCGCCTTCAGGATTTCGGCGGGCGTCTTGGGCGGGGCGACTTGCACATTGGGCGGCGGCGGCACCACGATCACCGGCGCGTTGCTGATCACGGGTGGGGCGGCACGCGGGACGATGGGCCGGATCAAGACCACCGGCGGCGACTGGCCTTGCGGGCGCATCTTGGTAAGATCGAG
>DATNFZ010000116.1:0-3442 GCA_035606155.1 Rhizomicrobium sp. | reverse complement strand
TTGCGACAAGCTTCGCCGGCGTGGCGCTGGTGTCCTACATGTCCAGCCTGACCAGCCTTGGCTATACCGCCACCCAATATGCGCTTCTCTCTTCGGCCTATGCCTGGCCGGGTAAAATCCTCAAAGGCTTCTCCGGCGCGGCGGTCGAAGGCTTGTCGGCGCATTTCGGTCCGATGAACGGCTATGCCATGTTCTTTCTCGGCTGTGGCGCCTTGGGGGTTCCTGCGCTGCTTCTGTTCTGGTTTCTGGCGCGCCAGCAGGGCGCATACGCCCAACAGCGCGCCCTGGCCGAATAAAACGACCGCCAAACACCGTTCAGTGTGCACTGCATCCTGAGCGGAGGCAGGCCAAACCCACCGATTGTCACAATTCGTTGCTTCGCCCTAAGGCCCTGGGCTAGATTATAATTCTGTCGCACAAGAGGTTTATCCCCGCGATGCGCGACAGGGGTGGTGAGGGTCGGCGTGGTCAACATTTATGAAGCGGGGCCGCTCGAAGGCCGCCTGGAGCAATGGCCGGTTCTGGCCACCTCCGGCGCGCTGGAAGTGCGCCTGGCCGAGACGGATCACGAAGTCGAGCAGGCACAACGCCTGCGCTACACCGTTTTCTACCAAGAGATGAGCGCCATCCCCTCGCCCCAGATGCGCGAGGCAGGCCGCGATTTCGACAAGTATGACGATGTCTGCGACCACCTTCTGGTGGTGGACCGCGAAGCCCATGATGAAGACGGCCAGCCCCTGGTCGTGGCCACCTATCGTCTGACCCGCAAGCCGGACGCGATGCGGGCGGGCGGTTTCTATACCGCCAGTGAATACGACATCTCGCCCATGCTGAAAGGTCTGCCGGTTGCCACCGAATTTCTGGAGCTGGGCCGCTCCTGCGTGCTCAAAAGCTATCGCGCGCGGCCCGGCACGATGCAGCTTTTATGGAAAGGGTTGATGGCTTATGTGGCGCGCTTCGACATCGAGCTGATGTTCGGCTGCGCCTCGTTGGCGGGCATCGACGCGAGCGCGTTGGCACTGCCGCTGTCCTATCTTCATCATTTCCACGCCATGCCGGCGCATTTGCGGGTGCGGGCCCGGCCGGAATTGTTCGTGGACATGAATCGGATGCCGCAAACCGGCATCGATGCGCGCGAAGGCCTGCGCAGCCTGCCGCCCCTGCTCAAAGGCTATGTGCGCGCGGGTTGCTGCATCGGCGATGGCGCGGTGATCGACCGGCAGTTCGGCACCACCGATGTGTTCATCTACTTCCCGCTTTCCGGCATCGATGCGCGGTACAAGTCGCGTTTCGGGTTGGTAAAGTGACAGCGCGCTAAAGCGCGCTGTCATCCCCGGCGAGCGGCGGCCAGCCGCGAGGGAAGGGGATCCAGTCCTTGATTTGATTGTCGCCGACGCGTCGGCCACCGCTGGTAAAGCAGTGTGGCGATGATCCCGGCCACAAATGAGGGCAGGCCAAAGAACAGCCAGAGAATGACTAAGAAGGTTGGTGGCATGGCGTGAGCTTATCCCGTCCCCGAATTGCTTCGCAATTCGACCCTCCCTCAAGGGGAGGGTGGATTTCAAGCCAAGTCAAACAACAGCAATTCCGCCGGTGTGCGCGAGCGCAAGGCGACTTGCGCCTGGTCTGTCACCGCCGCGCCATCGCCGGCGCTCAGCCGTTCGATGTCCACACTCACTTCGCCCTTGGTCACCTGAACCCAAGCACGGCGGCCTGGTCCCAGATTGTGGATCGCCTCCACATCGGCATCCAATATCGCCACCCAGATTTCGGCATCCTGCACCAGCCGCACTTCGTTGGGTTGCGGCTCGGACGAGGCAATGCGCGCGAATTTGTTGGCGATAGCTTTGGGATCGATCGTCTTTTGTTCGTAAGACGGTGCAATCCCCTGCTGCGACGGCATGATCCAGATTTGCATGAAATGACATGGCTCGTCGGGGCTGGCGTTGAATTCGGCGTGGACGATACCGGCGCCTGCGCTCATGCGCTGAATCTCGCCGGGACGGATGATGCCGCCGCCGCCGGTCGAATCCTTGTGCTCCAGCGCGCCCTCCAGAATGTAGGTGAAGATCTCCATGTCGCGATGGCGGTGGGGCGGAAAACCACTGCCGCCCGCCACCCGGTCCTCGTTGATCACCCTGAGCGCGCCGAAGCCTTCGAACGCCGGGTCATAATACTCGGCAAACGAAAAACTGTGCTTGGAATCGAGCCAGTCGGTCCTGGTGGCGCCCCGCTCCGATGACCTTCGCACCGTGATCATGCATGTGCCTTGTTTTCCACCGTATCCCAGATCTTCCTGGCGATGTCGGCGCCGCCAAAGCGTTTGACTTCCTGGATGCCGGTGGGAGAGGTCACGTTGATTTCGGTCATATAGTCGCCGATCACATCTATCCCGGTGAAAATCAATCCGCGCCGTTTCAGTTCCGGTCCGATGGCTGCGCAGATATCGTGCTCGCGGGGGGTCAATTCCGTTTTCTCGGGCTTTCCACCCACATGCATGTTGGAGCGGGCCTCGCCTGCCGCCGGCACGCGATTGATGGCGCCGGCAAATTCGCCGTCCACCAGGATGATGCGCTTGTCGCCCCGGCGCACATCCGGCAGGTAACGCTGCACGATCACCGGCTCACGGTAGAACTGGGTGAACATCTCCAAGAGCGAGCCCAGATTCTCGTCGCCAGGTCCGATGCGGAAGACGCCGGTGCCGCCATTGCCGTAAAGCGGCTTGAGGATGATTTCCTGATGGCGCTCGCGGAATTCCCGAATTTCCTGCCGGTCGCTGGTGATGAGAGTGGGCGGAATGAAATCCTGGAACTCGGTGACGAACAATTTCTCCGGCGCATTGCGCACCTCGCGGGGATCGTTCACCACAAGCGTCTTGGGATGGATGCGCTCCAGGATATGGGTGGCCGAAATATAGGCCATGTCGAAGGGCGGGTCCTGGCGCATCAAGACCACATGGGTCTCAGCCAAGTCCTGCACGAAGGCTTCGCCCAGGGTGAAGTGGTCGCCTTTGACGGCGCGTACCGTGAGCGGCCTCACCCGGGCCGTCACCTTGCCTTCGCGAAAGGTAAGATCGCGGGGCCCGTAATAGAGCAGCGTGTGGCCGCGGCTTTGCGCTTCCAGCGCCAGCGCGAAAGTGGAATCGCCGCCGATATCGATCTTCTCGATCGGGTCCATCTGGATCGCGACCGTCAATGCCATTTTTTCACCCATCCATCCGCCAGGCATCGGGCAGATGCCGGGGCAGTCCCGCCACGGTGACAATATCGAACCGCGCCCCGCGCTTTGCCAGGGCGGGCCGCGACGCCAGATATAGGGAGGCGGCGCGGGCAATGCGAGTCCGCTGCTCATGGCCCACCGCCTCGACGGCGTCACGCGCCTTTACCCTTGCCTTGACCTCGACAAAACAGACTGGCCCGAAGGGACAAAGCGTCACCAGATC
>DATNFZ010000115.1:0-10592 GCA_035606155.1 Rhizomicrobium sp. | reverse complement strand
TAACAGGTGACGCTTTCCTCCACGATCAGATCCACCAGGGCCGTGCCGCCCAGCTCTTCCGCCAATTTCCAGGTCCCCGCCTTGTCGATAAACATAAGAGGGGTGTGGATCCGTGCCTCACGCGCCAAGCCCAGCGACAAGGCTTTGGCCGTGGCCTTGATGGTTTCATCCCGGCAGTCGGGGTAACCGGAGAAATCGGTTTCGCACATGCCGCCCACCAGATCGGCGATATCACGGCGATAGCCCAAGGCCGCCGCCGCCGTGAGGAACATCAGGTTGCGCCCCGGCACGAAGGTGTTGGGCAACCCGTCCTTTCCCATCGCGATGGCCATGTCTTCGGTCAGCGCGCTGCCGCCGATGGCGCCGGGCGCGCTCAGCGGAATGAGATGATCCTGGCCCAGTTTTGCCTTCCATTGGGGAAAGCGCGCCATCGCGGCCAAGATGTTAGGGCGTGCGGCAAGTTCCTGGGCGTGCCGCTGGCCATAATCGAAGCCCACGGTCTCGACATGGTCGAAACGCGACAAGGCCCAGGCAAGGCAGACCGTGGAATCCTGCCCGCCGGAAAACAGCACCAAAGCCTGAGTTTTTGTCATGGGCCCGGTGTCTAACCCATAAAAGCCACCAGACGCCACTCGATTGTCGCTCGTCACGCAATGTGAGAGATTGCGACGCCCATCCCAGATAGTCTCTTCCAAGGCCCCTGTTTCTCTGCATGCCGTTTGCGCTTCACCCGCTCTATGTCCTTTCCGGTTTCGCCGTGGGCTTTCTGGTCGGGATGACCGGGGTGGGCGGCGGCGCGTTGATGACGCCGCTTCTGATCCTGCTCTTTCATGTCCATCCCACCACCGCGGTGGGGACCGACTTGCTTTATGCCAGCATCACCAAAAGCTGCGGCACGGTGGTGCACGGGTTCTCCCGTAACGTGAATTGGCGCATCGTGGGCAGGCTGGCGCTGGGCTCTATTCCCGCCTCGCTTCTCACTTTGGGAGCTCTGCATCTGCTCAAAGTGGACCAGGACGCGCTCAACGGCCTGATCGCGCGGGTGCTGGGCTTTTCCCTGCTGGCCACCTCGCTCGCCCTGGTTTTCCGCAGATATCTTTTGGACACCTATTCGCGCCGGGTGGGATCGCTTTCGGAGAAGCAGACTTTCCGTTTCACCGTCACCACCGGCGTTTTTCTGGGTGTGCTGGTGACGATTTCGTCGGTCGGTGCGGGCGCCTTGGGCGTGACCGCCTTGATCCTGCTCTATCCCGAACTGCCGATCATCAAGATTGCGGCCTCCGACATCGCTCATGCCGTGCCGCTCACCCTGGTGGCCGGCATCGGGCATATCGCCAATGGCGGAGTTGACGTGACGGTCCTGGAGTCCCTCCTGGTGGGTTCGCTGCCGGGCGTGGTCATCGCCAGCCTGTTTGCGCCGCGCCTGCCCGACCTGGCGCTGCGGCTTTTGTTGGCTGCCACCCTCACCATCAGCGGCCTGCGCCTGCTCGTCTGATGCCTACCCAACGTCCGCGCGCCTGGCAGCGCATGTTGAGCGGCAGGCGGCTTGACCTGTTGGAGCCCAGCCCGCTGGATATCGAGATCGAGGATATCGCCCATGGCCTGGCCCGGGTGGCGCGGTGGAACGGCCAGACCAAGGGTGCGCACGCCTTCTCGGTTGCCCAGCACTGTGTGCTGGTGGAGCGGCTGGTGGCCGAACTCAGCCCCCGCTTAAGCCGGGAGGCCCGGCTGATGGCTCTGCTGCATGACGCGCCGGAATATGTTGTCGGTGACCTCATCAGCCCTTTCAAGGCGGCAATCGGGGTCAATTACAAGGATTTGGAGCTGAAACTTCAGGCGGCCATCCATTTGCGCTTCGCTCTGCCGGCCCTGGTGCCAAAGCCTCTGGTCCTTCTGTTCAAGAAGGCCGATCACCTTTCCGCTTTTTACGAGGCGACCCAATTGGCCGGTTTTGAAGAGAAGGAGGCCCGCCGCCTGTTCGGTGCCCCGCCCGCCGGCGCCAAGACACCCCGGCTCATGCCGCTTCCCACCGCCGAAGCACAGGGGCAATTCCTGGAGCGATTCTCCAGGCTCTCTGTCCGTTAGGTGATAAACTAGAAAACCATGCCGCAAATTCTGGTCACGCCGCTCTCCGGCCTTACCGATGCCATTGATCGTCAGCACCCGTCCCACATCGTCACCTTGCTGTCGCCGCTGCACATGATTCCCACGCCGCACGGCTTCGACCGGCGATGCCATCTTCAACTGGCAATCGACGATGTGAGCGATCCTCGGGCCGCCGATTTTCCCCCGGGCCGGGAGCATATCGACCGATTGCTGGCGTTTTCGCGGGAATGGGATGCGCAGGCGCCCTTCCTGATTCATTGCTGGGCCGGCATCAGCCGTTCCATGGCGTCGGCCTTCGCGGTCCTGTGCGACCGGTTGGGCCCGGACCGCGAGGTCGAAATCGCGCTGGCGATGCGGCGGCGCGCGCCTCATGCCCAGCCCAACGCGCTTCTGGTGCGCCATGCCGACGAGGCCTTGGGACGCGGCGGCCGCATGACGGCGGCGCTGGCGGCGATGGGCCCCTCCAGCATGGCGGCGGAAGGCGTTGTCACCGCCTTTCCCCTGGTCGGCCTATGAGCGAATGGTGGTGAACCAGCCTTCGATCAGCATCGGCCTTTCCGCCGCGATCGTGTCGGTCGAAAAGGAAAACCCTTCTGCCCTGGTGGTTGCGCATGCGGATGGCGAGGACGCGCTGCCATTCGGTCCCTTCGATCCGGAATCGCAACGCACACTGGAACAAGGTTTGCGCAAATGGGTCGAAGAACAAACCCGCTTCGATCTCGGCTATACCGAGCAGCTTTACACATTCGGCGATCGCGGTCGGCATCTGCCGACGGCGGCGCCTGCGAATGCAGAGGGGCCGCGGGTGGTTTCGGTGGGCTATCTGGCGCTTACCCGCCAGGGAGAAGACGATGCCAGCGCCGGAAAACGCGAAACGCGCTGGCGGTCCTGGTACCACTATTTTCCCTGGGAGGATTGGCGTGGGCAAAAACCGCCCATGATCGACGCCACCATCCTGCCCAAACTCAAAGGCTTCGTGAAAGGCGCCGCCAACCCGCAAGGCGCGGAATTGCGCCGCGACCGGGTGCGGCTCTCATTCGGCGCGGACGGCGTGGCCTGGGACGAGGAAAAAGTGCTGGAGCGTTACGAGTTGCTCTACGAAGCCGGTCTGGTCGAGGAATCCCGCCGCGACAATGGCAAGCCCCAAAGCCGGCATGAATCCGGCCGGGACCCGAGCGACATGCTGGGCGCCGCGATGTTGTACGACCATCGCCGCATCCTCGCCACCGCGATCGCCAGGCTTCGGGGCAAGATGAAATACCGCCCCGTGGTGTTCGAATTGATGGCGCCCTCCTTCACCCTGCTCGAATTGCAGCGCACGGTCGAAGCGCTGCAGGGCCGCCGCCTGCACAAGCAGAATTTCCGTCGCCTGGTCGCCGAACAGGGCCTGGTGGAAGGCACGGGGAAATTCGCGGCGTCGGCCCGGGGCCGGCCGGCTGAACTGTTCCATTTCCGCCGGGAGGTGCTGCGGGAGCGCCCTGCCCCGGGGCTGAGGCTGGGGCGGCGGCGTTGAAACTCGTCGCAACATTTGCGAACCTGATGGTCTGTTCGATGGAGAGGTTCATGATATCGCGGTTGATCCTTGTGGCTGTGGCCAGCCTGGCCCTTGCCGGTTGCGCCCTCTATCGGCCCAGCGCCGGCAATCCGAATGGCGACGCCTATCTGGGGCATGGAGGCAGCACCTATGAGGCGGCCGTCAATGCGCCCGCGACCGTGGGACAGGTGAGCTACAGTCCCTCTATGCCTTTGCCCGAAACCACCCAGCCTCCCATGGCCAGCGGGGCCGGCATGAGCAGCCCTCCGCCCCGCCGCTAAAGGCGCCATGACCGCGACCAGCCATGCCGAACGCAGGATCACCCTGGCCCGCGTGCTCAAAGCACCGCGCGCACTGGTCTGGAAAGCCTGGACCGACACTCAGATGCTGAAGGAATGGTGGGGACCGGAGAATTTCACCAATCCCAAAGTGGAAGGTGAAGTCCGCGTCGGCGGGGAGATGCACATCACCATGCATGGCCCCAAAGGGTCGCCCTTCGATTCGGATTTCCCCATGGTCAAGCGCTATCGCGAGATCGTGCCGGGCAAAAAGCTGGTGTTCGACAATGAGCCGCTTGGTCCCAATGGCGAAAGATTGATCGAAGGTCTCACCATTGTCACCTTCACCGATCATTCTGACGGCACCATGATCGAAGTCACCACCAGCGGCAAAGCCCTGATGCCCGAGGCGGTGGCGATGCTGGGCGGCATGGATCAAGGCTGGAGCCAGAGCCTGGATAAGCTCACCCGCCTCGCCGAACGCGGCGACCAGGGCGTTTAGGGAACCAGGCGGCCGTTTCCAGCGGGACGCTGCCGTGCGGATCCGTCAGGGCGACCCGCCTTGACCTTGTTGTACTCAAGTGTAGCATAAAGTTCGTATCCGGCCCTTGAAGACCGGGTTTTTTACCCCAGATATATGCTCTAAGTGAGCATTATAGATGGACGGGGCTTAAAGGAGGCGGGCCATGGGTGTCGAACTTGCCTATACCGACGCGATCGCCAAAGCCACAGCCACGCTTTATTCGCGCGTCGCCAAAGTCATCCCGGAGATCGAGTGGCCCGTCCATGCGCCCCTGATCGCCGAGATCAACCGGCTGAAGCGCGAGCGCCAGGCCGTGATCCTGGGCCACAATTACATGACGCCGGAAATCTTCCACTGCGTGAGCGATTTCACCGGGGACAGTTTGGCGCTGGCGCGCGAAGCCGCCCGCACAAAGGCCACGGTGATCGTCCAGGCCGGCGTGCATTTCATGGCCGAGACGTCAAAAATCCTTTCGCCGGACAAGACCGTTCTGATCCCCGACGCGCGGGCGGGCTGTTCGCTGGCCGCCTCGATCACCGGCGCCGACGTGCGGCTTTTGCGCGAAAAGCATCCCGGCCTGCCCGTCGTCACCTATGTAAACACTTCCGCCGAGGTGAAGGCGGAAAGCGACATTTGCTGCACCTCCGGCAATGCGGTGGGCGTGGTCGAATCGATCGCCCGCAAGTTCGGTACCGACACGGTGATCATGATCCCCGATCGGTATCTGGCCAGGAACGTGGCCGCCAAGACCGGCATCAAAGTGATCACCTGGGCGGGGTCGTGCGAGGTGCATGAACGCTTTACCGCCGAAGAAATTCGCCGTTTCCGCGAACAGAATCCGGGCGTCACTGTCTTGGCCCATCCCGAATGCCCACCCGAAGTCGTGGCGGAAGCCGATTTCGCCGGTTCCACCGCCGCCATGATCGCCTATGTGGGCACACATCGGCCTGGCCGTGTGGTGATGGTGACGGAATGCTCCATGAGCGACAATGTCGCGGTCGAATATCCCGACGTGGATTTCGTGCGGCCCTGCAATCTCTGCCCGCACATGAAGCGCATCACCCTGGATGGCATCCTTCATTCGCTTCAGACCATGACTCACGAAGTCAAAGTGGATGACGCCGTCTCGGCCCGCGCCCGCATCGCCATCGAGCGCATGCTGGCGGTGAATGCGTAAGGATTCGAAATGGATCCCATCAGCAATGTGATCGAAACTGATGGCGCCTTGATTCTGGGCGCCGGCATTGCCGGTATCTTCACGGCGCTCAAGCTGGCCCCCTTCCCCGCGTTGGTGCTGGCGGGTTCGCGCCCGGGACATTCGGGTTCCTCCGCCTGGGCGCAAGGCGGCATCGCGGCGGCGCTTGGCGCCGGCGACGATTGGCAACAGCATGCCGCCGACACGGTCGCGGCGGGCGCCGGTCTCTGCGATCCCGCGATTGTCGATCTGGTGGCACACGAGGCGCAGGGTCGCATCACGGATCTGCTCCAGTTGGGCGTGCCGTTTGATCGCAAAGGCGACGGGACACTGGCGCTGGGACGCGAGGCCGCCCATTCCCGCGCCCGCATCGTGCATGTGACGGGCGACCGCGCCGGCGCGGAGATTTCCCGCGTGCTGGCGGAGCGCGCAGCTGAGACGCCGTCCGTCCGGATCGCGGAAGGCCATCACGCGATCGAACTGGCGATGGAGGATGGCCGCGTGATCGGGCTGTTCGCCCGCCATGGCTGGGGTCCCGATGCCAAGCTGGTGCTGTTCAAGGGCCGCGCCGTGATCTTCGCCACCGGCGGGTTGGGCGCGCTCTATGGTGTCACCACCAATCCGCTTGAAGCGCGGGGCGAAGGGTTGGGCATGGCGGCGCGCGCGGGCGCCCTGATCGCCGATCCCGAATTCGTGCAATTCCACCCCACCGCGCTCGCCGTGGGGCGCGATCCCGCGCCGCTTGCCACCGAAGCCCTGCGCGGCGAAGGCGCGATCCTGATCGACGATTCCGGCGAACGGTTCATGACCCTGGTCCATCCGGATGCCGAGTTGGCGCCCCGCGATGTGGTGGCGCGGGCGCTGCACCGCCGGATCGCTCAGGGCAAACGCGTGTTCCTGGATTGCCGTGAGGCCATCGGCCAGAAATTCGCATCGCGGTTTCCAACCGTCTATGCCGCCTGCATGGCGGGCGGGATCGATCCGGCGAAAGCGCCCATCCCGGTGGCGCCGGCGGCGCATTACCATATGGGCGGCATCGCTTCGGACGCGCATGGCCGCTCGTCGCTGCCCGGTCTTTGGGTGGTGGGCGAATGTGCCGCCACCGGGCTTCATGGCGCCAACCGCCTCGCCTCCAATTCGCTGCTGGAAGGCCTGGTGTTCGGCGCGCGGACGGCGGAGGACGTCAAGGCGAATGTGAGGCAAGGCATGGCCCGCGGTGAGCCACCCGCCCCCAGGGCCTTTGGCCTGCCTGCGCCGCCCCATGTGCTGCGTGCGGCCATGACCCGCCATGCCGGGCTGGAGCGCGACGCCAAGGGGCTTGGCCAGCTTCTCGAGGTGATCGGCCGGCTGGAACAGACAGCCGAGCCCGCCCTCCTCAACATGCTGGCTTCGGCACGGCTGGTGGCGGCCGGTGCGCTGGAGCGCCGGGAATCCCGCGGTGGACATTGGCGTCAGGATTTCTCCCTGACCGGCAAAAATGGCGTTCGGACTTTCATGACCCTTGGGGATGCCAGCATTATTGGACAGAGGGCCATCGAGCAGATCGCGGGTCGCGCCCGCGCCATTCCGTGACCGCGTCGCTTCGCCCGCCGTCACGGCTCCTGATCGAGCCTCAGATCAGGGCCGCGCTCGAAGAAGATATGGGCCGCGCCGGTGACGTCACATCAGAATTGATCCTTCCTGCAGATCAGAAGGTCATCGCCAAACTGGTGGCTCGGAAGAAAGGCCGTATCGCCGGCCTCAATGCCGCGGAGATCACGTTCCAACTGATCGACCCTTCCTTGCGCTTCGAGATCGCCAAGCCCGATGGCAGTGCGGTGGAAACAAGCGAGACCCTGGCGGCCATCAGCGGCCCTGCCCGCGCCATCCTCACCGGCGAGCGGGTGGCGCTGAATTTCCTGGGCCACCTGTCCGGCGTCGCCACCGCCACCGCCAAGCTGGTGGACGCGGTGAGCCACACCAAGGCGCGCATCGTCTGCACCCGCAAGACGCTGCCCAATCTGCGCATCCTGCAGAAATACGCCGTGCGCTGCGGCGGCGGCTTCAATCACCGCCTCGGCCTGGATGACGCGGTCCTGATCAAGGACAACCACATCGCCGCGGCCGGCGGGATCAGGCCGGCGCTGGAGCAGGTGCGCCGCGGCCTGGGTCATATGGTCAAGATTGAGATCGAAGTGGACACCCTGGCGCAACTGGAAGAAGCGCTGGCGCTTCGCGCCGATACGGTGCTGCTGGACAATATGCCGTTGGACGATCTTCGCCGTGCGGTGGTGATGGCGAAAGGCTGCGCCGTTCTGGAAGCCTCCGGCAATGTCACCTTGGAAACCGTGCGCGCCGTTGCCGAAACCGGCGTGGATTACATTTCATCGGGCGCCATCACCCACAGCGCGGCCAATCTGGATATCGGACTGGACGTCTAACCGCTTTTTTACGGTCGCGCGGCCGGACGAAAAACCGCCGCGCACTTTTCCCGGCCGACGCTCCCTCAGCTGTTGTGCGGGGCGTTCTTGTAGAAGATGTGGTTGCCGATCTGGGTTGTCTCTTGCAGCGTGGGCGCCCAAACCGGCATCACTGTGACGGCGTGATAATTGGTGGCGCCTTCGGTCTCGTTCTTGCGCCAGGCCTGGCCGGTGAGTATCTGGGCTGCCAGCTCTTCCGCCTGGTCCCAGGCATGGGCTTCCTTGCGGCGATGCAGATCGCCGTTGCAGGTGAAGGAGAATTGGCAGCCGGGGTGGCCGGAGCCTTCATAGACCACCGCGCAGATGGAATGGCCGTAATTACCCCTGTTCATGCGGTGAAACACCACTTCGGCGACGGCTTTCTCGCCCTGGGCGCCTTCGCCCCTGGCCTCGTAATAGAGCACTTCCGACAGGCAGCGATGCTCGGTCAAAAGCTGGGTCATCACGGGGTCCGGGCCGGGCGTGCTGGCCGTGACGATATGGGTTAACGCCGGCGCCGGCCTGGTAAGCGCTGCCTTCACCATGATGGTGTGATTGGTCAGCGAGGAGCCGATGGCGGCACTGGCGGTGGCCAGCACGATTGCCAAGGCAGCGATCAGCACGCGGTCCGACCGCGATAACGCGTCGTTGGTTTTCCTGGTCATTGGGTAATCAGACTCTTCGGTTCTCGGTTTCGCTTGGTCTATGTGGCTTTGGTCTATTTCGCATCTTGCGCTTTTCTGCCCCTTCAACGGCAGCGCAACGCTTTTTGCTATTTCGATTTAGGCTGGTTCGATTTCGCTACGTCCTCAAAAGATTCCGAATGGCCCACAACCCTGCGGGAACCCGCGATGTGCCTCACGGGAACCCGAATCGTCAAACAAAATTTTTTAGGAACTTATCAACACTTTCAGGAAGCTTCGGAAATACAAGGGTTTTTCCGAGTTAATCTTGTCCGGAATTTGGCTGATTAAGGTTTATTTGTGGCCCGCCAACGCCGCTTGCGCGGCGGCGAGGCGCGCCACCGGCACGCGGAATGGCGAGCAGGACACGTAATCCAACCCGGCCTCGTGACAGAAGCGGATGGAATCCGGATCGCCGCCATGCTCGCCGCAAATGCCGAGCTTGAGGTTCGCGCGCGATTTTCTTCCGCGTTCGACGGCGATGCGGATCAATTCGCCCACGCTGTCGACATCGATCGAGACGAACGGATCGCGCGCGATCACGCCCTTGTTGAGATACTCGTTCAGGAACATGCCGGCGTCGTCGCGCGACATGCCGAGCGCGGTCTGGGTGAGATCGTTGGTGCCGAACGAGAAGAATTGCGCGGTTTCGGCGATCTCGCTGGCGCGAAGCGCGGCGCGGGGCAATTCGATCATGGTGCCGATCAGGTAATCCGGCACCTTGCCCCGGCTTTTCTTAATGTCTTCAGCGACTTGGGCGATACGGCCGGCCAGCCGGTCCAACTCCGCCTTATAGACCACCAGGGGGATCATGATCTCGAGCTGGACGGGCTTGCCGCCCTTCTCCATCACATTGGCGGCCGCTTCCAGGATGGCGCGCGCCTGCATCTCGTAGATCTCGGGATAGGTGATGCCCAGGCGGCAGCCGCGATGGCCCAGCATGGGATTGGTCTCATGCAAGGCGATCACGCGGGCGCGCAATTTGTCCGCGCTCACGCCGCTTGCCTTTGCCACTTCCTCGATCTCTTCCGCCTTGTGCGGCAGGAATTCATGCAAGGGCGGATCGAGCAGGCGGATGGTGACCGGCAGGCCTTCCATCACCTTGAAGATTTCCTCGAAATCGCCCCGCTGCATGGGAAGCAGCTTGGCCAGCGCCACGGCGCGCTCCGCCTCGGTGTCGGCCAGGATCATCTGGCGCACCGCGATGATGCGGTCGGCATCGAAGAACATATGCTCGGTGCGGCAAAGGCCGATGCCATGGGCGCCGAATTTGCGCGCGGTGGCCGCGTCGGTGGGCGTGTCGGCATTGGTGCGCACTTTCAAGGTGCGCATGCTGTCGGCCCAGCCCATCAGGGTGCCGAAATCGCCGGTCAGTTCCGGCTGGCGCATCTTGACCGCGCCTTTGTAAACCTTGCCGGCCGCGCCATCGATGGTGATGATCTCGCCTCGCTTGATGGTGAAACCGCCGCTGATCATTTCGCCTTTGACGATGTCGATCTTGAGCGAGCCCGCGCCGGAGACGCAGGGCCGTCCCATGCCGCGCGCCACCACCGCCGCATGGCTGGTCATGCCGCCGCGCGCGGTCAGGATGCCCCTGGCGGCGTGCATGCCGTGAATGTCCTCCGGGCTGGTCTCGGTGCGCACCAGGATCACATCCTTGTGATCGGCGGCCAGCTTCTCGGCTTCATCGGCGGTGAACACCACTTCGCCGGTGGCGGCGCCCGGCGATGCGCCCAGGCCATGGGCGATTTCCGTCTTGGGCGCGTCGGGATCGAGCGTGGGATGCAGCAACTGATCCAGCGCCGCGGGCTCGACGCGGGAGACGGCGATCTTCT
>DATNFZ010000114.1:0-6421 GCA_035606155.1 Rhizomicrobium sp. | reverse complement strand
TCAGGCCCAATAGGGTGCATGCCCAGGGCCTGTGCACAATTATTTCGGGGCGGACAGCTTTTCTTTCACCAGGGCGGAAGCGCGGCCGAAATCCATTTGGCCGGCATAGCGTTCCTTCATCGCCGCCATCACCTTGCCCATGTCCTTGATGGACGAGGCGCCAAGCTCGGCGATCACCGTGTCCGCGGCCGCTTTCACCCCCGCCTCGTCCATCTGGGCGGGCATGAAGGAACGGATGATGGCGATTTCCTCGCGCTCGCCTGCCGCGAGTTCCGGCCGCTTGCCCGCGTCAAAGGCGGTGGCGGATTCCTCGCGCTGCTTGATCATCTTGGCCATGAGCGAAAGGATTTCGTCATCGGCGAGAAGGTCGCGGCTGGTTTCTGTGCGCGCGGCGATGTCGCGGTCTTTCAACGCCGCCAGGACCAGACGCAGCGTGGCCAGACGCTTGGCGTCCTTGGCCTTCAGCGCCTCTTTCATCGCGTCATTGAGTTTCTGGCGAAGCGACATGGGCAAAATCCGGCTTTGTGGGAAGACCGGAACCTACGCGAATCAGAGGATAAGTACAACGCGTTGAAAATGCAGGCGTAATATCTGTTTCCGCGCTGTTGACCCGCGAGAGCCGCATCCCTATTTTCCGGCAAATCCAAGGACCAATCCCATGCCTGACGCTTTAGCCCAGCTTCCGCTCGCCCGCGGAGGCGTGATGTTGGCCGACGGCACGTTCTTCGAAGGCACCGGCTTCGGCGCAGCCGGCAGCGCGATCGGCGAGGTCTGTTTCAACACCGCCATGACCGGCTATCAGGAGATCATCTCCGATCCTTCCTATGCCGGGCAGATCATCGCCTTCACGTTTCCCCATATTGGGATCGTCGGCACCAACAGCGAGGATATCGAGACCCTGACGCCGGCAGTGCGCGGCCTGATCGTGCGCGCAGATGCCGAACATCCTTCCAATTACCGCAACCTGGCCGCGCTGGACCGCTGGCTGAAGGCGCACAACATCCCTGCGGTCGCGGGGATCGACACCCGCGCCCTGACCAGCCTGATCCGCGAGAAGGGCATGCCCCATGGCGTGATCGCCAATGCGGGCCCCTCTTCCGCATCAAACAAGGGCGCGCTCGATCATGCCGCATTGCTCAAGCAGGCGAAGAGTTTCCCCGGTCTGGAAGGTTTGGACCTGGCAAAAGAGGTGAGTGCGCGGCAGACCTACAAATGGCGCGAGACGCCGTGGGCCTGGAACGAAGGGTATGGCGCGGAAACCGAAACGACCTGGCGCGCCACCGTGATCGATTACGGCGTGAAGCGGAACATTCTGCGTCTCTTGGCCGGACGCGGCGCCGATATCACCGTGGTGCCGGCCAATGCCGATCTGGACGAAGTGATGCGCCACGATCCCGACGGCGTGCTGCTCTCCAATGGACCGGGCGACCCCGCCGCCACCGGCGAATATGCCATTCCCCCTATCAAGGGCGTGGTGGACCGCAGCGTGCCTTTGTTCGGCATCTGCCTGGGCCATCAGATGCTGGGTTTGGCGCTGGGCGGCAAGACCAAGAAGATGGCCCAGGGCCATCACGGCGCCAATCATCCTGTGAAGGACCTCACGACCGGCAAGGTCGAGATCGTCTCGATGAATCACGGCTTCACCTTGGACCGCGACACCCTGCCCAAGGGCGTGAAAGAAACCCATGTCTCGCTGTTCGACGGCACCAATTGCGGCATCGCGGTGGAAGGCCAGGACGTGTTCAGCGTCCAGTATCACCCGGAAGCCTCGCCCGGGCCGATGGACAGCCACTATCTGTTCGACCGCTTCGCCAAAGCGGCGACCAAGGGCTAACGCCCCAGCGTTTCCGAAATTCGTGTGAAACCTCTTCAGGTCTGGCGCGAATTCCGGAATCTGGATACTCGCGCGGGAATAAAATGAACGCCTGGCCGGTATTGATCCCGGGAGTGCGCACTTACGGCCCCTGTCATGGATGAGAAGCGCCGCCGTTTCGAGGCGCTGGCGATGCCGCATCTGGACGCGGCCTATAATCTGGCGCGCTGGCTGGCGCGCGGGGACGCGGACGATATTGTGCAGGAGGCCATGCTGCGCGCCTTCAAGAGTTTCGACGGCTTTCGGGGCGAGGCGGTAAAACCCTGGCTGCTGGCGATTGTGCGCAATTGTCATTTGGACGCCCAGCGGAAAAAACACCATGCCGCCCGGCCGCTGGAGGAGATCGGCGAGATCGCGGCACCTGGCCCCACGCCGGAAGGCGAGGCCATGGACAAAGGGACTGGCCGCGCCCTGGATCGCGCGATTGCCGCCCTGCCCCAGGAATTCCGTGAAGTGGTTCTGCTGCGCGAATTGGAAGACATGTCCTATCGCGAGATCGCGGCGGCGACGGGCGCGCCCATCGGCACGGTGATGTCACGCCTGGCGCGTGGACGCGCTCTGTTGAAAGCGCAACTGGAAGGAGGCGGCCATGGATTGTGAGCAAAGCCTCAACGTCGCAGCCTATCTGGATGGCGAGCTTGACGCGGGCGAAGCGCTGGCGGTCGAGCGGCACCTGGAAGGCTGCGCGGAATGCCAGGCGCTGAAAGCCCAGCATGACAAATTGAAAGGCGCCTTCCGCAGCGTTTCCTATCATCGTGCGCCCTTGCCCCTGCGCCGCAAAATCGAGCGTCAACTGAATAATGGCGGTGCTTCCGTTCGGCGCGCCGGTTTCTGGTGGGGCGCGGGGAGCGGCGCGGGCGCGACCGCCCTAGCCGCCGCACTCGCTTTCTTCCTTCTATGGCCCGGCGACGCCTTGGTGAACGACCTTCTGGAGGCGCATCAGCGTTCGCTTCTTCCCAATCATCTGATCGATGTGGCCTCGTCCGACCGGCATACCGTCAAACCCTGGTTCGCGGGCCATGCCGATGTTTCCCCACCCGCGGTGAATTTTGCCGCCCAAGGCTATGTGCTGGTCGGCGGGCGGGCCGATTATGTGGACAGCATGCGGGTCGCGGTCGTGGTCTATCGCCATGGCGCGCATGTGATCAATCTGTTTTCCTGGGCCAATCGGAACGCGAGCCTTCCACACGCGCGAACGCGCGACGGCTATCACATGCTGTTCTGGAAAGAGGGCGATCTGGATTTCGCCGCCGTGTCCGACACCGGTCCGCAAGAACTCGATACCTTCTCCGCGCTGGTGAAAAAGGGCGGGGAATAAAAAAGGGTCCGCGCCAGTATAGGCCTCGAAACCAACACGGGGCCGTCATGTCCGATCTTCTTCAACCATCCCGCCGCGGCGCGATGAAATGCCTTGCCTTTGGCGGCGCGGGCACCCTGTTCACCTTGTCGGGCGGCATCCTTATGCCCAGCGCGCTGGGACAGACAGCAAGCGCGTCAGACGTGCCGCTGTTTCTGCAGATCAGCGACACCCATATCGGCTTCAACAAAGACGCCAATCCCGATGTCGCCGGCACCTTGAAAGAGACCATCGCAAAGGTGAATGCGATGGCGGCGAAACCGCTTCTTACCATCCACACCGGCGACATCACCCATCTGTCCAAGGCGGCGGAATTCGATCTGGCGTCGCAATTGCTGATGGATTTGCGCGCCGGCGAGCTTCACACGGTGCCCGGCGAGCATGATGTCACCGACGGCCCGGGCACGGAATATTTTGCCCGTTTCGGCAAGGCGTCGGACAATCGCGGCTATTACAGCTTCGACCATCGGGGCGTGCATTTCGTGGCCCTGGTGAATGTGATGCATTTCCAGCCCGGCGGCCTGGGCGCATTCGGCGCCGAACAATTGGCCTGGTTGAAGCAGGATCTGGCGGGCTTAAGCGCCAGCATGCCGGTGGTGGTATTCGCGCACATGCCGATGTGGACCATCAACGAAAGCTGGGGCTGGGGCACGGGCGATGCTCCGGAAGCGCTGTCCTACCTGCGCCGCTTTGGCTCGGTGACCGTGCTCAACGGCCACATCCATCAGATCGTGCAGAAAGTGGAAGGCAATGTCACGTTCCACACCGCGCGTTCGACCGCCTATCCCCAGCCGCAGCCCGGCGCTGGCGACGGGCCCGGTCCCCTCAAGGTGCCCCCCGATCAACTGCCGCACATGCTGGGACTGACCAGCATCATGGTGAAACGGCACCACCTCTTTCTTTCCGACTCCACTCTGGCCTGAGGGTTTTTCCATGCGTCCGATTGCTGTTTTTGCGGCACTGCCGCTTTGCGCCCTGTTGTCTGCCGCGCCGGTCCGCGCCGATGACAACGTCATCATCATCAAGCATTTCATGTTCAATCCCATGGACATCACCGTTCCGGCGGGCACGGACGTGACATGGGAAAACCAGGATGGCGAACCGCATACGGTGGTGAGCGTGACAGGCGATTTCCGCTCCGAAGCGCTGGACGAGAAGGACAAATTCTCACACCGCTTCGACACGCCCGGCACTTACAAATATATTTGCTCCATCCACCCCCGGATGGTAGGCACGATCACGGTGATGGCGAAATGACCGGCGCGGATGCGCGAAGCAATTTGCGGCGTGAGCAGGAGCGGCGCGCGGGATGCGTACGAATGTACGTGAGCACGGGCGCACGCACGCGCGACGCAAAAGGTAGCGCTTAACCGACGTTCTCTTCGTGGCCGTTCTCGGGCGCCGTCCAACCCTTGAGATCCGAGGTCGGCGGCATGCCCACCACATTGAAGCCGGCATCCACGAAATGGACTTCGCCGGTGACGCCGGCGGAGAGGTCGCTGAGGAGATAGAGCGCCGCCCCGCCCACATGATTGAGCTCGACCGAGCGCTTCAAGGGCGAATGGGTCTTGTTCCATTTGAACACCATGCGCGCATCGCCCACCGCGCTTCCCGCGAGCGTGCGCATGGGGCCGGCCGAAATCGCATTGACGCGGATATTGTCCCGTCCCAGATCGGCCGCCAGATAACGCACCGAGGCTTCCAGCGCTGCCTTGGCCACGCCCATCACATTGTAGTTGGGCATCACGCGCTGCGCGCCCAGATAGGTGAGCGTAACCAGCGAGCCGCCCTTGGCCATCAAGTGCGCGGCGCGGCGCGCCACTGCGGTGAAGGAGTAACAGGAGATGTCCAGACTCTTGAGGAAGTTGGCGCGCGTGGTATCGACATAGCGACCCTTCAATTCCTTGGCGTCGGAAAAAGCGATGGCGTGGACCAGGAAATCCAGCGAACCCCATTCGCGGCCGATCTGGGCGAACACCGCATCCAACTCGGCATCCTTTTCCACGTCGCCGGGCAGCATGATCTGACTGCCGATCGAAGCGGCCAGCGGCTTCAACCGCTTGCATTGCGCCTCGCCCTGATAGGTGAAGGCCAGTTCCGCGCCCTGCGATGCCATCATCTGGGCGATGCCCCAGGCGATGGAATGATCATTGGCCACGCCCATGATCAGGCCGCGCTTGCCCGCCATCAGTCCGGTTTTGGCGTCAGGCATGAGCGCCTCGCGCGGGGTTTTCTGTTCCATGGTCGAGCATCACTTTTCCAGCCGCTGAAACACCAGCGACGCGTTGGTGCCGCCAAAGCCGAACGAGTTCGACAGGGCGGTGTTGATTTTGACGTTGTCCATGCGCTTGCGCACGATATTGGCGCCTTCCAGCGCCGGATCGAGTTCTTCGATATTGGCGCTTTCGCAGATGAAGTCGTGTCTCATCATCAGAAGCGTGTAGATCGCTTCGTGCACGCCGGCCGCGCCCTGGCTGTGGCCGGTGAGTGACTTGGTGGCGCTGATCGGCGGCATCTTCTCGCCGAACACTTCGCGGATGGCGTTGACTTCAGGGATATCGCCCACCTGGGTCGAGGTGGCGTGCGGATTGATGTAATCCACCGGCGCTTTCACATTCTGAAGCGCCATCTTCATGCAGCGTACCGCGCCTTCGCCCGACGGCGCCACCATGTCTTCGCCGTCCGCGGTCGCACCATAGCCCGCCAACTCGGCATAGATTTTCGCGCCACGGGCCCTGGCATGCTCCAATTCTTCCAAAATCAAAATGCCGCCGCCGCCGGAAATCACGAAGCCGTCGCGATTCTTGTCATAGGCGCGGCTGGCTTTCTCGGGCGTGGCGTTGAATTTGGATGACATGGCGCCCATGGCGTCGAACAATTCGCTCAAGGTCCAGTCCAGTTCTTCGCCGCCGCCGGCGAACATCATGTCCTGCTTGCCCCACTGGATCATCTCGGCGGCATTGCCGATGCAATTGGCTGAGGTCGAGCAGGCCGACGAAATCGAATAATTCACGCCCTTGGTCTTGAACCAGGTCGAAAGGTTGGCGCTGCAGGTGGACGACATCGCCTTTGGCACGGCGAAAGGTCCCACCCGCTTGGGCGAGTTGTTCTGGCGCGTGATGTCGGCGGCGGCCACGATCGCCTTTGTGCTGGCGCCGCCCGATCCGACAATCAGTCCCGTGCGTGGATTG
>DATNFZ010000113.1:0-5083 GCA_035606155.1 Rhizomicrobium sp. | reverse complement strand
TGGCCGCGAATGTCACGCCCTATAACATCAGCGGCAACAGCGCGGCGATGGCCTCCCACGTAAATCCCGGCACCCTTTCCGGCCTCCTGGGCCTCAATGGCATCATCTCCAACCAGGCGGCCATGATCGCCTATATCGATGATTTCTGGCTGATGATGATCTTGACGGTGGCGACTATCCCCCTGCTTTTCCTGATCAAGAAAGTCCGCCCTGCTGGCGGTGGTCATGCGGTGTTGGAATGAAACGCGCAGCAGCTCTTCCCCTTCTTTCCGCATTGCTGGTTTCCGCGTGCACGGTTGGCCCTGACTTCAAAGCGCCCACGCCGCCCTCCATTTCCACCTATGCGGCCAAGGGCGACGCGCCCGCGCCCGACGACCAGCGTGTGGCGTTGGGCAAGGAAATCGAAGGCAATTGGTGGGCCGGTTTCCAGTCGCCGTCGCTCGACGGCGTGATCACCCTGGCGCTTGCCGGCAACGAGGATGCCGAAGCCGCCAAGGAGCGCATGGCGGAGGCCGAAGAAGAGGTGAACGCGGCGGAAGGCGCGCTTCTGCCCCAGGTCTCGCTGGGCGGCACGGCGGGTTACCAAAAATACGGCCATGCCCTGTTCGGCCCGCTCAATTTCAACATCCCGGCTTTCGCCTATTACACGCTGGGACCGACGGTCACCTTTCCCCTCGATATCTTCGGGGGCCAAAAGCGCGCCGTGGAGCAGCGCAAGGCACTGCTGGAATATCAACATTTCGAACTCGACGCCGCTTATCAGTCGCTGGTCGCCCATGTGGCCGCAGAAGCGCTGGCGCTGGCCAGCGCCCGCGCCGAACTCGACACCCTGAACGCCATCATCGCGGACGATCAGCGCAACGTGGACCTCGTGCAATCGGCCATCAATGCCGGCTCGGGCACGCGCGTGCAGCTCCTCACCGCCCAGACGCAACTGGTGGAGGACCGGGCGCTGTTGCCGGACTTGAAGCAGCGCGAAGCGGTGGCCCGGCATGCCCTGGCTGTTCTGGTGGGTAAGGCGCCGGCGGAATGGAGCCCACCCGAATTCGCCCTCAATGATTTCACCTTGCCGTCCGAACTGCCGGTGAGCCTGCCCTCGGAGCTGGTGCATCGCCGTCCCGATATCCAGGCCGCGGAAGCGCAGCTTCATGCCGCCAGCGCCGCCATCGGGGTCGCGACCGCCAACCTCTATCCCAATTTCAACCTCACCGCGACGGTGACCCAGCAGGCGCTCAACCCGGGCGAGCTGTTCAACAGGATCAGCAATGCCTATTCGCTGGCGGCCAATCTTACCCAGCCCCTTTTCAATGGCGGCCGGCTGAACGCGGAAAAGCGCGCCGCGATCGACAATTACAAGGCGATGCTGGCGCTTTATCGCCAGACTATGATCGGCGCCTTCAGCGACGTGGCCGACCGGTTGCAGGCGCTGGCCAACGATGCCGACCGTCTCCATGCCCAGGAGCAGGCGGCGCAGACGGCGGCGGAATCGCTGGATCTGGCGCGCAAAAGCTTCCAGGCCGGCAATTCCGGCATCCTGGACGTGATCGACGCCGAGCGGCGCAACGCCCAGGCCCAGTTGAGCTTCACCCGCGCCAAATCGCAGCGCCTGATGGATACGACCGAGCTTTACCTGTCGCTGGGCGGCTCGCCCATCACGCCTCCCGCCAGCGATGTGCCCCCCGATCCGGAAGGCCAATAGGTCCACGCATTGCAGGTTCTTCCAGGCGGATGGCATAGTCGGGCTTGCGCTTATCGGGGGGTTGGCATGCGAATTGGCTTGATCGCCGCGGGGCTTTGCCTTGCACTCTCAGGGCCGGTGTTGGGCGCTGATCCCAACGAGATGCCCGCCAAGGTGGTGCGTCCCGAAACCAGCTTCGACTATATCCGCCGCGTCGAGGACATTCCGATGCGCGACGGCGTCAAGCTCCACACCGTGATCCTGATCCCGCGCGGCGCGAGCCACGCCCCCATCATCTTCACCCGCACGCCCTACAACGCGGAAGACCAGACCGGTTATGCCCAAAGCGGCCATCTCAACATGATCATGGATGGCTATGACAATGCCGACGACGTGATCGTGGAAGGCGGTTACATCCGCGTCGTACAGGACGTACGAGGCAAATACGGCTCCAAGGGAATCTATATGATGAACCCGCCCTTGGCCGGCACCGCGCTCAATCCCACCAAGACCGACGATTCCACGGACGCCTACGATACCATCGACTGGCTGGTGAAGCATGTTCCGGAATCCAACGGCAAAGTGGGCATCATCGGCATTTCCTATGACGGCTTCACGCCGCTGATGGCGCTGGTCAATCCGCATCCGGCGTTGAAGATTTCCGTGCCGATGAATCCCATGGTGGATGGCTGGCGGGGCGATGACTGGTTCCACAATGGCGCTTTTCGCGAACAGAACATGCCTTACATCTACGAGCAGGAAGGCACGCACGACAATTCCGCCAAATGGTGGGAGTCGGTCCAAGACGATTATGATTTTTACATGCGCGGTGTCTCGGCCGGCGCGCTGGGCCATGAGCATGGGTTGGAGCAGATGGGCTTCTGGAACAAGGTGGTTGCCCACCCGGCTTACGATTCCTTCTGGCAGGCTCAGGCGATGGACAAGATCCTGGGCAGCCGTCCCATCACCGTGCCGGTACTCCTGGTGGGCAGTCTGTGGGACGCCGAGGATATCTACGGTTACATGGCGGTGTGGAAGGCGCTGAAGCCCAAGGACAGCAACAATCTGGTGCGCCTGTCGATCGGTCCCTGGTATCACGGCCAAGGCATCGACGAGGGTTCGTCGCTCGGTGCGATCAAGTTCGGTCAGGACACCTCGGCATGGTGGCGCCATCACGTGCTGGCGCCGGTCCTGGCGCATTATCTGAAAGACAATGCGCCGCCCCTGGACGTTGCCACAGCAACCGTGTTCGAGACCGGCACCAATGAATGGCGCAGCTTTCCTTCCTGGCCGGTGGCGGGCGTCAAACCGACGCCGATCTATTTGAAACCGGATCTGGGGCTGGGCTTTGACGCGGCGTCGGGACCTGGTTCCAGCATCGATTATGTCTCCGATCCGGCCAAGCCGGTGCCCTATCGCGCCAGCCGCCCGATCCAAACGGCGGGCTACACGACCTGTGCGCAATGGGCCTGCTGGCTCACGGACGACCAACGCAATGCTTCAGGGCGCACCGATGTGCTGAGCTTCTCCACGCCGGTCCTGACCGCGCCCATCACGGTGCGCGGGCAGCCCGTGGTCCACCTTACTGCCGCGACCACGGGCAGTGATGCCGACTGGGTGGTGAAGCTGATCGATGTCTATCCCGATGAGGTGCCGGGCGATCATGCCATGGGCGGCTATCAGCTCGCCGTGGCGATGGACATTTTCCGAGGCCGCTATCGCGAGTCCCTGACCGAGGCCAAGCCCATCGCGCCCAATACGCCGCTGGAATATCAGTTCGAACTTCCCACCGCCGATCACGTGTTCCGGCCGGGGCATCGCGTCATGGTGCAGGTCCAGTCCAGCTGGTTCCCGCTCTATGACCGCAATCCGCAAACTTTCGTGCCCAATATCTTCTTCGCCAAGGCGTCGGATTATAAGAAAGCGACGCAGAGCGTAATGGTGTCAGGCCCGCAGGAGAGTTATCTCACCCTTCCGCTCGTGCCCTGATATCTCCCTCAAGGCTTTCGCACGGTCCGCCGGTTTTGCCGGCGGCGTGGGACCGGCCCGCGCCATTTTCAGCGCAGCGATTTGAGCGCAACGAGCGGAGTGCGCGAATCTTGCCGAGCGGCCGCAATCGGCCTTTCTCGGTCACGCCGGCCATCGTGCTGAATGTGGCGACGTGAGTTCGAGAGCATCGAATCTGAATTACAGCCGTCGGCAATATGAATTCCGCATAAGATAGAAATCCCCCGGCTTTTATCGCCATTCCGCCAGTTCCAATGTCAGGCTTTTAATATTCGGCCCATGGAATATCCATCAACGCGTCCTATCTCGAGGACAAAGGCCGCATGCGGCCCACTTCTCGAAGGAAAGGACTTGTTCTCATGTCGATTTCGCCTGCTCCAAAAGATGCCCCAAACGATGCCGGCGCACGGCGTGCCTCGCTGGTGGCGCTGCTGGTCGGCGCCGCCCTCGGCGTAGGCGCCACCGCAATTGCCGTTTCCGGCTCCTCGTTGGCCGCGCCCAATCCACCGCCGCTGGCATTGAATTCTCCGGCAAACGTGGCGCCCCAGACGGGCTTCGCGCCTCTGGTGGCCAAAGTGAAACCGGCGGTGGTGCAGATCGCCACCACGTCGCGGCCCGAGATGAATCAGGACGATCAGGGTAGCCAGATGCAGGAGCAGCAGATACCGCAGGATCTGCCTGGGCCATTCGGCGACATGCTCCGCCGCTATTTCCATCAGCATGGTGGCAACGGGGGTGCCGGAATGGAGCAGCACGCCCTGGGCTCAGGTTTCATCATCGATCCCGCCGGCTATATCGTCACCAACAATCATGTGGTGGACGGCGCCCATGAGGTTTCCGTCACCCTCACCGACGGCAACAAATACAAAGCCCATGTGGTGGGGCGCGATACCAAGACCGACCTGGCGCTGCTCAAGATCGACGCCGGCCACGCCCTGCCCTATGTGGCGTTCGGCAATTCCGACAATGAGCATGAGGGCGATTGGGTGATCGCGGTGGGCAATCCTTACGGCTTGGGCGGCACCGTGACCGCGGGCATCGTCTCGGCCCATGGCCGCAACATCAATGAAGGGCCGTATGACGATTTCCTTCAGATCGATGCGCCGATCAATCCCGGCAATTCCGGCGGCCCGTTGTTCAACGAAACCGGACAGGTGGTAGGCATCGATACCGCGATCTATTCGCCTTCGGGCGGAAGCGTGGGCATCGGCTTTGCCATTCCTTCCAATGTCGCCAAGGACATCGTGGCGCAACTGCGCGAACATGGCAAAGTTTCGCGCGGCTGGCTGGGTGTGCAGATGCAGCCGCTCACGCCGACTTTGGCCAAGGCGGTGGGCCTTCCCAACGACAAGGGGGTGGTGGTCGATTCGGTGGTGGACGGTTCACCTGCGTCGCGCG
>DATNFZ010000112.1:0-22005 GCA_035606155.1 Rhizomicrobium sp. | reverse complement strand
CCAATTGCCGTTCGGTCGCGCGCGAGAGTTTGGGCAACACCTTGATCATCACATGGGCGCGAATCATGCGGCGGTGATAATCGGGCTTGAATTTCACCGTGTAGCCTTCGATGGGCCCACGCTTCTGCAACCGCTCCAGCCGGGTGTAGACCGCTGCGCGGGATAGTTTGAGATCGCGGGCCAGCCGCGTGACCGGCAGCCGCGCGTCCTGCCTCAGCAGGGCCAACAGCTGCTCGTCGATCACATCGAGCGACAGATTGTCGAATTTGCTGGTCATTCTGTCGGAAGTTGCCTGAAATTCTGGCAGTTTTCAACTTCAAACTGGATAGGCCCTTGGCCAGACTGGCATTCGCGGAGATTTTCCTGAGGACGCCATGCGCGACATTCTTCTGATCGGGGCAGGCAAGATCGGCGAAACCATTGCCGACATGCTCTGCGCCTGTGGCGACTACTGGGTGACGGTGGCCGACCGCTCGGAACTTCAACTGCAGAAGCTGCCCCGTCGCGCCCATCTGAAGTCGCTGGTGTTGGACGCCGGCAATGCCGATGCGCTGGCGGCCTCTCTCAAGGGCCGTTACGCCGTTCTCAGCGCGACGCCTTATTCCGCCGCCGGCCCGATCGTCTCCGCGGCCCGGCGGGCCGGCGTCCATTATCTGGACCTCACCGAGGATGTAGCGAATACCCGCCTGGTCAAGGCGCTGGCCCCAGATGCCGCCAGCGCCTTCATCCCGCAATGCGGCCTCGCCCCCGGCTTTATCTCTGTCGTGGCGCATGATCTGGCGCGCCGGTTCGAGCGGCTGGACAGTGTGCGGCTGCGGGTGGGCGCGCTGCCGCTCTATCCGTCCAATGCGCTCAATTACAATCTCACCTGGTCTACCGATGGGGTGATCAACGAATATGGCCAGCCTTGCGAAGCGATCGTCCAGGGCGAGCTGCGTGAGGTGGCGCCGCTGGAAGAGTTGGAGGAATTTTCCCTCGACGGCATCCGCTACGAGGCCTTCAACACCTCGGGCGGCCTGGGCACTTTGTGCGAAACGCTTCAGGGCAAAGTACGTCAGCTCAACTACAAAACCGTCCGTTATCCAGGCCATCGCGACATCATGAAGACTTTGATCCAGGATCTGCGCCTGGGCGAGCGTCGCGAGCTTCTGAAAGATGTACTGGAGCATGCCCTGCCGGCGACTCGCCAGGACGTGGTGCTGGTGTTCGTGACCGTGTCCGGCTACCGGGGCGGCCAGTTCCTGCAGGAGAGTTATGCCAACAAGATTTATGGCGCCGAAGTGAACGGCATTGCGCGCAGCGCCATCCAGATCACGACGGCGGCCGGCATCTGCACCATGCTGGACCTGCTGGCCACGGGCGTGCTGCCGCAAAAAGGCTTTGTGCGTCAGGAAGAGGTGAGCCTTGCCACCTTCCTTTCCAACCGCTTCGGCAGTGCCTATGGTGGCCGGGGTCCCGCACCGGCCAGCCGGGCGGCCTGAACAGGTCCATCACCGGATCGATCAAGGTGACGGCGGCATGATTGCGGCAGGCCAAGACGCGCGCGAGATTCTGGCAAGCCTGAAGCTTGCTCCCGGCAAGGGCGTGGGCCTGGCATCACCTCTTGACGGCTCGGTGATGCCGGCGGTGAAGCAAACCGACAGCGCAGAACTGGAAGCCGCGATTGCAGCATCGGTTCGCGCTTTCCCGGCATGGCGCGATACACCTGCGCCGGTCCGGGGCGAGTTGGTGCGCCGCTTCGGCGAAATCTTGCGCGCCAACAAGGAGGCGCTGGGCCGGCTGGTGACCCTGGAAGCGGGCAAACCATTGTCGGAAGGCCTGGGCGAAGTCCAGGAGATGATCGACATTTGCGATTTCGCGGTCGGCCTGTCGCGCCAGCTTTATGGTCTTACCATTACCTCCGAGCGGCCCAGTCATCATATGCGCGAGATGTGGCACCCATTGGGCCCCGCCGGCATCATCTCCGCCTTCAACTTCCCGGTGGCGGTGTGGGCTTGGAACGCGGCGCTGGCGCTGGTCTGCGGCGATCCGGTTCTGTGGAAGCCGTCGGAGAAGACGCCGCTCACGGCCTTTGTCGCGGAGGCCTTGCTGCAAAAGACCATCGTGGATTTCGAGCGCGCCCCCAAGGGGCTATCGGCCCTGTTGGTCGGTGGAGCGGCTCTGGGCGAGGCTCTTGTCAAAGATGCGCGCGTGCCCCTGATCTCGGCAACCGGCAGCACCCGGATGGGCCGCGCCGTGGGCACGGCGGTGGCTGCGCGATTCGGCCGTTCGCTGCTGGAGCTGGGCGGCAATGCCGCGACCATCGTCACGCCCTCGGCCACTCTCGATCTCGCGGTGCGGGCGATTTCCTTCGGCGCCGCCGGCACCACCGGTCAACGTTGCACCAGCCTGAGGCGACTGATCGTGCATAATGATGTCTATGATCACCTGATGCCGCGCCTCAAACGCGCCTATGCCAGCTTGACGGTGGGCGATCCCCGCGAGAGCAAGACCTTGATCGGCCCTTTGATCGACCGGGCGGCGCTGGACGGCATGAATCGAGCCTTGGAGGCGGCGCGCGCGGCCGGCGGGGCGATTTCGGGCGGCGAGACACTGAACGGCCTTTATGTGCGACCGGCCCTTGCCGAGATGCCGGGCCAGGCCGAGATCGTGCGGCAGGAAACCTTCGCGCCCATATTATATGTGCTGCGCTATTCGGAGCTGGGCCAGGCAATCCAATTGCTGCGCGATGTTCCGCAAGGCCTGTCCTCGTCGATCATCACGACGGACCTGCGGGAAGCCGAGCTGTTCCTGTCGGCGGCCGGATCGGATTGCGGTATCGCCAATGTCAATATGGGCCCCTCGGGTGCGGAGATCGGCGGCGCCTTTGGAGGTGAGAAAGAGACCGGCGGCGGCCGCGAAAGCGGATCGGATGCCTGGAAGGCTTATATGCGGCGCCAGACCCAGAGCATCAATTATGGGCGCGACCTGCCGCTGGCCCAGGGCGTGGAGTTCGACCTCTAGGCGGCCTATGCTGGGCGAGGGATTGCAGGCCGGGGGCTTTCATGTCCACGCGTTGCTGGTTGTTGGCGTCGGGGATTGCCGTCGCGTCGCTCATTCTGCTTGGCGGTGCGATGGCGCAAACGCCTGAGCAGAGTGCGCCGGCCCACGGACAGCCTTCCACTGCGCGCGGGGACTGGCCGCTTTATTTCGCCGACCCGCAAGGCACGCGCTATTCCCCCTTGGACCAGATCAACGCCGCCAACTTCAACAGTTTGGAAGTCGCCTGGCGCGTAAAGACCGACATGTTCGGTCCGCACCCGGAATACAAACTCGAAGGCACGCCGCTCGAGGTCAACGGTACGATCTATGCTACGGCGGGGACCAGGCGCGATGTGATCGCGCTGGATGCCAAGACCGGTGAACTCAAATGGACGTTCGGACTCAATGAAGGAGAACGTGCGGCGCTGGCGCCACGCCAGCTTTCCGGCTGCGGCGTGTCCTACTGGACCGACGGAAAGGGCGACGAACGCATTCTTTATGTGACGACCGGCTACCGGCTGGTCGAACTCGATGCCAAGACCGGCCGCTTGATCGATTCCTTCGGCGATCGCGGCATGATCGACATGAAGATCGGCGCTTATACCGGCATCATCGGTCATCCCGGCGAATACAAGCAAATCGATCTGACCACCGGCGAGATCGGTCTGCATCACACGCCCACCGTGGTGGACGGCATCGTGATCGTGGGTTCTTCCATGAAGGAAGGCTTCCAGGTTACGACCCAGAACAACACCAAGGGTCTGGTGCGGGCCTGGGACGTGAAAAGCGGGAAGCTGCTCTGGACCTTTCACGACATTCCGCAGAAAGGCGAATTCGGCTACGACAGTTGGGACAACAATTCCGCCGACTTCAACGGCAATGCCGGGGTGTGGACCGGCATCACGGTCGATCCCGAGTTGGGGAACGTCTATCTGCCCATCGAGGACGCCACCAATGACGTCTATGGCGGCTCGCGCCTGGGCAACGATCTGTTCGCCGACAGTCTGGTGTGCGTCGATCTCCATACCGGCAAGCTGAAATGGTATTTCCAACTGGTTCATCATCCCATCTGGAATTATGACATCTCCTCGCCGCCCATCCTCGCTGACATTGTGGTCGGTGGCCGCCCCATCAAGGCAGTGGCAGTGCCGACCAAGCAGGGACTTCTCTATGTGTTCGACCGGGTTACGGGAAAGCCGGTCTGGCCGATCGTCGAAAAGTCCGTGCCGCAAAGCACCACGCCGGGCGAGAGGACCTCCAAGACCCAGCCTTTTCCCACGCGGCCCGCGCCCTATGGGCGCAACGAATTCCATATGGACGACCTGATCGATTTCACGCCTGAGCTTCATGCCAAGGCGCTTGAATTGCTCAAGCGCGTCCAGGTCGGGCCCATGTTCACGCCTGCTGCGGTGAGCAAGCTCGATTATCCCGTCGGCACGCTGGAGAATTGGAACGGGATCGGCGGCACCAACTGGACCGGCGGGGCTTACGATCCCGAGACCCATACGATTTTCGTGCCGTCGGTCGACACAGGTGCGGCGGTGCGCGGCCTGATCCCGCCGCTGCCGGGCTATTCCGATGCCAAATATGTCGAAGGCCAGGCCGGCCAGGCTTTCCGTATTCAAATTGGCGGGGGCATGGGCCAGGGGGCCGGCGCGGCCAAACTCACGGAAGAAGAAACCAAGGCGCAAGCGATTCTGGCCAAGGCCGGGAACGCCAGACCCGCTGCGCCACCTTTGCGCATGACCGTTGATGGTCTGCCGCTGGTCAAGCCGCCTTATGGCACGCTGACTGCGATCGACCTCGATGACGGAAATTTCCGCTGGCAAGTGCCCAATGGCGACACTCCGGATGCCATCAAGAACAATCCGGCGCTGAAGGGCGTGAATATCCCCAAGACCGGCCAACCCGGCAATGTCGGTCCGCTGGCAACCAAGAGTTTGGTAATCGAAGGCGATCCGGAATATTCGACCGCGGCCGGTCGCCCGCGCGGCGCGGTGCTGCATGCCTGGGACAAACTCACCGGCAAGGAAGTAGGGGCGATCTTGATGCCGGCGCCCCAATCCGGTTCACCGATGACCTATTCGTACGGTGGCAAGCAATACATCGTGATCGCGGTAAGCGGCGGCAATTATTCGGGGGAATATATCGCCTATTCGTTGCCGGGAAATTGAGCCACGACGAAATGCATTAGGGCGCGCGGAGGAACAGGCCAATCGTCAGCGCCGCGCCAATCATTACCACTACGATCCGAAGCGCTTTTTCATTGATGCGGGTCAGCAGCAACCCGCCGATGGATCCGCCGATCATCGCGCCCGCGCAGGAGATTGCCATCTGAATCCAGTGCACCGCGGGGGAAAAGATGAAGATCGCCACCGCCGACGCGTTCATCACTGCCGCCAGCACATTCTTGGTCGCGGCGGCGGGCCGCACTGCCAGGCCTGCCGCGCTCAGCGCCGCCAACATCAGAAAGCCGATGCCGCCGCCGAAATAACCGCCATAAACCGAGATCAGAAATTGGGTGAACCCCGCGCCCCTGGTACCCAAATGCGGTTCGGCGCCAGGTTTGCGGAAGAAACTGCCCCAGGCAAAGACGATAGTGGCGAACAGCACCAGCCAGGGCACCAGGCGGGCGAAGAAATCGGATGGCGTGACCAGCAGCAGCACCGCGCCGGCAACACCACCCACCAGACTTATCCATACCAGTTGTGCGAAGGAGAGGCCGGCTGCGGCGGAGACGTCCTTGCGGCAGGTGAGCCCGGTCGCGGCCTGCGCGGGAAACAGCGCCAAGGTCGAGGTGATATTGGCGGCGCGTGCATCCATGCCGGTGAGCATCAGGGCGGGCAGGGTGATGAAAGTCCCCCCGCCGGCGAAGGCGTTCTGCATCCCAGCCCACAACGAGACAATGAAAAGTCCAGCCAGAAGGAGCATGCCACCCCGAGATGTGGAAGATGTTGACGGCCATCTGGCCATCTACTCGACAAATTGTGGTAGTGGGTCAGTTTGAAAATGCCAAGCGGCGGGAGTTGATAGCCGATGCTGGGAAATCAGCGATATGGTGGCCATGATCGAGGAATACGAAACCGAAAACAGTCAAAAACGGTCAAACTGACCCACTACCCAAATTGTTGTCCTGACGATTTGTCTGTTATGGTCATGCACCGGCCAAGCGTCCGGTTCAAGAGTCGAGACGGCGTGTTTATCTCCAAGCTGCAAAACGGGAGGGACTTACATTGGAACAGAAACTGGGAAGTGATCGCAGGGCATTTCTGCGGAACGCCGGCCTAAGTGGCGGGGTACTGGCGCTGGGGCCCTTGGCGGCTTCACTGGCGGCCAGCGGCACGGCATCAGCCGCGCCGGCGAACGGCAAATATGATTTCGACACGCCCTATAACCGCATCGGCACCGATTGCGTGAAATGGGACCAGGCGATCCGCGACGAGCATATGCCCAAGATCGTGGCGGGGATGGGCATCGCCGACATGGATTTCGAATGCGCGCCGATGGTCACGGCGGCGCTGCAGAAGCGCATCAACCACCATAATTGGGGCTATGAGATGCTGGACATTGACCTGATCCTGGGCAATGCCGGCAACCATCCCTTTGTGAAGGGGATCATCGACTGGAATCACAAGCGCTACGGCATTACCAACATGACGCCCAAGAATCTCGGCGTCACCACGGGCGTGCATTCCGGCATCATGCCCACGTTGCGCGCCTTTGCCCCGCCCGGTTCGAAAGTGTTGATGGCGACGCCCATCTACAACGCTTTCTATTTCGACATCTACGGGTCCAAGCTGGTCGCCAACGAAAGCATCATGAAACAGGTGAATGGCCGCTACGAGATCGACTGGGACGATCTGGAGCGCCGGGCTGCCGATCCGGCCACCAAAACCACCATCCTGTGCAATCCGCATAATCCTGTGGGCCGGGTGTGGAGCAAGGCCGAACTCACCCGCTATGGCGAGATCTGCCTCAAGCACAATGTGAAGGTGCTGTCGGACGAGATCCATTGCGACTTTGTTGGGCATGGCGTGAAATACACGCCCTTCTCCACGCTGGACGACAAGAAGATCGTGGACAACAGCGTCACCTTCAAGGCGGCCAGCAAATCCTTCTCGTTGGCTGGCTTGAAATGCGCCTGGTTTTTCGCCACCGACCCGGAAGTGTTCAAGCAGGTGCAGTTCTGGAATCGCGCGGAAGTCTCGACCTTGGGCATCACTTCGTCCCAGGCGGCCTATGCCGGTGGCGAAGACTGGCTCAACCAGTGCGTCGATTACATCGACGGCAACCAGAAATTCGCCAACGATTACATCAAGGCCAAGCTTCCCTTGCTCAAGGTGGGCAACAAGCCGGAAGGCACCTACCTGGCGTGGGTGGACGTCTCGGGTCTGGCCGACAAGATCGGTGCCCAGAAACTGGCGGATGCGGAAAACAAGAAGCCGCAGCCGATCAATTTTCTCACCGGCAAGCCGGGCCAGGTCGTGGCCGACGACATGGTGGGTCATTGGCTGGCCAAGAACGCCTATGTGCAAATGAATCCCGGCTACACCTATGGCACGGGCGGCTTGAATCACATGCGCATGAATATCGCCACGTCGCGCAAGACCCTGACCGCCGCGCTGGACAGCATGGCAAATGCCACGAAGGGCCTGGCGTAAAGCGTCAAGGACAAGAATAAAAAGCCCGGATCGTCGATCCGGGCTTTTTTTACGTCTCGGGGCAATGCGAGATGGCGGCGCTTTTACCGCGTGAAGAAACGCATGAAATTTCCGCTCATGGCGGTCACACCGATGGTCATCGCGCCGCCTATAATCAGATAGCCGACCAAAACCAAGGTACGGCCGGTTTCCACAGATGCCGCGGACAG
Source organism: Rhizomicrobium sp. (assembly GCA_035606155.1). Classification (GTDB taxonomy): domain Bacteria; phylum Pseudomonadota; class Alphaproteobacteria; order Micropepsales; family Micropepsaceae; genus Rhizomicrobium. The sequence continues at coordinate 14,114 of DATNFZ010000112.1, read as the reverse complement.
CGCCAGGATTCCCAGCACAATGGCCGCGATGGCGCTAAGAAATTGCGCACCCGCCATCCCGCTCATAGAGGAGCGCCCGATCAAGACGGCCATCTCGGATGTGCCGGATGTCATCGCCCTGAGTTGGCGCAGCTGCGCGATCGTGCCCGCCGTGAGCATCAGTGCGCCTCCCACCAAGATCACAGCCGCAGCGGGAAGGGTCGTAGCCGAAACGCCTAGCAGGGCGAGAATGCCCAGAACCAGCGCGATTCCGCCGGACGAGACTTGAAGGCTCATTCCGCCCAGCATATTGTCGGCGGCGCCGGGTTCACCGCTGAGCATTGTCAAGCGGCCAAATTCTCCGGCCAGCGCGCCGCCCTCGGCCAATAATGCCGCTCCGAGCACGATGGTGGTGACCGCCACGATGGTGGCGCTGGCGGTGCCTTGTGCCAAACCGATGATGGACAGGACAATCACGGCAATGCTGCCGGCCGCTTCGGCAATGGTTCCGGTTGCGCTGGTTGTATCCAGAACCCTCTCTGTTCTTGCTTCGCCATATGATGCTGACATGGTCACAACTCCTTCGGGAATCCCGCTCCTCCCTCCCGGGTCCCCATCGTTGTGAAAACGTGGCGCTCAGCAGCGCCGTTCCGGATTCGCGTAATTGCGCCGCGGCAACGCGCTGCAAATTCATCCTTTGATAGAACGAAGTTTCGCTAACGCGACGCGAAGGGAAATATGCCGGGTTTCGAAAGGGGATATTCCGGTTCAACCCGGTTTGCGCAGGACCGTGTAGAGGCCCATTACTTCTTCGCCATATTCCATGCGCAGGAAAGCCTCATTGAGCTGCATGACTTCCAGATGGGCTTGGGCGGCGGCACCACGGACATGGTCAGGATGATGGGAATAGCGGCCGGTGTCGGTGAGATGAAAGGGAAAGCGACTGCCTCGCTCCATGGAAAAAGCAAATAGACCTCCCGGCTTGAGCCGGCGCGCCGCCGATGACACGATCTGTCCCAAATCACCGAAATAGATCAGACAATCGCTGCTGACTATAAGCTCAAAGTGTGCCCCGCCCTGATCGAGCCATCCGGTGATCTCGGCGATTTCCAGCCGGTCATAGATGTTTCTGGCCCGGGCCAGTTCGATCATTTCCGGCGAAAGATCGACGCCGGTGAGATCGGCGGCGCGCCATTTGGTGTTTATGCCCATCAGGCCCGAGCCGCAGCCCAGATCGAGCATAACGAGGCCGCTTCTGTCGCCGATCACCGCCCTGATGCCATCCTGCAGCCGCTCGGGTCCCGCATATTTGAGGTCCTCGCACATCCGCGATTCGTAGCTTGCCGCGAAATTCTTATAGAGGTGCTGGATCGCCCGGTCCGAGGCGCGAGGCGGCGGCGTGTCGTCCCGAAGCGCGATCAGAAGATGCTCGATCTCGCCGTCTTCGGGGTGGGCATTGAAATATTTCTGATAGGCTTCTTTCGCTTCGTCGCGCTTGCCCACACACTGGGCGATCTCGCCCAGATCGTACCAGGCTGTCCAATTGTCGGGCTCGAGTTCGACGGTTCGCTTTCCGCACAGATAGGCGGGCTGGACCTTGCCGTCTTCCCTGAGCCGCTTGGTGAGAGTGGAAAGTTCGGCCGCGGAAAGCTCGCGCCGTGCCGCTGGCTCGCTACCCGCCCAAACAAGAAGGCCGGCACTCATGCCTTCATCGATCCAGCGGGCGATGCCGGCAGCGTCGCCGTCGGGCGCCAAGAGTCCTACCAGCGCGCCGATTTCCTCGATGCTTCTGGTGCCGTCGCACAATTCCGTGATCAGCGCCGCGATGGGATTGAGCTGATGCAGGTTGTCCCGCGCCGGATCATAGGCGACATAGCCGCCCTCGACCGGGGAAAGCAGAACCACGGGATTGACGGTGGGATTGGCCATCGAGCAGCTAAAAAAGAAGCGGTCGTGTGCTCAAAACGGATCACACGACCGCTGGAACAAACCTGATATCCATAGCTGTTTGCACAGCTACGGATGGCCGGCATCACATTCCCTTTTTCTTCTTCGGGACGACGCACTTTCCGGTTTTCTTGCTCTTCATGAGCCCTTCGTTGCAGCTGCCGTCGGCATTGGGGTCTTGGCCTTCGCCGCCCGTCTGCGCCATCGCCTGCGTGGTCATCAGCGGGGCCACGATGGCCGTGCCGATGAGCATCGTCTTGAAGAAACCGCGCCGGTCAGGATTGATGTGCTCAAGAACTTTCTCCAAATCACGCGCCATTAATAACCCTCCTGGTTTTTTGGTTTAGAGCATTGATGAAAAGCCAAGCAGTCACGCTGCGGGTGCGGAATTGTCCTCCCCACCCTCAAAGGGTAGCGGGTCCCGTTGGCGGGAATTAGGGGGCGTTTGTCGCTAATCATTCGTCGCCCAACGCACCAATCGGGTGGCAAAAACCGGGCTGACGCACCGGCTGCGACAGCCAAGCCTTTGTTCTTCCTGATTCGGTACGTTACACGAAAATGACGACATCGGTCTGGTGCATCGCATCACGGGAAATCCGTCACGACAAATCGAGACAAATGGCGTTTGCCGTGAGAGAAACGCGAGGCGGCGTCGGCAAGGGACGGAAGGGCGGAAATGGGGCATTCCAGAAGGGTTTGGGACATTTCCCAGCGGCTTGGTCCGGGGCTTCCAGTATGGCCTAATGACACCCCTTTTGCGGCGCGGTCCCGCTGGAGCCGCGATGCCGGCAGCCCGGTTAATGTCACGTCGGTCGAGCTTTCCACCCATTCGGGCACGCATGCCGACGCGCCCCTTCATTATGACTCGGCTGGTGCGGCCATCGACCAGGTGGCGCTGGAGCCCTACCTGGGACCGGCCCATCTGGTGGATGCCCGCGGTCAGGGTGACATCACCACAGCCGCTTTTGTGGAAGACCATTGGAGCCCGGGTGTCGCGCGGATGTTGTTTCGCACCTTTGATCGATTTCCGGCCGACCATTTGGCCCCGGCATTTCACCGCGATCAGCGCGCAAGCCATCGCCGCCTTGGCGGCACACGGTGTGACGCTGGTCGGCATCGCTTCCCCGTCGCTGGATCCGGAGAACTCCAAGACCATGGCTGCGCATCTGGCCATGCCCGCCGCCATGAGGGTATTGGAAGGACTGATGCTGGATCAGGTGGCTCCCGGCGACTATGAATTGATCGCGCTGCCGTTGGCCCTGACGGGCCTGGATGCATCGCCCGTTCGCGCGGTGCTGCGAGAGCTGGAATAAGAATTGACGCGGGGAACCGATACGTGAGCAGCGAAAAGCAGGGCGAGGTCTTGCCCGCATCCGAAACCAGGCTGACCCATCTGATCGGCCCGGGGCGGCGCGGCCTCACTGCTCGGCATCTCCAATTCATCGCCATCGGCGGCGCGATCGGATCGGGACTCTTTCTGGGCTCGGCCGCTGGCATCAAGAGTGCCGGCCCGGCGCTTCTATTCGCCTATGCGCTGGGCGGGTCGATGGTGTTTTTCATCGTCCGTGCCCTGGGCGAGATGACGCTGGCCCATCCCCGCGTCACGACCCTGGATGCCCTGGCCGACGATTATGTTCATCCGGCTTTCGGCTTCCTGGTCGGGTGGAATTACTGGATGAGCTGGATCCTGGTCGGAATGGTGGACATCACCGCCATGGCGATCTTCGTAAAATTTTGGGCGCCCGATCTGCCGCAATGGATTCCCGCCCTGATCAGTCTGGGATTGATCTATGGAATCAATCTCTGCGGCGTACGCACCTTCGGCGAACTGGAATTCTGGCTCTCGCTGGTGAAAGTGGTCGCGATCCTGGGATTGATCGCCGCCAGCATCTTCCTGATCGCCACCGGGGTCGGCCTTGCCGGCGCCCACGCCACCTTTCGCAATATCTGGAGCGATGGCGGCTTGTTCCCCACCGGACTGCGCGGTTTTCTCACTTCCCTCCCGATCGCTTTCTTTGCCTTCGGCGGCAGCGAGCTGGTGGGCCTTGCCGCCGGTGAGGCGGAACAGCCCGAACGTTCTTTGCCGCGCGCCGTCAATGGCGTGATCGCGCGCATCCTGATCTTTTATATCGGCTCGCTCACCGTGGTGATGGCATTGATCCCGTGGCGACAGATTGTGCCGACGGAGAGCCCCTTCGTGCTGGTGTTCGCGCGGATCGGATTACCCGCCACCGCGGCCATCATCAACGTGGTCTTGATCTCCGCCGTCCTGTCCTCATGCAATAGCGGTTTGTATGCGGCCGCGCGGACCTTGCGCTCGCTCGCGGCCAAGGGTCATGCGCCTCGCTTCTTTTCACCTGTGGATGGCCGCGGCATCCCGGTGCGCGGCATCAGCGGTTCGGCGGCTGCTATGTTCGGCGGCGTGATCCTGAATTATTTCGTGCCGGAAAAAGTGCTGCAATACATTATCATTTCATCCGCAGTGCTGCTGATGGGCACCTGGACCAGCATCATCATCAGCCATTTGGGCTTCCGCATCCGCGCCAAGGGCACGGTCCATCGTTTTCCCATGCCGCTCTATCCTTGGGCCAGTTGGATCGTCCTGGCCTTCATCGCCGGCATCGCCTTGATCATGGCGACCATGCTGGGAATGTATTTGTCGGTCGGCTTTGTGGCGGCTTTTTATCTCTTCGTGATGATGCTCTATGTGCTGAGCGTGGATCGCCGCATGCCGGCGCCGCAGGATTGACAGTCATGCGCGCGGACACGCCCGCCTCGGTGCGCGAACTGGATGAGAAAGACCCGCTGAAGGATTTCCGCGCCCGGTTCACACTTCCACCCGGCGTCATTTATCTGGACGGCAATTCGCTGGGCGCGATGCCCAAAGTCACCGTGCCGCGGCTGGACGAAGTGGTCCGGCGGGAGTGGGGTGAAGGCTTGATCCGAAGCTGGAACGATTGCGACTGGGTGGGCGCGCCACGCCGGGTGGGCGACAAGATCGCCGCCTTGATCGGCGCGCGGGAAGGCGAAGTGGTGGTGGCGGACTCCACCTCCGTCAATCTCTTCAAGCTTCTGATGGCGGCGATGTCCGCCCGCTCGGAGCGCAAGGTCATTCTTTCGGAGGCGGGCAATTTTCCCACCGACCTTTATGTCGCCCAGGGGATTGCGGCGCTCTCGCCCGGGATCTCGGTGCGCACGGTGGCCACCGACGATTTGCTGGAAGCGATCAGCGACGATGTCGCCGTACTCTTGCTTACCCATGTTCACTACAAGACCGGGCATAAGCACGACATGGCGCGCTTCACGCGGCGGGCCCACGAATGTGGCGCTTTGACGCTTTGGGACCTCAGTCACAGCACCGGCGCGGTCGAGATCGATCTAGGCGCGGTGGGTGCCGATCTCGCGATCGGCTGCGGCTACAAATATCTCAATGGCGGCCCCGGGGCCCCAGCGTTCCTCTATGTCGCGAGCCGCTTGCAGAAGGAATTGCGCTCTCCCATTACCGGCTGGTTCGGCCATTCAGAGCCTTTTGCCTTTAGCGGCGATTATCAGCCGGCGTCCGACATCAACCGCTTTCTCAGCGGCACGCCGCCCATCCTGGGATTGATGGCGCTGGAAGTGGGCGTCGACCTTCTGTGCGAGGCACCCGGCGCACAACTCTACCGAAAGTCCCAGGCTCTCTGCTCACGGTTCATCGAGTGGACTGAACCATGCCGTGAATTCGGCCTCACGCTGGTGACGTCGCGCGATCCGGATGCCAGAGGAAGCCATGTTTCGCTTCGCCACCCGGATGGCTATCCCATCGTGCAGGCCCTGATTGCCGAGGGCATCATCGGCGATTTTCGGGGCCCCGACATTCTGCGCTTCGGCTTTGCGCCACTCTATTTGAGCTTTGCCGAGGTGTGGCATGCGGCCGCTTCGCTGCGCGAAGTGCTGGCGACACGCCGATGGGACGACAGCCGCTTCCGCACCCGGGCGCGGGTGACTTGAAGTTTGGTGTTCAGAAATAAAAATTCATGCCGAAATCGAGCGCCAGCGAGTAATCGGCCAGGCCGTGCATCGAAATCGGTTGGTAACGGGTGATGAAACGCACCTCGTAGCTATCGGTGAGAGCGAAGGACAGGCCCGTGCCGGCACGCCAGTCGAATTCATCGCCCCGAAAGATGGTGTTTCCCTGTCGTACGGTCCGGGTGGCGTCATCTTTTTGAATGACTTTAAAAGTCGCGGTGCTGTCGCCATAATTCACGTCGGTGACGCCCGCCGTGAGTATCAGATTCAAGAAGCCGCCTATCGGCAGATAATATAGGCCGTCCGCTGACAACATGTTGAAGCGAAGATTATCGGGATCCTGATGGCCACGGTTGGTGCCATAGCCCAGCTCTGCCGCCAGGTTCAGGTTGTCGAAGCGGTAACCGGCATGGAATTGCGGACCAATGGCGCTCTGCGGGTATGCCGAGGAATCAGCCGGGTCGAGATTGAGAAGATTGGCATTGAGATCGAGTCCGACATAGGGCGCGGCTTGCGCGGCCTCTGGCAGCAAAAACAAGGCCGCGGCAGCGGTGAGAAGAATCCGGTTCATGGCGATTGGGATGTGGCGTGAGGGCAATTTAGGGAGGGCCAATTGGGGACGCTGCTAAATAAGCCGTAACCTCACGGCGACAAAGGGATTTCGGGCAGGATAGCAGATTCCGACGGGTTGGCTATATGTCCGGTCGGGTCCTCGCGTCGCGGTCGCGCGTCCTTGGCCTTGGGCATGGGCCAGCTTGCGCCATAAGCCGCGACAAAGCCAAAGCAGAGCAGCGGAATGAGAAAGCCGATCCGCATATCGAACCCGTCGGCAACAAGACCCATGATAGGTGTCATCACTGCGCCGCCAACGATGGACATCAGCACGGAAAAACCCAAACGAGGATGAAAACTCCCAGGTAAGTCGTGCCGTCCGGAGCACGAGACAGGGAACGTCCTCCGCGAGCAGCTTGCCGTGAGCCATGCCGTGCCCAACCTACATACCGGTCAAATTTAACCCAAAGAAGGCGTGAAATCAGGGGTTGAAGCGCCTTTGTCAGGTTCATCCCCAGCCGCTATGGTTCGATATGGAGTGTTGGAGGAAAAATTTGACCTACCCGAAATTCTTGGCTGCCGCTTTGGTTTTCCTTCTGGCCGCGCCCGCCATGGCCCAGGTGAGCGAACCTGACCTGGACGATATCCCCGCCAAGCTGGTGAAGACCACGTCCAATTATGATTATGAGAAGCGCGTGGTGATGATACCTATGCGCGATGGGGTCAAGCTCTATACCGTTCTGATCATTCCCAAAGGGACACACGACGCACCGATCGTACTCACCCGCACTCCTTACAATGCCGCCAAGCGCGCCCAGCAGGTCGAGACGCCTTATCGCGACGTGGCGCTGGCGCACAGCGACCAATGGATGACGGACGAAGGCTATATCCGTGTCTTCCAGGACATTCGGGGCAAATATGGTTCGGAAGGCAAATTCGTGATGACGCGCCCGGTGAGAGGGCCGCTCAATCCCACCAAAACGGACGAGACCACCGACGCCTGGGACACGATCGATTGGCTGGTCAAGAACGTGCCGGAAAGCAACGGCCGCGTCGGCATGGTGGGCTCATCCTACGAGGGCTACACCGTGGTGATGGCGCTTCTCGAGCCTCATCCCGCGCTCAAGGTCGCGGCCCCTGAAAGCCCCATGGTCGATGGCTGGATGGGCGACGACTGGTTTCATTACGGCGCCTTCCGCCAAAACAATCTCGACTACATCACCAGCGAATCCAGCGTGCGCGGTTCCGGCGAGGATGTGCCGCGTGAAGTCTATGACGATTATGAGGGCTTTCTGCGCGCGGGCTCGGTCGATGGTTGGGCCAAAGCGCATGGATTGGAGCAATATCCCTATTACCAGCGCGAGCTGAAGCATCTGGCCTATGACTCGTTCTGGCAGGGCCAGGCGCTGGACAAGCTCATTGTGCAGCATCCCTCGAACGTGCCCACCATGTGGGAGCAGGGCCTGTTCGACCAGGAAGATATGTGGGGCGCGATCCATAGCTGGACTGCGCTGAAACAGGCCGGTCACGAAGCCAATAATTATCTGGTGATCGGGCCTTGGCGGCATAGCGGCGCCAATTATGACGGCACCACCTTGGGCGAACTCAAATTCAATGGCGACACGGCGCTGCAATGGCGGCTGGAAGTGCTCAAGCCATTCTTCGATCATTATCTGAAGGATACGCCAATGCCCGATACGCCCCGGGCGATAATCTACAATGTCGGTGAAAATCATTGGGACCGGTTCCAGCAATGGCCACTGGCATGCGACCAGGGCTGCGCCGCTCCGCTCACGCCGCTATATATGGCGGGGAACACCCGTCTTTCCTTCACCGCGCCCGCGGCCGGTTCGGATTCCTATATCTCCGATCCCGCCAAGCCAGTGCCCTATCTACCGCGCCCGGTGCGGTTCTCCGACACGCCGCGCTGGCAATCCTGGCTCACCACCGACCAGCGGCCCTTTGCCAATCGTCCGGACGTTCTGGTGTTCGAGACCGACGCATTGAAATCGCCGGTCCGCATCTCGGGCGTGCCAACGGCCGATCTTTACGCGGCCACCAGCGGCACCGACAGCGACTGGGTGGTGAAGCTGATCGACGTCTATCCGGACATGCTGGCGTCGCGGCCGGAGATCTCGGGCTATGAGCTGCCCATTTCGATGGACATTTTTCGCGGACGCTATCGCGAGAGTTTCGCTCATCCCACGGCGATCCCGGCGAATACGCCACAGCGTTATCGCTTCACCCTGACGCCGACCAACCATACCTTCCTGCCGGGCCACCGCATCATGGTGCAGATCCAATCGAGCTGGTTCCCGCTCTATGACCGCAATCCCCAGACCTTCGTGCCCAACATCTTCCTGGCGCAGCCGCAGGATTACAAAGCGGCCACCCAGACGATCTTCCATGGCGGTTCGCAGGCGAGCGCGATCTGGCTGCCGGTGGCGGACGCGAAATGAGAGTTAGGCTTTCCGGAGCCGATTGAGGCTGAGAGACAGTTTGGTGAGCGTGGCGTCCAGCGCCGCGCGCTCTTTGGCGTTCAGGACCGAGAGGAACTCCCGCTCCAGATCGAGGGCCAGCGGCACCACTTCGCGATAGATGGCAAGGCCACGTTCGGAGAGGGAGAGCCGCGCCACGCGGCCATCATCCTTGTCGGCACCGCGTGTCAAGCGTTTGGCTGCCAACAGCGATTGCACCGCGCGGCTCACCTGGACCTTATCCATTTCCGTGCGCTCCGCCACTTGCCGTGCTGACAGACCCGGTGTCTCGCCCAACACCGCCATCACCCGCCATTCCGGAATCGAAAGACCAAAGCGCTTGGAATAATGCAGCGCGATTGCAGCCGAGGCGCGATTGGTGACGATGGAAAGGCGATAGGGCAGGAATTCGTCAAGAACGAGCCGCTGCTTACTCGGCATCGGGCTGGTTCTCCGGCCGGGCCGCGACAAAGGCGGCAAGCTTGTAGGCGGCTTCTTCGATGCGCAGCAAGGTGGGATAGGCAGACAGGTCCATATTCACCCGATGCTTGGCGTTATAAAGCTGGGGTATCAGGCAGGCGTCCGCGATGGTCGGGCGATCGCCATGGCAAAATTCTCCCGTCGCGGGATCGTTGGTCAGCAATTGTTCCAGCGCGGCGAGGCCTTCGCCGATCCAATAGCGTTGCCATTCCAGCACCGCATCGTCGTCGGCGCCCAGTCGGTGCTTCAGATATTGCAGCACCCGGAGATTGGGCAGGGGATGGATGTCGCAAGCCACGCCCAGCGCGATTTGCCGGACCCGCGCCTTGCTCTTGGCATCCTTGGGCATCAGCGGCGGTTCGGGCTTGAGTTCGTCCAGATATTCGATGATCGCCAGCGACTGGCCGATGGCGTAGCCATCGCTCACCAGGCAAGGCACCAACTGTTGGGGATTGATGCGCTTGTAGCGTTCGGCATGTTGCTGGCCACCCTCTTTCAGGAGGTGAATGGGATGAAGCTCGGGCTTCAGGCCTTTGAGGTTGAGCGCGATGCGAACCCGGAACACCGCCGAGGAACGGAAATAGGTATAGAGGGCAAGCTCAGGCGATCCGGACATCTTGTTCAATGGCGCCGAAGATGCTGCGCCCTCCCTCGTCTTTCATTTCGATCCTGACACGGTCACCCGATTTCAGGAATGGCGTAGTGGGCGCGCCATCCGCGATCTGCTCCAAGGTGCGGCGTTCGGCGAGGCAGGCCGAGCCTGCCGCCGGGTCGCGGTTCGACACCGTTCCCGAGCCGACGATCGAGCCGGCCGCCAACGCGCGGGTCTTGGCCGCATGGGCAATCAATTGCGGGAAGTTGAACGCCATGTCAGCGCCGGCATTGGGGGCACCGAATCGTTTGCCGTTCAAATGCACCAGCAATGGCAGATGCAGCTTGCCATCATGCCAGTGACTGCCTAGTTCATCCGGCGTCACCGCGACGGGCGAAAAAGCACTGGCCGGTTTGGACTGGAAGAAGCCAAAGCCTTTGGCCAATTCACCGGGGATCAGGTTGCGCAACGAAACGTCGTTCACCAGCATCACCAGGCGGATGGCTTTCTCGGCATCACCGATTGAACAACCTGCCGCCACATCGCCCGTGACCACCGCGACTTCGCCCTCGAAATCGATGCCCCAGGCTTCGTCCGCGGCAAGAATTGGATCGCGCGGCCCCAGAAAGCCGTCCGAGCCGCCTTGGTACATCAAGGGATCGGTCCAGAAGCTTTTGGGCATCTCCGCGCCGCGGGCTTTGCGCACCAGCTCGACATGAACCAGATAGGCCGAACCGTCGGCCCATTGATAGGCGCGGGGCAGGGGACTGGCGCAGGCCTGTTCTTCAAAAGCAAAGACGCCATCGGCCTTGCCGTCATTGAGGGCACGGTAAATTGCGTCCAAATGAGGTCGGACGCGATCCCAATCATCCAGCGCGGCTTGCAAGGTGGAAGCGATGCCTGGCGCTGCGACCGCATGGGTCAAATCGCGCGACACCACCGCCAGGCGTCCGTCGCGCGCCCCCTTCAGCGAGGCCAGTTTCACTTCGTTTTCCAGCTATCGGCGTAATTCTTGTCCTCTTTGGCCTCTGCTGCCTGCGCCATATCCAATCCATCGCGGGTGTCGATCATCACCGCCACTTCGTCGGTCATGGTCTTGGTGCCTTTGGCGCCCGCGGCAAAGGCCTTGGGATGTGGGCCATGGGTGAAGCCGCTGGGATGGAAGGTCACCATGCCGGGCCGGATATTGTCGCGGCTGAAGAAATCGCCGGCGTGATAGAAGATCACTTCGTCGAAATCGTCATTGGAATGGAAGAACGGCACTTTCAGCGCGCCGGGATCGCTCTCCAACGGCCGGGGCACGAAGGTGCAGACCACGAAGCGGTCGGCGACAAAGGTCGAATGCACGCTGGGTGGCAGGTGATAGCGGTGGCTGGCGACGGGCCGGATGTCGCGCCAGTTGAGTTTCACCGGGGCCAGATTGCCTTTCCAACCCACCGCGTCCAGCGGATTGAAGGGATAGCGAATGGTGGAAATCTGGTCGCGGCGTTTCACCTTGACCGACCATTCGCCGTCGCGCTGGGCACGAAAAGCTTCATCCAGGCTGGGTGTCTCGAGCGTGGCGGGATCGAACTGGGCATGGGGACCCAAAAGCCCTCGGTCCGGAAGCTTGAAGCCGCCATTGCGCGCTTCGATCTGGTACGCGGTGGTCGCGGCCTTTGGCTGCAGCCGCCACATGGTGCCGCGGGGCAGAAGGATATAGTCGCCATCGCGGTAGGTGAGATGCCCGAAATCGCAGAACAGATCGCCTGCGCCTTCATGGATGAAAAGAAGCAGGTCGCCATCAGCATCGCGCACCAGATGCGGCATCGCCTCCTTCAGCGACCAGATGGAAATGGCGCAGTGCGCATTGGAGAGAAGCAGCGCGCTTTCCAGCGGCGCCCCATGGGAGGCCGCGGCCTTGGCGTCGAAAGAGCGGGGACGCAACGGGCCCGCGAATGAGGTCCAGCCGGTGGGCGGATGGCGGTGATAGAGATGCGTCGCCGGGCCGTAGAAGCCATCTCGGCCGATCTCGCGCTCGAACGCGCCTTCCGGCAGGTCGGCATGGGCCTGATGGGACGTCTTGCCCTCGATGCGGGGAAATTCGATCCAATCGCGGGTCATCGTTTCACGTCCTGAAGTGTTCCGCGCCTGATCTGGTCGGCTTCGATGCTTTCGAACAGGGCACGGAAATTGCCTTCGCCGAAGCCCTCATTGCCCTTGCGTTGAATAATCTCGAAGAAAATCGGCCCGATGGCGTTCTGGGTGAAGATCTGCAGCAACAGGCCGGTCTTTTCGTCGCGTTCGCCATCCATCAGGATGCGTTCGCGTTTCAGCCGGGCCACATCCTCGCCATGGCCTTTGATGCGGTTGTCCAGCCGCTCATAATAAGTGTCGGGCGTGTCCTGGAAGGTGACACCGGAGCGGCGCAAATTCTCCACCGAGGCATAGATATCATCGGATGCCAGCGCGATATGCTGGATGCCTTCGCCCTGATAGGCGTGCAGATATTCCTCGATCTGGGATTTGTCATCGGCAGATTCGTTGATGGGGATACGGATCTCGCCATCGGGACTGGTCATGGCGCGCGACTTCAGGCCGGTGAGCTTGCCCTCGATGTCGAAATAGCGCACTTCGCGGAAATTGAAGAGCCGCTCGTAGAAGGTGGCCCATTCGTCCATGTTGCCGCGAAAGACGTTGTGGGTGACATGGTCGATTCGTGTCAGGCCGGCGCCGGCATGCTTGAGGCCGGCGGCGGCATCGGTGGGGATAAAATCCACGTCATAGATGGAATGTTCGCCATAACGGTCCACCAGATAGATCACGCTGCCACCGATGCCTTCGATGGCGGGGATGTTCAATTCCATCGGACCCACCGCGCCGGTGAAAGGCTTGGCGCCCTTGGCCAGCAGCGCCTGATAGGCGGCGCCCGCATTCTTCACCCGGAACGCCATGGCGCAGGCGCTGGGACCATGCTTCTGCGCAAAGCGCGCGCCGTGACTGCCAGGCTGGGCATTGACGATGAAATTGACCTCGCCTTGGCGGTAGAGCGTGACCGCCTTGGAGCGGTGCCGGCCCACGGCGCGAAAGCCCATGGTCTCGAACAAACGGTGAAGCGCGGGAATGTCCGGGCTGGTGTATTCGACAAACTCGAAACCATTGGTGCCGATGGGATTGTCCCAGAGTTCCATGGCCTCTCCTTGTCCTGTCGGCCCCTTGCCGGACGGGACATAATAGTTTCATATGCAACTATCTAACGCCGAATTGGTTTCATTTGCAACTATTCATGGGGGCGTGACATGGCACAAGCGGCGATGGAGCGGCCTCCCGGAACGGCTGCGGACTGGACCATCCCCCAGAATTGGACGGGCTATACGGCGCGGGAACATGCGGTTTGGGACCTGCTCTATGCCCGCCAGACCGCGATGCTTCAGGACCGCGCCTGCGACGCTTTTCGTCGGGGTGTGGAGCATTTGCGTTTGTCCGATAAGGGTATTCCCAATTTCGAGGAATTGTCCGAGCGGTTGGCCAAACTGACCGGCTGGCGGGTGGTGGCGGTGCCGGGCCTGGTGCCGGACAAGGTGTTCTTCGAACATCTCGCCAATCGGCGTTTCGTGGCCGGGCGCTTCATCAGGAAGCCCGAACAGTTGGATTATCTTCAGGAGCCCGACGTCTTCCATGATCTGTTCGGGCATGTGCCGCTGCTTTCCGATCCCGTCTTCGCCGATTACATGCAGGCCTATGGCGAAGGCGGATTGAAGGCGTTGCGGCTGGGCGCCTTGGAAAAACTCGCCCGGCTTTACTGGTACACGGTCGAGTTCGGCCTGATCGCCGAGCCGGGCGGGCTTCGTCTCTATGGCGCTGGAATTCTCTCCAGCTTCGGCGAGTCGCGCTTTGCGCTGGACGATACCTCGCCCAATCGCCTCAAATTCGATCTGATGCGGGTGATGCGCACCCGTTACCGGATCGACGATTATCAGCAGAGCTATTTCGTGATCGACAATTTCGACCAACTATTGCACCAGACCCGCGATGCCGATTTCACCCCGCTCTACCGGCAATTGGAGACGCTGCCCGATCTGGCGCCCGATGCCGTGATA
>DATNFZ010000111.1:0-2841 GCA_035606155.1 Rhizomicrobium sp. | reverse complement strand
GGCGGCATCGAGCGAGAACATCACCCGCGTGCCGCGCTGGAACTCGTCATTCTCGTTATAGACGACGATGCGCGAATTGTCGGAAATGCCCAGAGCTTCCATCTTCTGCCTGAGGACATCTTCCGAAGGGACTTCCATGGTCAGCCCCCCAGGCGTGCTCACCGACAAGAGATCCTTGACCAGGCGTGCGCCCGGAATATGACCCGCTTGATATCCGGCCTCGCTTCCCACATGCAGGATCACCAAGTCCTTCTCACCGGCATGAGTGGCGAGCCATTGGGGCGCGACCAGAAGCTCGTCACGCGGCGTCGCCGCATGGACAGCGGTCGCGGCGACAAGAGCGGCTGCAAATAAAGCAACTTTCCACATCATCATCGCCTTTCTAGCGCGCGGCATTGATCACTTGCAGCTGGGTGAACTCGTTGAGGCTTTCCTCGCCCATCTCGACTCCGATGCCCGACTCCTTGGCGCCGCCGAAGGGGATGTTGGGGGCAAGCTCGCTATGCTTGTTGATCCAGACCGTGCCCGCGTCCATGCGTTCGGCCATGGCTTGGGCGCGTTCGGGATTGGACGACCAGACCGAGGCGCCCAACCCGTAGGGCGAGGCGTTGGCGCGGGCCAAGGCATCCTCGGGATCGGAATATTTGATCACCGGCAGTACGGGACCGAATTGTTCCTCGTCGACCAGCCGCGTGCCGTCTTGGATGTCGCGCACGATGGTGGGACGGATGAAAAAACCTTTATCCGGCACCGTGCCCGTGGAGAGAACTTTGCCATGCTTGCCAGCGTCCTCGATGATGTCTTTCACTTTTTCGAATTGCATGCGGTTCTGCAGCGGTCCGAATTGGGTGCCCTGCTCCAGCCCATCACCCACCACGGCATCCTTGGCGAGCAAAACAAGCTCCTCGCACAAGCGGTCATAGATGGACTCGTGCACATAAAGCCGCTTCATGGCGATGCAGACCTGGCCCGAATTTCGGAAGGCACCGCGGAAAATGCCCGGCGCCGCTTTCTTGGGATCGACGTCGTCGAGCACGATACCCGCGTCATTGCCACCCAGTTCGAGCGTGATGCGCTTGATGGTCTCGGCGGCGCTGCTCATCACCTTCTTGCCCGTGGCGGACGAGCCGGTGAAGGAAATCTTGCGCACATCGGGATGCCTGGTGAGTTCGCCGCCCAGATCGTTGGCATCGGTGATCACATTCAACACGCCCGGCGGCAGCGCGTCCTTGATCAGTTCCGCCAAGCGCAATGTGGCAAGCGGGGTGGTGGGCGCGGGCTTCAAGACCACGGTGTTGCCGGCCAGCAGCGCTGGCGGCACCTTCGAGCCCAGGATGATCAGCGGAAAATTCCACGGCACGATCAATCCCACTACCCCCAACGGCTTCCTGCGCAATTCCACTTTGCGGGACTGATCGTCCTCGATCACTTTGGCGGGGAGATCGAACTTGGAATAATATTGGAACATGGCGGCAAGCGCGAAGACTTCGCCGGCGGCGTCGGCGAGGGGCTTGCCCTGCTCCTGGGTGAGAAGCCGGGCCAATTCATTGGCATTGGCATGAACGATCTGGCCAATCGCCTGCAACGTCTTCTTGCGCTCGGAAAGCGGTGTGCCGCTCCAGCCCGCAAATGCGGCTTTGGCGGCGGCGATGGCTTTTTCCAACTGCGCTTTGGAAGCACGCGGCGCCACCGCCAGGATCTCCTCGGTGGCCGGATTGATCACATCCATCCTGGCGTCACCCTCCTCGAGGCGGCCATTGATCAGAAGCTTGAATGTCGTCATCGGCGGAATCTCCGGCAGGGTTTACGCATGTAAAATTCCCCCCGCCTGTCGCAATCTTCGCATGAATAATGGCCGATGGCGAGGCATCGAGCCTTATCATGCGCAGTGGCGCCGATGGCCCAGAATGAAGAACAGCAAGGCGCAAAGCTGCGCCGCCACCGCAAACATCACCAGCGCAACATGGGAGCGTTCATAAAGCAGGCCCACCGCGGCGCTGCCACGAGCCATCTCAGACCATGGCGTCCGCCCAGGAATGGGATCGCAGCCATCAACAAGGCCCCGTTGTCGCGCCTGTTTCATCCAGCGCGGTGTTGACGGCGAAGACCCAGCCTTTGCCAAACTTCGACGTCATGTAGGAAAGCATCGTTTCGATGAGAGCGGCACTCGTCCCAATGTGCCCAGGAACGGCCCATTGATGCTGCCGCCACCCTCGTAGGTCATATCGGCAAACAAGTTGACGACACCCAAGGTGAGCACGAAGCGGAAAGCGGTGGCATCCATCGCCGCTTTCAATCTGGCCGCCATTGCCGGCGTTCTCCGCGGATTTTCGAGGGAGAGCCCCGCGGAATCCCTGGCTATTTCGCAGTGCACACGGTTCGGCCTTCTGCCACCGGCCATTTAAGTTGTTGATTTGTTCTTTGTCTCTTGTGCCGTCCTGCCGGAGTTCCCACTATTCGGCCAAGCTGCGGGCAGGCATTATCACAATGCCGCCATTGGGGAATCGGCCGGGACTGCATGACAAACGGCAATCTGCTTCTCGCATCCCTGGATGAAGCCTTGGCGCAGGGCGAACGGCTTCTGCAGTCCCTTTCCGACCGCCAATATGCCGCCAAGGTTTCGGAAGCCGCCGATGCGTCCATCGGCGCGCATTATCGCCACAGCCTGGAGCATTTTCAGTTGATGTTCGAAGCGGTCCAGCAGCCCGACATTGATTACGACAGCCGCGCCCGTGATGGCGCTTTGGAAAATGAACGGTTGCTGGCGCTGGCGCTCACCCGCGACTTCCGGCACGCGGCCCGCTTCCTGAATCCCACCCAACTCGAACGGGCGATCGAGGC
>DATNFZ010000110.1:0-7205 GCA_035606155.1 Rhizomicrobium sp. | reverse complement strand
CGGGGCGCGCGCGGTGTCGGCGGCCAAGGCGGCGGTCGCGAAATACGCCAAGCAGGTGGGCGAAAGCGCGGTGCAGATTCATGGCGGCATCGGCATGACCGATGAACTCAATGTCGGTCATTACTTCAAGCGGCTGACCTTGCTGGAGATGCTGTACGGCTCGCGGGATCATCATCTGCGCCGCTTCGCGGCGCTGTCTTGACCCCCTCTGCCTACGCACGCCCGAGGGCGTGCTACGGCGTCTCCCCCTTCAGCGCGCTTCGTGCGCAAGGGGGAGCAGGGTCACGACCTAGCTTCGAGAGTCAGAAAGTTAGGAAGGGTACAAGCATCGCAACTCGGCTCGCGTAGTCGTCATAGGCCGGTCCCAATTCCTCGCGCAGGAAATCCTCTTCCTGGCGCGCTTTCCAGTACCAGGACGCCACCATCAAGGCTGCACCCACCCAAGCCAGCAAGGTGCCTTCAATGGCGGCGGTGGCGAAAGCGGAAATAAGCAGGCCGGTATAGATGGGATGGCGCACCAAAGCATAAGGTCCTGATTCGATCACCCTATGATCCTGTTTGCGGGCGACGTCCGCCGACCATAATTTCCCCAGGATGATGCGCGCCCACCAAGCAAAGGCGATGCCGGCCGCGATCACCCCATCCATGATCCATTTCCAGCGGTTTGGCATGTGCCAGAGCGTGGTCAGCGCCATGTGGCGCGGCGAGAGGATGCCGAACAGGAGGAAGACGCCAATCACCAGCACGATGCGATGTCCAAATCGCATTCCCCACGAGGGTTGCTTGGCGGTGGGCGCGGACCAAAGCGCGGCGATGGCCCAGGTCACGAACCAAAAAAACCACAATGCATATGCCGCCAGCTCCGCCATGCGGATACTTTGCCCCCTCCGCCCTGCGCATCGCAAGCGCTGCTACGGGCACCTCCCCCGCCAGCGCGCTTCGCGCGCGCAGGGGAGGCGGACCGGAGGAGGCTTCTAGAACGCTAAGGCTTTTGCGGACTTCACCAGCGGCAGCTTCTGAACTTGCTGCACCACCGCGTCCGAGACCGCGCCGTCCACCTCGATCAGGGCGATGGCGTCCTGGCCGGGGGCGCTGCGCCCCAGAGTGAAGTTGGCGATATTGACCTTGGCGTCGCCCAGAAGGGTGCCGAACTTGCCGATGAAACCCGGCTTGTCCTCGTTCACCACATAGAGCATGTGAGGCGCGAATTCGGCCTCGAGATTGATGTCCTTGACCTGGATCAGGCGTGGGCGGCCATCGGAGAAGACGGTGCCGGCCACCCGCCGTGTAGAGCCCGAACCCAAGGTCACGGTGATCTTGATATAGCCTTCATAGATGCCCTGCCGGTCGCGGCGCGTCTCGCTCACCTTGATGCCGCGCTCCTTGGCGACGGTGGGCGCGTTGACCATGTTCACGCCCGAGAGAATGGGATTGAGCAATCCCGCCAGTGCCGCCTGCGAGAGCGCCCGCGTGTTGAGCTGGCTGGCGACGCCTTCATACAGAATCTCGACGGAGGTCAGGCTGGAATCGGTAAGCTGGCCGGCAAAGGCGCCCAGTTTGGACGCCAGTTGAATCCAGGGCCCCACTTTCTGCGCTTCGCTGGCCGAGATCGACGGCATGTTAAGCGCATTGGTGATGGCGCCGGTCAGAAGATAGTCGGAGATCTGTTCCGCCACCTGCAGGGCCACATTCTCCTGCGCCTCGGTGGTGGAGGCGCCCAGATGCGGCGTCGCCACCACCTTCTCGTTGCCGAACAGCACATTTTCCTTGGCCGGCTCGGTCTCGAACACGTCCAGCGCCGCGCCCGCGACATGACCGGAATCCAGCGCCGCCTTGAGTGCCTTCTCGTCGATCAGGCCGCCGCGCGCGCAATTGACGATCCGCACACCTTTCTTGGTCTTGGCGATCGCCTCGGCCGAGAGGATGTTCTTGGTCTCGGGCGTCATCGGCACATGCAGGGTGATGAAATCGGCGCGGGCGAGCAGGTCGTCCAACGTCACTTTCTCTACGCCCATATCTTCGCCGCGCTCGGCCGAAAGATAGGGATCATACGCGATCACCCGCATTTTCAAGCCCTTGGCGCGGTCGGCGACAATCGAGCCGATATTGCCGGCGCCGATCAGGCCCAGCACCTTGCCCGTGATCTCCACGCCCATGAAGCGGTTCTTTTCCCATTTGCCGGCCTGGGTCGAAGTGTTGGCGGCGGGAAGTTCGCGCGCCAAAGCCAGCATCAGCGAGATGGCATGTTCGGCGGTGGTGATGGAATTGCCGAACGGCGTGTTCATCACGATCACGCCGGCGGCGGTGGCGGCGGGAATATCCACATTGTCCACGCCGATGCCGGCGCGGCCCACCACTTTGAGCTTCTTGGCGGCTTTGATCACGTCGGCGGTGATCTTGGTGGCCGAGCGGATGGCGATGCCGTCATACTGGTCAACAATCTTGAGCAATTCCTCCTTGGCGAGGCCGGTCTTTACGTCCGCTTCGACGCCGCGCTCCTTGAAGATGGCGACGGCGGCGGGAGACAATTTGTCTGCGATCAGAACTTTGGGCATGGAGGCTCCATGGGAATCGAGGAAAGGGAAATCACCCGCGGGTGGACGCGCGTGGGTGAAGGAGGATTAAGCGGTCGCCGGCTCTCTGACCTGCGCCCAGGCCCAATCGAGCCAGGGCGTCAGGGCTTCCAGATCGGCCGTGTCCACGGTCGCGCCGCACCAGATGCGCAGACCCGGCGGCGCGGAACGATAGCCCGCGATGTCGAGCGCCACGCCTTCTTTTTCCAGCGCGCTGGCGATCTTCTTGGCGGCCTCCGCCTTGGCCTCGTCGCTGAGCGCGGCGAACCAGGGATCGGTGATCTTGATGCAGACCGAGGTGTTGGAACGGATTGCCTGATCCTTGGCCAGGAATCCGGCCCAGCCGCTTTTCCTGGTCCAGTCATCCAGCACCGCCAGATTGTCGTTGGAGCGCTTGATCAGCCCTTTGAGCCCTCCCACGCTTTCCGCCCAGGTGAGCGCATCGAGATAATCCTCGACCGCGATCATCGAGGGCGTGTTGATGGTCTCGCCTTCGAAGATGCCGTCCACCAGCTTGCCACCCTTGGTCATGCGGAAGATCTTTGGCATCGGCCAATGGGGGGTGTAGCTCTCCAGCCGCGCCACCGCGTTGGGCGACAACACCAGCATGCCGTGCGCCGCTTCGCCGCCCAGCACCTTCTGCCAGGAGAAGGTGGTGACATCGAGTTTGTCCCAGGGAAGTTCCATGGCGAAGGCGGCGGACGTCGCGTCACAAATCGTGATGCCGTCGCGGTCGGCAGCAATCCAATCGCCATTGGGCACTTTTACGCCCGACGTGGTTCCATTCCACAGGAATACCGTGTCGCGATTCTTGGCAGTCTTGAGGAGGGGCAATTCACCATAGGCCGCCTTGTGCACAGTGGCCTTGAGCTTCAGTTGCCTGACCGTGTCGGTGACCCAGTCCTCGCCAAAGCTTTCCCAGGCGAAAATATCCACTTCCATCGGTCCCAAGAGCGACCACATCGCCATTTCCATGGCGCCGGTATCGGAGGCGGGAACAATGCCAATTTTGTAATTTGCGGGAATGTTCAGAAGCTTGCGGGTGCGCTCGATCGCGTCCTTGAGCTTGGTTTTGCCTGGCTTGGAGCGATGGGAACGTCCCACCAGCGCTTTGTTGAGGGCTTCGGGGGTCCAGCCAGGGCGTTTGGCGCAAGGTCCGGACGAAAAAAAAGGCCGCGCAGGACGCACAGCCGGACGATTCACTTCGCTCATGTGTTCATTCCTTCCAGAATGATAGCGCCTCGTTGGGGAGGCGTGGCCCACCGCCGATATACGGAAGATGAGGCTGACGCGTCAACCCACGTTGGCGGAACAGAGAAGAAATTTGTGCGTTTGACGAAATGCGAAGATTTACTGGGAGTTAACCCATGGCCCGCGCCGCGAGAGATCCCCATCTCGATATTCCCACGGACAAGCTGGGTTTCATTATCCTGAAAGCCCGCGAATATGACGTGAAGGAAAGCGACAGCGATCCCGACGAAGGCTCCAACGCCACCGACGATGACAATATGGACGTGTTGGTGGATAAATCCGACGACCCGGTGCGCGAAGAATTGCTGGGCGCGATTCGCGAGCTCAGTGAAGAGGAGCGGGTGCAATTGGTTGCGCTGGCCTGGCTGGGGCGCGGAACTTATGATTTCTCCGAATGGCGCACGGCGCTGGATACGGCGCGTAGCGAGCATCGCAAGCGCACGGCGGAATATCTGCTTGGCCTGCCGTTGTTGGGCGACTATCTGGAGGACGGGCTTTCCATGTTCGGCGACGGCATCGTGGACGATTCCGATACGCGCGAAGGGCTGGACAAGGAAGACGAGCCACTGATCAATCGGAACAACGCCCGGCACTAATTTTATTCCCCCTCCGGCCTTCGCACCTGATCGGTGCTACGGCCACCTGCCCCACCAGCATACTTCGCATGCGCAGGGGAGGATGGGCATGACCAAGCTTCGGGGGTTTGCTTAGACTTCGATCTCGCCTGTGAGATAAAGCGCACAGGGCCCTTGCAGGATCACGCGGGTGCCGTCATCGGTGCAGATCAGGTCACCGCCGCGCGCCGATACCTGGCGCGCTTTCATGGTCTTCTTGTTGAGGCGCCTGGCCCAGAACGGCACCAGCGCGCTGTGCGCCGAGCCGGTCACGGGATCTTCCGGCACGCCGAAATGGGGCGCGAAGAAGCGCGAGACGAAATCATACGGCTTGCCGTCGCCAGCTGCAGTGGCCTGCAGCGAGCCCGCCCGCACTTCCAATAGGATGTTTTCCAGGTCGCCGGTGAGTTTCAAGGCGTTGATCTCGGCAGGAGAATCCCACACCGCAGTCAGAGCGCCGGCGCCCGCCCCGCCCTTGGCGGAGAAATGCAGCTCTTTGGGTGGGTTCGCCAGCAATGCTTTGGCAAGGCGTTCCGTGAATCCCGGCGGCGGCGTGAAGGGCTCCGACGAGGCCGCGGGCAGCGACATCACATGACCATTGCCATCGCCGCGCACCACTTTCAATTCGCCGGACCGGGTCTGAAACCGCACTTGGTTCAATGCGGAGTCGAGAACGCGGAAAATCACATGGGCGCTGGCCAAGGTGGCGTGGCCGCAAAGATCGACTTCGGAGTTGGGTGTAAACCAGCGCAGATCGTATGCGCCCGGGCCTGTCTTCATGAAGAAGGCGGTCTCAGCCAGATTATTTTCCGCCGCGATCGCTTGCATGCGCGGCCCATCAAGCCGGGACTCAAGGGGTACTATTGCCGCCGGATTGCCGCCAAAGACGCGGTCGCTGAACGCATCTATTTGCCAAAGTTTGAGCTTCATCAGCGGCCTCCTTGCAGGAAGCCTAGCGGCAAATCGCGAGGCAAGAAGCCCCGCCCTTCGCATGATGGCTATGCAGGAGCAGCCAATTGCTTGGGCTGCATCGTCGCCTGAAGTTTCTCGAACGCGCGCACTTCGATCTGGCGCACCCGCTCGCGGCTCACTCCATATTTCTGGGACAGTTCTTCCAGGGTGGCGGGCTCGTCCTTCAATCTGCGCTCCTGAATGATGTCGCGCTCCCGTTCGGACAGCGTGTCCAGCGCAAGGGTGAGCGCCTCGTGGCGATCGCTGCGTTCCTCGCGCTCGGCCAGGCGGGTTTCCTGGTCCGGCATGTCGTCGGCCAGCCAATCCTGCCACTCATTTTCCGACTCAGAACGCAGCGGCGCGTTGAGCGAGGAATCCGGGCCGGTGAGGCGGCGGTTCATGTCGGTGACTTCTTTTTCCGTCACGCCCAACTGGTCGGCCAGCTTGGCGGTGTGCGCGGGCGTGAGGTCGCCTTCCTCGATGGCGCCGATATTGGATTTGGCCTTGCGCAGATTGAAGAACAGCTTTTTCTGAGCCGCGGTGGTGCCCAGCTTCACCATGCTCCAGCTTCGCAGCACATATTCCTGGATGGCGGCGCGAATCCACCACATCGCGTAAGTCGCGAGGCGAAAGCCTTTGTCGGGATCGAAGCGCTTGACCGCCTGCATCAGGCCCACATTGCCTTCGGAGACGATCTCCGACACCGGCAGGCCATAACCGCGATAGCCCATGGCGATCTTGGCCACCAGGCGCAGATGGCTGGTGATCAGCCGGCGCGCGGCCTCGGCATCGCCATGCTCCTTGAGGCGCTTGGCGAACATGTATTCGTCTTCCGGCGTGAGGATGGGGAATTTGCGGATCTCGGCCAGGTAACGCGACAGGCCGGCATCACTGGAAAGAACGGGAAGACCGCGGCTGCTCATGAAACCCCTCGAATCCGGGCGATAAGACTGTAACGCCGGTGACCGGCGGACAGCACCCAAACTCGCCCCTGGGAAAGTTAGGTGGTGGTCGATCGGCCCCTATTCAATCCCCGAAGCGCCCCCACCAAATCTGCGAAATCGGCGGGCCAGGGGGACTCAAAACGCATGGTCTTGTGCAGGCTGGGATGCTGGAACCCCAGCACATAGGCATGCAGCGCCTGGCGGGAAAAGTTGCCGGCGGCCGCGAATGCCATCGTTTCCTCTGTGGTCTTTGGCCGGGGCGCCTGACGAGCGCGGCCATAAGAGGGATCGCCAATCAGGGGATGGCCCAAATGGGTGAGATGGACGCGAATCTGATGGGTGCGTCCGGTTTCCAGCCGGCACTCGACCAGCGACGCGAACGGGCGCGCATCGGGGCCAAAGCGCTCGACCACCCGATAGCGGGTGCGCGCCTGCTTGCCACCGCCACGCAAAACCGCCATGCGCTTCCTGTCGAACGGATTGCGCCCGATCTGGCCCTCAATCACGCCATCGCCAAGACGCGGACTGCCCCACACCACCGCGTGATAGGCGCGCTCGATGGTGTGATTGGCGAATTGCTTGGCGAGGCTTGCCATCGCGCGCTCGGTCTTGGCCGCTACCAGCAAGCCTGATGTGTCCTTGTCCAGGCGATGGACGATGCCGGGCCGCTGCTCTCCGCCGATGCCCATCAGCGTGTCGCCGCAATGGGCGATCAGGGCATTGACCAAGGTGCCGTCGGGATTGCCCGCTGCGGGATGCACGACTAGGCCCGCCGGCTTGTCGATCACGATCAGATCCTTGTCCTCATAGACCACGCGGAGCGGAATATCCTGACCGCGTGGGCGTGCCGGGACCGCTTCCGGCACGGCGAT
>DATNFZ010000109.1:0-10278 GCA_035606155.1 Rhizomicrobium sp. | reverse complement strand
TGGTCCTCGGGGATTCCGCCCAAGCGTGCCGCCGTATTGGCGGCCGTCCAGAAGCCGCCCAAATCATCCACCAATCCGTGGCTCTTGGCGTCGGCCCCCGTCCAGACCCGGCCTTTGGCCACGTCCTTCACTTGATCGAGCGGAAGATGCCGGCCTGCGGACACTTTGTGCAGAAAGTCGTCATAGATCACGTCCGCTTCGTGATTGAGCGCACTCCACTGATCCGGCGTGTAAGGTTGGATGGCGGAATCCATCAGCGTGTTTTTCCCCGACGCCACTTCGTCGAGCTCTGCACCCACCAGGCCCAGCGACTTGCCCACCGCCACCTTGCCGGTGAGAACGCCGATCGAGCCGGTCAATGTCGCCGGCTCGGCGATGATCTTGTTGGCGCTGGCCGAGATGAAATAGCCGCCCGAAGCGCCAAGCCCTCCCATGCTGACGATCACCGGCTTACCTTTGCTCTGCGCCTTCTTCACCGCATCCAGAATCTGGTCCGAGGCGGTCACCGAGCCGCCGGGCGAATCCACGCGCAGCACGATCGCCTTGATGCCCGGCTCACGCGCCGCCTGGCGGATGGCTTCGGAGAGATCGTCGCTGGCGATGCCCGCATTGCTGTTGAAGATGTCACCCTTTGCGGTGCCATCGACAATGTCGCCCGCGGCCTCGATCACCCCCAGATTGGCGCCGAAATTGGTGCTGAAATTCTTGGTCCTGATGTAATCGGTGATCTTGGTGAGCTTGGCGCCCGCGCCGGCCCGGCCAAGGCCCGCACCCATGGCATCGTCGTCATAGCCGATGCGGTCCAACAATCCCTCGTCCTTGGCGTCCTCGGCGAATTGTGGGCTTGAATCGAAATCGGCGCTCACCTTGGCCGGATCAAGATGGCGCGCGCGCGCCACCTCGGCCACCGCCTGGTCGCGCCAGGATTTGGTCACCTCGGTAAGCTGCTCCTTGTCGGCGTCCGTCATGGTTTTTTCCATGTACATGTCGGCCGCGCTCTTGTAATCGGCGCGCTTGGCGATCTCAGGCACCGCCTGGATCTTGTCGAACAGACCCTTGAGGAAAATTTCACCCACGCCGCCACCCGCCACCTTGAAGTCGCTGCGGGGCTGCGCCCAGATTTCATTGGCGGCGCTGGCCGCCACGTAATCCCCCAGCCCCGGCGTGAGAAAACCGGTGGCCTGGGCGATCACGAATTTGCCGTGATCGCGGAAACGGTGAAGGCTGTCGGACAATTCCTCGGCCTGGGCAAGCGAAACCGCGCCATTGCCCAGCCGCATCACCACGCCCTTGACCCTGGGATCGCGCGAGGCGGCGTCCAGCGCGAAGACGTAATTCATCATGGTCTGTTGCGGCCCTGAGAGGGAAAAACCGGTGGCCGCGGAGTCGGGCACGGCCTGGCGCAGATCCAGAGTCAGGACCATGTTGCCGGGCAAGCCGTCTCCCCGCGCCAGCCCGATCACCAAGAGAGCCGCGAAAATCAAGATGATCAGGAAAACAAATTTGGCGACACCATTCAGCACCGCCGCCATGATCGAGCGGAGCCAAGCGAGAAAGCGTGTCATGGGAAATCCTTGGGGAGCGGCTTTGAGCGTTGCTTATATCGCGCTCCGGGAACCCAAGACAGTCCGGGCCTAGGATTTGGGCCACTAGACAGCAAAAGCCCGGCCCCTTGACAGGAGCCGGACTTGGGTCAGGACGCTTAAAATTTTAGTGGCGCGACGAATCGCGTAGCGCGTCCTTGGCGCCGCCCACGGCATTCTGCACTTTGCCCTTGGCCTTGTCGGCCGCGCCTTCGGCTTTGAGCTTGGCGTCGCCCGTCATCTTGCCGGCCGCTTCCTTGACCGCGCCCTTGGCCTGGTTGGCCGAGCCGTTGATCCTGTCCTTGTCCATGATTTATTCTCCGTATGACTGTAAGATAACGGCACCTTTGCGGCACGGTTCCGTAACTTTTGCCGCACCGAAACGAACTGATCTTTGGCACGCGTTGAAGGAGGAATTCCATGCGGAGACGGAACTTCATCGGCTTTCTGTTGATGGCAAGCGCCGGAATTTTCGCCGGCAACCTCCCCGCCTTCGCCGCGGCCTATCGTGTCAGCAAAAGCGACGCGGAATGGAAGAAGACCCTGTCGCCCGCCGCCTATGACGTGCTGCGCCATCAAGGCACGGAAATGCCCTACTCCAGCCCGTTGGACATGAACACCAAGAAGGGCACGTATCTTTGCGCGGGCTGCGGTCAGCCGCTTTATTCCTCGGACACCAAGTATGACAGCCATACTGGCTGGCCCAGCTTCTGGAAGCCGTTGACGAATGCCATTCTCACCTCCGACGACCATTCCCTCGACATGGAGCGCACCGAAGTGCATTGCATCGGCTGCGGCGGTCATCTCGGCCATGTTTTCGACGACGGACCGAAGCCCACGGGCTTGCGCTATTGCATGAACGGCGTGGCGCTCCGCTTCGAAGCGATCTAAGCGCAGCAAAAAGCCGCCGGTTTTGCCGGCGGCTTGCTGTTTTTTCTCTGGCTTGGCTATTTCTTGGCCGGAGCGCCGGGCGCCGCGCCCGCTTCGGGCTTGGCCTTGGCCTTGGCCTGCTCGGTCATGGAATCATGGGCGGCGCTAAAGCCATTCAATGACAATTTGAGCTCATAATTCTTGCCGTCATCGGCGGTGAGCTTGATCAGCGCATTGTCGCCGGCATGGCTCAATTGATCGACCACCGGATTTTCGATCAGCATTTCCACATAGCAACCGGCGCGGTCGCAGCGGCGATAAGGCATCACCGGCGAAGTATAGCTTCCCGCCTGGATCACCACGCCGCGCGGGATGGAAACGCCCAGGGGCACCGAAATCTGGATGGCGTGCTTGTCGACATGGGGGATATAGGCGAGCGAGACCGCCAGCACGCGCTGCCCGCTCTTGGCGTCATTCTGCTGCTGGTACATGTCGCAGGGCGATTGGGTCTGCGAGGGAAAGCAACGCACCGCCCAGTCGCCGATATTTTTCACTTCGGGAGGCGGCGGCGGCGCAGCCGGCGCGGCAGCGGGCGCCTGGGCAAGGGCCGCGCCCGAAATGAGCGCGCTCAAAAAGGCGCCGGACAACAAGTGCGGAATTTTCATCAGAGCATTCTCCAGTACCAGGACGCGCGCTTGGCTTCGTCGCGGCGATAGGCGCGCTGGGCATCGGCATATCCGGTGAGCGAAAGCGGGATCGCAATGGGCTTGTTGTCGTTCGAGCCCGCGAAGACGACCTTGCCGTCCTTGCCTTCGTCGAATTCCTTCTGCAGCTTCTGATCGAGCGGGATATCGACGATGCAGCCCTGCTGGGTGCAGGTGCGGTATTTGGCGGTATGCATGGGATTGGTTCCCATCACCAGGCCCACGCCCGGTTCCAGCGCCACGCCCAGCGGCAGCACCAGATCAAGCGCGCTCTTGCCGTCAGGCAGTTTTCCAACCGCGATCCGCACGATCTCCTGGTGGCTCTGGCTGTCCATCACATCCTGGACGAGCTCGCAGTTCACATTGGGCTGGCTGGCCGCAGGGCAGGCCACGCGCCAGGAGCCATAGGCGGTCACGGCCTGGGTGCCGGTGTTGTAGCTCACCACCCCGCGCACGGCCCAGCCGACCGCCAGTCCGACCAGCAGAGCGACCACGCCAATGACCAGTCTCTCGGTCAAATTCGTCATGAAAAGTCCCGTCTCGGTTGGGAAAACCGGCCAAAATCCGGTTTAAGCCTCAAAACCGGCGGAGGGTTAGCAGATCGCATCCGCAAAGGAAACCGGCGCGGAAGGATTTCCCGCTCCCTCCTCGCGGATTTGGGTCGAACGCTGCCCGCTTCATGACGAGGCTGTAAGCCTTTTGGCCGCGTCCCGTGATTTCGCCCTGGGCGAAGGCGTTAACGGCTGGCCACGCGGACGGGATCGGGCCGCCAATAGGCGGGCCATACCCGCTTCAGAGCCGCCAGCTTTGGCAGGTCGTTGATCACGATGTAGGGCTGGGTGGGGTTATGGATCAGGTAATCCTGGTGGTAACCCTCGGCCGCGTAGAAGCCTTTGAGCGGCTCGATTTTGGTGACGATGGGTTTGGCGAAAATATGGGCCGCGTCCAACTGCGCGATATAGGCGCGCGCGGTTTTTTCCTGGAGAGGCGAAGAGAAGAAAATTTCCGAGCGGTAGCTCGTGCCTTGGTCGGGGCCCTGGAAATTCAGCTCGGTCGGGTCATGCGCCACCGAGAAATAAACCTGCAACAGACGTCCGAATGAAATCACCTTGGGATCAAAAATGATCTCGACCGACTCGGCATGGCCGGTGGTTTCGGTTGTCACCATGGGATAATTGGCCGTGCTTGCGGCGCCGCCGGAATAGCCCGCCACCACTTTGGTCACGCCCTTTACATGCTCGAACACAGCCTGCTGACCCCAGAAGCAGCCGCCTGCCAAGACGACAGTTTCATGCACCGCATCATTGGCGGGATCGAGCGCGGCTGCGGGGATGGTTTTGTTCAGATCGTCGGCCAGAGCCCTATTGATATGGGCGGCGGCCATCGCCACAAAAGCGGAAGCGGCAAGAAAGGTGGCGAGTTTCATGGGAACTCCTCGAGCAATGAGACCAGTATAGCCGGTTTCATCGTCAAATTCGCGAGCCTGCCGCCCAGGGTTACGCCATATATTTAAAGCGCGCTGTCGCCAGTCTCGCCCGTACGCACGCGCAGCGCCGAGTCGAGGTCAAGGGTGAATATCTTGCCGTCACCGATCTTGCCGGTGCGGGCCGCCTTGGCGATGGCGGCGACCGCGTCGTCGGCCCGTGCCGAGGGAAGCGCCACTTCCAGCCGAAGTTTGGGCAGGAAGGCAATCGCATATTCCGCGCCGCGATAGATTTCGGTGTGACCTTTCTGACGGCCATAGCCGCGCACTTCAGAAACAGTCATCCCTTCCACGCCGATGGCGGTCAGGGCTTCGCGCACCGCATCCAGGCGATGAGGCTGAATGATGGCGATGATGAGCTTCATGGCCTTGTCCGTCGGCCCCCTTCCTATCGATTGCCGTGATACGCGCTTTCGCCATGGGTGGCAAAGTCCAGGCCTTGGATTTCATGCTCGCGGTCCACGCGCAGGCCCACCACCAGGCCGGCGAATTTGGTGATCAGGAAGGTGGCGATGGCGGACCAGAGAATGGCCGCGGCCACGCCCTCCAACTGCACCAGGAATTGCGCGCCCATGGTGTGGTGCAGCACCGAACCGCCCAAGCCGATGCCGGCGAGGAAGGGCAAGGTCAGGGTGCCCAAAGCCCCACCCACGCCATGAACGCCCAGAACATCGAGCGCGTCATCCACCACCAGGATGCGTTTGACGAAATGGACCGCCATATAACAAATCGCGCTGGCGGCCGCGCCCAAGATCACCGCGCCGATCGGCCCCACGCTGCCGGCCGCGGGCGTGATGGTGGCAAGCCCAGCAATGGTGCCGGTGACCGCGCCCACTAGGCTGGGCTTGCCGAATGAATTCCATTCGATCGCCATCCACACCAGGGTGGCGGTCGCCGCCGAGAGGTGGGTGGTCAGCATCGCCATCCCCGCATCGCCGTTGGAGGCGAGCGCACTTCCGGCATTGAAGCCGAACCAGCCCACCCAGAGAAGGGAAGCCCCCACCATCACCATCCAGGGCGCATGCGGCGGGCGGATGGATTTGGGAAAATCCGTGCGCGGCTTGAGCATCCAGGCCACTACCAGCGCGGAGACGCCGGCCGTCACATGCACCACAATGCCGCCGGCGAAATCGATCACGCCCCGCTTGGCCAGCCAACCCCCGCCCCACACCCAATGCGCCACCGGCACATAGACGATCAGAAGCCAAAGCCCCGAGATCAGCAGCACGGCATCGAAGCGGATGCGCTCCACATAGGCGCCGATGATCAGCGCCGGGGTGATGATGGCGAAAGTCATCTGGAACATCACAAAGACGCTTTCCGGAAGATTGGTCCCCGGATGCAGCATGGTGCGGTCGCCATTCTGCAGGAACGCCGCCTTGAGATTGCCCAGAAGATCGCCGGTGCCGGAATAAGTGAGGCTGTAGCCCAGCGCGAACCAGAGAAGCGAGACCAGGCAGGCCACCGCGCAGCATTGCACCAATACCGAAAGAATGTTCTTGGCCTGGACCAGACCGCCATAGAACAGCGCCAGCGCCGGCAGCGTCATCAGCAGCACCAGCACGGTGGATATCATCAGCCACGCGGTATCGGACCCATTTATCACTTTCTTCGCCCCGTTTGATCGTCGCCGCGGCCGACCAGCCGCGCGTGGCAAAGACTGGCGCGCGGTGGATCAGGTGACAAGCAACGACACGGGCCGCGCCGCATGAGCCTGTGAACCAAATTTGAGCGGCGCCGTTCTGTTCATGGATTCTTCAGGGAACCGCCATGCTCCGGCTTATCCTGTTGATCATATTGATACTTGCGATCCTGGGCTCTTTCCCGATCTGGCCGTACAGCGGGGGCTGGGGCTACGGACCGTCGGGTGGCTTGGGGTTGGTGCTGATCATCCTTCTGATACTTGTTTTGGCAGGCCGCCTATAAAGCGGGCGGATGGCGCGAAAATACCCGAAGCGGCGTTATCGAGACTTGCGATCGGAGCGGCCAATGACGTCCCGCAAACGCAAAGCCAAAAGCGGTAAAAAAAGATGGTCCGCGCGGGTGACGCGGAACTCCAACGCGCTCGATCTCAAGAAAGGCGTGTTCGCCAAGAACGATCCCAACGAAATCGCCGCCTCGCTCAAGCGCTCGGCCGAACATAGCCGGCGCAGGAAATCGATCCCCTATCAATCGGCCATGTCGATGCTGAATTTCTACATCAACCGGGCGGGCAAGGATCTGCCGCAAAGGCGCAAGCGAATACTGGAGCGCGCCAATGACAGCTTGCGCGAGCTGTTCCACAGGAAACGGAAAAAGAAAGCGGCGCGAAGCTAACGCGCCTTCTTTTTGGTGAAGCGCAGGATCGCGTCCTTCAGCGGGGGTTCGCTGTCGCACCAGTCGGCCCAGGGCTTGTGACGTTTCAGCAGCGCGGGCGTGGTGCGGATGGTGAGACCCTTTGGATCCAAACCCTTCTTCACCTGACTCCAATTCAGCGGCATCGAAACCGTGGCGCCTTCTCGCGCGCGCGGCGAAAGCGGCGCAACCGCCGTGGACATGCGATCGTTGCGCAGATAATCGAGGAAGATTTTGCCGGTGCGTTTGGCCTTGGACATGTTGACCAGATAGTCGCGGGGGCTGTCGGCGGCCATGGCTTCGCAAATCGCGCGGGCAAAAGTCTTGGCTTCGGGCCAGCCGATGCGGTCTTTCCGGCTGACCTTGAAGGGCGTCACCACATGCAGGCCCTTGCCGCCGGTGGTCTTGCAGAAAGTGGGAAGGCCCAGCGCCTCCAGCCGCTCTTTCATCTCCTTGGCGGCGGCGATCACGCGCTCGAAACTCGTGTCGGGCGCCGGATCGAGATCGAACACGAAGCGGCCCGGCACGTCGGGGGCGTCGGGCGCGCAGTTCCAGGGATGGAATTCCAGGGCCGCCACCTGGGCGGCCGCAATCAACGCCTCGGCCTGGTCGATCTGAAGATAAGGCTTGCGGTCGCCCGAGACTTTCACGTCGCTGAACAGCTTTGAGCCGCCGCGCATGGCATGGCGCTGGAAGAAGTGCTCGCCGCCGATGCCATCCGGCGCGCGCACGATCGAACAGGGCCGGCCCTTGATGTGGGGCAACATCCAGGCGCCGACCGCTTCCAGATATTCCGCCAGATCCCGTTTGGTCACGGGTTTGCCGTCACCGGCGTCGGGCCAGAGCGACTTGTCCGGCTTGGAGACGGCGATGCCCATCACCAGGCTCTCGCCGTCATTTGTTCTACCAGCTCCGGTCTTAACTGCCGGCTTTTTCAATTTCGTTTTCTTCGCGCTGGCGGGCATTTCCGCCTCCACTTCGTCTGCGGGTTTGTCCTGGCGCAATCCCTTGAAGGCGGCCTGGCGCACCATGCCGTCGCCCGTGAAGCCGGCAAACTCGATCTCCGCCACCAGATTGGGCTTGACCCAATGGACGCCGGCTTCGTGGCGCGGCGCGCCCTGGCCGGTGAAGGGACTGGTCTTGCTCTCCTGTTCCTTGAGGCACGGGAGAAGGTGCGACACGGTCTTGCCGCCATAGCCGGTGCCGACGCGGCCCACATAGACCAGATGCTCGCCCCGGTGGACACCCACCAGCAGCGAACGGAATTTTCCCTCCGTCGTGCTCCAGCCGCCGATCACCACTTCGTGCCCCGCGCGGCATTTGGATTTGACCCAACTGTCGCCGCGCCCTGATTCATAAGGCGCCGCCGCCTTTTTGGAGATGATGCCTTCCAGCTCCATCCGGCAGGCGGATTCCCACACCGTATTGCCGCTGGCCGTGAGATGCTCCACGTACCGGATCACGGGGCTCTTGGCGCGGCGCAGAAATTTCTCCAGCCGCGCTTTGCGTGTGGTGAGCGGAAGGGGGCGCAAATCCTCATGCCCTTCGAACAGAAGATCGAAGACGAAAAACACCAGGTTCTTGGTCTTCTTTTCCGACAGGGCCGCCTGGAGCGCCGAAAAGTCCGGCCGGCCATTGTCATCCAGCGCCACCACCTCGCCGTCGAGAATGCTGTCGGACAGGGATTTCACGGCGCCCGCGATTTCCGGGAAACGTTCTTTCCAATCGAGCCCCTTGCGGGTGAAAAGCGACGCTTTTCCCTTTTCGATGCGCGCCTGGATGCGATAACCGTCAAACTTGATCTCATGCACCCAGGCCCCGCCCGGCGGCGGCCTGTCTTCCAACCGGCATAATTGCGGCTCGACGAAACGCGGCAGCGATTTCACCTCCTTGGGTTTCTCAGGCTTGCCCTGCCGCGGCTTTCCTTCGCCTTCGTCTTCTTCATACCCTGCATCGCTCTTCTTGTTGCTGTGCCAGATCGCGTCGGCGGCAAAGCTTTTGCGGCGCATGAACGCGGTAGGCTTCTTGCCCTTTCCGGCAGCGATCTGATCGAGCGAACGGCCCGAGGCGATGGAATGGTCCTTTTTCAGGATCGCTTCGCCGTCGCCGTCCTTGGCATATTTGTCGCGATGCTTGATCAAGAGCCAATTGTTGCGCTTGCTTTTGCCGTATTTTGCATTGCGGTCATGGCGCATGCGCACCAGCACCCAACTGCCGTGCAGCTTGCCGCCTTCTAGGACGAACTTGAGATCGCCCTTCTTCAGCATCGCCTCGGCGTCGCCCTCGGGCGCCCAATAGCCGCGATCCCACAACATCACGGTGCCGCCGCCATACTGACCTTTAGGGATGGTGCCTTCGAAATCCCCGTAATCGAGGGGATGGTCCTCGACTTCGACCGCCAAACGCTTATCAGCCGGGTCGAGGGAGGGTCCGCGCGTCACCGCCCAGGACAGAAACACGCCCTTCCATTCCAGCCGGAAATCGTAATGCAGCCGTGTGGCGGCATGCTTCTGGATGACAAAGCGCAGCGCCCTTCCCGGCGCCACTTTCTCGGCCCCGCTGGGTTCGCGCGTCAGGCGGAAATCGCGCTTGGCGCGGTAGGAGGCGAGTTTTTTGGACGGCATCGGCATCCCTCTAACCCGAAAAGCCGCTTGCACAAGCGCAGTTCCCGGCCAAAAATTGGCAACCCTTTGGGGAGCAAGACAGTTTACCGGACTTGACACCATTCAAATGGCTGGGGGGCTTTGGCATGCTGAACTTTCTGTTGCACCGCTATATCCGCCGGGGGACCTTGGCAGTCCGTTTTCCTAATGGGAAAACAAGGACTTACGGTGGTGGCGCGCCCTGCGTGGCCATCGCCATCAAGGACACGGCCGCGCTGGTCTCTCTGGGCATGGACCCGGACCTCAAGCTGGGTGAACTTTACATGGACGGCCGGATCGAGGTTGAGGAAGGCACGGTGGTGGACCTGCTCGACCTCCTGATGGGCAATATGGCGGTCACCGGAGGCGCCAGCGGCACCCACCAAGCGCTCAGGCTGGTTCGGCGGGCCTTACGCACCTTTGCACAGTGGAATCCGGCCCGGGCCGCGCGCGCCCACGCCCATCACCATTACGACCTTTCGGGCCGGCTCTATGACTTGTTCCTGGATGTGAGCCGGCAATATTCCTGCGCTTATTTCGCCCATGACAACGACACGTTGGAAATCGCCCAAGCGGAAAAAAAGCGTCACATCGCCGCCAAGCTCAATTTCGACCGGCCCGAGCTCAAGGTCTTGGACATCGGTTGCGGGTGGGGCGGGTTG
>DATNFZ010000108.1:0-4690 GCA_035606155.1 Rhizomicrobium sp. | reverse complement strand
AAGAGCTTTGCGCTACCTTGGATGATCGCGTGCCGCAGCTGCGCGGCGACGCAAGCGCAGACCGGGAATGCGTGCGCACCGCCACCCGCAATGCTATGCGCGATGTGATCGACCAGGAAGCCACGCTGATAGCACGCCGGTGATTGTTCCGCCGCGCTTTAACGCGGCGGAACCATGCTCAATGATGCGGGGCGCCAGTCGTTCCGGTCAGGGATGAAACATTGCTGCTTGTGGTCGCCGTTGCCGGCTTTGGGGCCTGCTTGGCGTCAGACTTTCCCAGTTCCGGTTTCAGGCTGCCGTTGATATAGGCGCCCGATTCAACCTTGATGTCCTGATGCCAGATATCGCCGGTCATCCGGGCCGTGCCGGAGATCAGCACTTTCTTGGCTTCGATCTTGCCTTCGACGGTGCCGGCAAGCTCGACGTCATCGCCATAGACGGTGCCTTTCACCTTGGCATTCTGGCCGATCTTCACGCCCACGCCGCGCACATCGCCTTCGATCTGGCCGTCGATCTGGATGTCCTCGGTGCTTTCGAGTTCACCCGTGATCTTGAGCGCCTTGCTGATGACGGATGCCATGGTTGCTCCTGTTCTGGTGTTCATGGTTTGGGTTTGTGATGGCGTTGAGGGCTGGATGGCGGGCTTGACGGGCAGCGGCGGCAGCACTTCGACCCGCGCAGCGCTTTCGCTTTTCGCCTGTTGGGTTTGCGGCGGCACTTCGCGCGGCGTCTGCGCCGGGTTTTGCGCCTTCTGCTGTGGCGCGCTTTGCGGCTTGTCGCGGTTGAACAGGGTCATGGGCGTGCCTCCGGGAGTTTGTCGAGAGTTTCGAAATAAGAGAGGGGGCGCCACGGCATCCGGCCGGACACGCGCGCGCCTCGCGCGACACTGACATTGGTATGGAAGATGCGGCCATCGACCTCGGCGCCCGCCTCGATCGCCACGGTGGGCGCGAAGATGCGGCCGTTGAACTGGCCATGGATCACGACATCGGTGGCAATGATGTCACCTTCCACCGAACCGGTGGCGGCGATCACCAGGCGAAGCGCGGCGATGCGACCTTTGACGCGGCCCGACACCACAAGCTCGCCGTCAACCTCCAACGCGCCCTGAATCCCGGTGCCGGGACCAAGGTGAGACGGAGGCGCTTCGATTTCGTCGCGCACGATATTGGGCCCCGGAGTCTGGTCCGGGGATCGACGGGCCATCGCAAGCATGAACATCCCTGTTCACGACACTGGCCCCCCAGCCGCGTTCCATCATGGCAGAAAGAAAAGGCTGGGCAAGCATTTATTCCGGACCGTGCATGGCGCATCAAAATTGCGCTTTGCATTTGCAGGCGGAGTGCGGCCTCATACGTATAATTACGGAGACGGAGTTCGGCGATGACCAGGCGATTCAAAGTCGGCGATCATGTGAAGTGGAACTCCGAAGCCGGTCATGTCTCGGGAAAGATCATCGCCATCCATACCCGGGACTTCGACTACAAGGGTCACACCCATCACGCCACGCGCGACGATCCGCAATATGAGATCAAAAGCGACAAGACCGATCACGTCGCCGCCCACAAGGGCGGCGCGCTGAAGCATGTGTGATGGGCGCGACCTTCTTCACCATCGGCCATTCCAACCGGACCATCGATGATTTCCTCGCGCTGTTGCGCGAGGCGGATATCCAAGGCGTGGCGGACATCCGCAAGATTCCCAAGTCGCGGACCAATCCGCAATTCAACCGGGATACGTTGCCCGGTTCCCTGGCGGCGCGCGGCATCGCCTATGAGCATATCGCGGCGCTGGGCGGACGGCGCGGACGGGAAAAAGGCGTGGCCCAGGAGGTCAACCGCCTTTGGACCAATGGCAGCTTCCACAATTACGCCGACTATGCGCTCTCGCAGGCGTTCGCCGACGGCCTTGCGCATCTGCGCGAAGAGGGACACCAACGGCGCACGGCGATGATGTGTTCGGAAGCGGTATGGTGGCGATGCCATCGCCGCATCGTCGCCGACCATCTGATCGCGCATGGCGAAGCTGTTTTTCACATCATGGGAAAGGGCCGGCTCGAAGCCGCGCGGCTCACACCCGGCGCGGTGGCCCGGCCCGACGGCAGCGTCGTCTATCCCGCTATGGCGGAGATCGTGTAACCTCCTCACGCAAATCCTTGGGGCGCGCGCGCGCGCGCGCACGACATGCTGGACTTGGGGGCCTGGGACAGTTTTTACGTGATCGTCGGTTCGGCGGCGGGCGCGCTCATCGGCCTACAATTCGTGGTGATGACCTTGATGGCCGACAGCCCAGCCCGGGCGGGAATCATGACCGGCGCCGCGTTCGGCTCACCCACCGTGGTGCATTTCAGCATGGCGCTGTTGCTGGCGGCCATTGTGCGCGTGCCGTGGCCCGGCCTTCACTGGTTTCAATTGGCATTGGGCGCGATGGGTGTGCTGGGCATGGTCTATATGGGAATCGTGGCGCGGCGCATGCTGGTGCAGGACGATTACCGTCCCGACCTCGAGGATTGGCTGTTTCATTTGGCTGTCCCGTTCGCATCCTACGCGCTGGTTCTGGCAGCGGCGGTTGCCGCGTTCGAGCGCTGGGCCTTGTTCGGCGTCGGTGTTGCCGCGCTGATGTTGCTCTATGACGGCATCCACAATTCCTGGGACAGCGTCGCCTATCACGTGTTCGTTGTGAGGCGGAAAGCAAAGGATCCGAACTCCTCGCGCTGAAGGCGTGCCCCCTCCCCCGAAGGAATGGCCGTCACGCGGCCATTCCTTCGCCCCCTTCCACAAGGAGAGGGAGGAAGCTCATTCATTTGCCGCGAGCCCTTTCGCCGGCTTATGCCGGAACCAGAAGGCGGGCCAGGGCCGGGTGCTTGTCGGTGAGGTCGGCCAAAGTGTATTCGTCGAGCACCTCGAAATAGGCCTTCAAGGCCCGCGCCAGCGCGCCCTTGAGGCGGCAATGCCCGGAAATGACGCAAGTATTGGAGCGCGTGTTGAAACACTCCACCGTGTTGAAATCTTCCTCGGTCGTGCGCAGCACTGCGCCCAGCCCGATCTCGCCGGGCTTGCGCGCCAGGCGCATGCCGCCATTGCGGCCCCGCACGGTTTCCAGAAATCCGTTCCGCCCCAGGTCCAGCGCCACCTTCATCAGATGGTTCCTGGAGATGCCATAGGCATCGGAAACCTCCTGAATGGTCACAAGGCCGTCCCCTTTCAGGGCCGCGTACATCAAGAGGCGCAGGCTGTAGTCCGAATAGGAAGTCAGGCGCATGCGTCGTTTTTGCCCTTTTTAAGAAGTATATACCATACTACTTTTATCCCTGAAGCGCAACCGCGCAGTGGGACCAGGATGCCATGACCTATGTCGTCACCGAGAATTGCATCAAATGCAAATACATGGATTGCGTGGAGGTCTGTCCGGTGGACTGCTTCTATGCTGGGGAGAATATGCTGGTCATTCACCCGGACGAATGCATCGATTGCGGCGTTTGTGAACCGGAATGTCCTGCCAAGGCTATCTTTCCCGACACTGACGCGCAGGCGGCGCCGAACTGGCTTGAACTCAACGCCCAGTACAGCAAAATCTGGCCCAACATGGCACACAAGGAACAGCCGCCGGCCGATGCCGATGCCTGGAACGGCGTCGAGGGCAAAATGGCAGGCTTCAGCACCAAACCCCACGAGAGTTGAGCGCGATGACGGAGCTTCCCGCTGACATGGCGCCGTACCGGCGAACGGCGATGTTCACCGAGACCACAATTCCCGGCGGTCTCTTGAGGGCGCATACCACCAAGGAAGGCGCCTGGGCCTTGATCCATGTGATGGAAGGCTCGCTGGTCTATCGCATCACCGACCCCAGGCGGCATGCAGAGCAGCTTGTCTTGACGCCTGAGACGGCGCCTGGCGTCGTCGAACCCACCATTCTGCATGAGGTCGAGCCGGTGGGCGCGGTCCGCTTTTATGTCGAGTTTCACAAAGCCAAGGATCAGGCGCGCCCATCAAGCCGCACCTGACCCGGGGTCGATTAGGCAGGATCAGTACGCCGCCCGCGCCGCGTGAATCGCGATGCCGATCGCGATCCCGCCAATGCTGAGCAGCAGGGGCACCATGATCACCTGCAACAGCGCATCGAACCCTTCGACCGGGCCATACAGGGTGTTGAATTTGCGCCGGGTGAATTCCCTTAAGCCGAATGTGGGGGCCGGCCTTTTGGGACCCACGCGGCTCATCATATAGGGCACCCCGATGGCCATGATGCCATAGACGGTGCCGATGGCGACCATGAACAAGGCCTCGGCGCTCATCCAGAACGTCACCCAGAACACCATCAGAAAGCCCACCCAGCAGAGGATCGCCGCCTTGTAAACATCGGGGTGCATGGCGTTCTCGCCCGCCGCGGCCGCCGTCGCGAGGGCGACGGTTTCGGTCCTGGTGACCGGCGCTGGTCTGGGCACATCAAGGAGGGGCAATTCGCGTAATGTGGCAATGGCTTGCATGGCTGTTCTCCGGTTGAAACAAGTAGAACGCATGCATCTTTATGCCAAAAACAAATATCTGCAATACCTCTTTATGCGGCAAGATGGCGCCGGGGTGTTGAGAAGCGGGATACCGCCTCACGCTTCGACAAGCTCAGAGCATGAGGAGAGCTAACCAGCCCGCGCGTCGTCGATGATGTAGAAGCTGCCTTTTTCGGCGATCAT
>DATNFZ010000107.1:0-12686 GCA_035606155.1 Rhizomicrobium sp. | reverse complement strand
TTGGCTTGGATGGACATGTCCAAGCCAATGGAGCTGCCGGAAATCCTGGCCCACCTCGCCAAGGAGCCGCTCGATTTTGAGCCCGGGACCAAATACCACTATTCCAACGGTGGCTATGCATTGCTCGCGGCGGTGATCGAGAAAGTCTCCGGCAAGAGCTACGAGGCGTTCGTCCGGGACGAATTTGCGCGCAAAGGTTATCCGTCCATTGGCCGTGACGATGCCGACGAGGTGGTCCCCAAAATGGCAGAGCGCTATGCCCCGGGCCCGCGTCTGGGCGAGCGCCAACGTGCCCAGACCTATTACGATTCCAATCGTGTCGGAGGTGGTGATTTGTACGGCGACGCGGCCGATGTGTTCCGCGTCCTGCATGCCGCCTACTTTGGCGACTTGGTGTCACCACGAATGCGCGAGGCGTTGTTTTCCAAAAAAGACCCGGGCATCCATCAAGATACCGGGCGGTCACCGGGCGCGCTGGCTCAAATTTCCTTCGACGCGGAAGGGAAGGTAACTGTGGTCTCTCTTTCCTCCAATTCCGGCTGGCCGGCCGGATTTAACCGCGACCTGTTGCGCATTTACCGGGGTGAACCGGCGCCCCTTACGCCTTTTGCTTTGGCCAAAGGCGCTGCGGCCGAGGCATTGGCCGACAGGGTGGTCGGAAAATATGAGATTGCCGAGCCTTTTGGCTGGCATGTCGTTATCGCCAAGTCGGAGCAGGGTCTGGTGTATCAACAGGATGGGGATGCGATCACCACCGCTCTGGCCCCGACCGTGGCGGGTGAATATTACCTACCCATATATGATTGGCTTTGCGGACTGGATGGAAATGCACTGACCTGCCGCCAGCGCGATCCGGCCGCGTCCATACGCTTTGTTTTCCATCGTCAAAGCTGATCGGCGAACGTACGCTAATTGAACTCCATCAAATTGGCGCTTCCCGCCTGGACGCGTTCCATCAGCATCGGGCATTCGGGGATCATGCGCTCCATCCAATAGCGGGCGCACACCAACTTCTGCTTGTGGAAGTCGTCGTCCTTGCCCACCGACAGCTTCGCCATGCGGGCCCACATCCACGCCACCATGACGATGCCCATCAGGCGCAGATAATCGACTGCCCCCGCGCCGGCATCGTTGGGATTCTTCATTCCGTTCTGCGCCAGCCACATGGTGGCGGCTTGCAGCGACTCCATCCCGCGCTTCAGGCCCTTGGTATAGGGGGCCAGCTTCTCGTCCTTTTCATTCTCGCCTAGCCAAGTGGTCAGCATGCCGAACAGGGCCAGCGGTGCGGCGCCACCCTTGCGGCCCAGCTTCCTCCCCACCAGATCCATCGCTTGCACGCCATTGGCGCCTTCATAGGTCTGGTTGATGCGGCCATCGCGCACGAACTGCTCCACGCCATTGTCGCGGATATAGCCATGGCCGCCATAGCATTGCATGCCCAGGTTGGCCGCCTCGAACCCCATGTCGGTGCAAAAGGCCTTCAGCACCGGCGTCATCAGATCGGCGACAAAGCCGGCGGCCTCTGCTTCCGCGCGCTGGGAATGGGAGATCGACATGTTGAGCGCGGTCCAGCACAGAAGCGCGCGTGCCCCTTCGACGAAGGCGCGGCAATGCAGCAGCATGCGCTTGACGTCGGGATGGACGATCTCCAGATCGGCAGGCTTGTCAGGCTCGGCGGGGCCGGTGAGCGCATGGCCCACCCGCCGCTCATGGGCATAGGCATAGCCGTTCTGGTAGGCGACATCGCCGATGGCGATGCCCTGCAGGCCCACGCCCAGCCGCGCCGCATTCATGATGATGAACATGCCCGCCATGCCGGCGGAGGCCGAGCGCTTCTCGCCCGGCTTGAGTGGCTCGGGCTTCGGTCCCAGGCGCCAGGCGACGGCGTCGTCGAAATTGAGCACGCAGGTGGCCTGGCCTTTGATGCCCATCTTGTGCTCGATGCCGCCGGTATTGACGCTATTGCGTTGGCCTATCTTGCCGTCTTCGCTGACCAGGAATTTCGGCACCATGAAGAAATTCACGGTGGAGAGGTCGTCGTGAATCTGGCCCTTTTCGTCGGGAATCTTGGCGATCACCATATGGATGATATTGTCGGTCAGGTCCTGGTCGCCGCCCGAGATGAAGATCTTGGTGCCCTTCACGCGATAGGTGCCGTCGGGCTGTTCCACGGCGCGGGTCTTCATCAGGCGCAGGTCCGTGCCGCAGCCGGACTCGGTCAGGCACATGGTGCCCGCCCATTCGCCCGACACCATCTTGGGCACAATGTGTTCCTTCATCCAATCGGCGCCAGTGGCGATCAGCGCGCCATAGGCGCCCGAAGTGAGGCCGGGATACATGGCGAAACTCTGGTTCGCGGCCGACGCCATTTCGCTCACCGCCAGGCCCATCAGGATCGGCATGCCCGAACCGCCATGTTCGACGGGCGCAGACAATCCGCCCCAGCCGCCTTCGCTGAACGCGCGATAAGCGTCTTTGAAACCCTTGGGCGTGCGGACCACGCCATTCTCGAAATGGCAGCCTTCCTCGTCGCCGGACTGGTTGATGGGCTGGAGCACTTCCTCGCAGATCTTGCCCGCATTGGTGAGGATGTCGTCGATCAGGTCGGGCGAGAGGTCCTCGAAGCCGGGCAGGTCGCGCTGTTTTTCCGCTTCCAGGAATTCGTGGATCAGGAAGCGGTAATCCTCCACGGGCGCGCGATAGATTGGCATGTGATCGATTCCCTCCGGCGAGCGAAACGGTTGTACGCCCGGGGCAGTTAAGAAAAAAGCGGCCCGGGCATGCCGGGCCGCTTCGTTAGGTACTCTTATATAAGTCCTATTTCACCGAGCCCGAACCCGAGGCCGAGCCGGACGCCGAGGCGCTGGCGCCGCTGTTGTTAAGGGTATCGGAGGCCTGGGATTGCGCGTCATTGGTGGTGGCTTCGCCCTTCTCCACGGCGCGGTTGGCCTTCTTGATGGTGCGACCGGTGGTGTCGTTGGCCATGGCGGTGGCTTCCGGAGTCGAAGCGCCGCCGGACGCGCCCACGCTGTTGCCGTCCACGGTGGCGCCGGCCGAACCGCTGGCGCCCGCCGATGCGGTCTGGTCCACCGTCGAGGTGGTGTTTTGCTCGGC
Source organism: Rhizomicrobium sp. (assembly GCA_035606155.1). GTDB lineage: Bacteria > Pseudomonadota > Alphaproteobacteria > Micropepsales > Micropepsaceae > Rhizomicrobium. The sequence goes on along the minus strand of DATNFZ010000107.1, from coordinate 9,572 downwards.
GCCGGAGGCAGTGTTCTCGGTGCTGCCCACCGTGCCGTTCGCGGTGTTTTCGGCGCTGCTGGTGGTCGAACCCACCGCGCCGGTCACGGGCGCAGTCGAGGGCGTGGTGGCCCGGGCGCCACCGCTCATGCTGCCGGCGCCGCTGACGCCGCGCGTGGTGGTGACGGTGCCGCTGCCCATGCCGCCGATGGACGAACCCACACCGCCGACGGTGCCGCCCACCGCGCCGCCGGCGCGGCCGCCCAGAAGCTGGGCCGAAGCGGGGGTGACGATCAAAGCCGCGCCGCCCAACAGGGCCAAGGCCGCGGCACTGTGCATAAATGTCTTCATGTCTCTCTCCTTTGGGACGCGGGGAGTCCCGCGCCTTATCTTCTCGCGGGGAGGAAACGCGCGCGCTTCGAAACTCTTTCCCCGGGCGTGGGGATTTTCCCTGTTCCGGCATGAGGTTGCGGCCAAATCTGGGCGCTACCTCCCGCAATTGTGACGCTTCTTGGGCGGGTTTGGCGGAAATTGGGAGCACACTTATAATCCAGGCATTGCTGGCGGGGAGAGACGGCATGATCCGGACATGGTTTGGCTTTGGCCTGGGCGTGGTGTTCGCGAGCACGCTGGCCGTTACCGCAGCCGAGGCGCGGGTGGTGAGCCTGGAGGTTCAGCGCCACGAACCGATTCTCAATGGCAAGCAATTCGGGGGCGCGGGCGCCTACGAGAAACTGGTGGGCAAGGTGCATTTCGCGCTCGACCCCAAAGCGGCCATCAACCAGCGCATCGTCGATTTGAATCTCGCGCCCAAAAACGCCCAAGGCGAAGTCGAATTTACCGCCGACTTCTTCATGTTGAAGCCCACCGATCCCAAAAAGGGCAATCACCGCCTGTTCTATGAAGTGGGCAATCGCGGCGGCAAATCCATGCTGCGCTATTTCCAGAAGGCCAAGAACGCCAAGGACCCGACCTCTGCCGAGGAGATCGGCGACGGCGCACTCATGAATCAAGGCTGGACGCTTCTCTGGATGGGCTGGCAATGGGACGTGCCCCAAGGCCAGATGCGCATGGACCAGCCCATCGCCACCGACAATGGCAAGCCCATCAAGGGCATGGTGCGCGGCAATTTCATTCCCAACGACCGCTCGCCCACCCAGCCCCTGGCCGACCGCAATCACTTCGCCTATCCGGTGGACGATCCCGGCGGTGCGGAAAATGTGATGACGGTCAGGGACAATTACGCCGATGCGCCGCAGGTGATCCCGCGCGCCAAATGGCATTTCGTCGGCGATTCATCCGTATCGCTGGATGGCGGCTTCCAGATGGGCCGCATCTATGACGTGGTCTATCGTTCGCGCGATCCCCGCGTGGTGGGGACGGGACTTTCCGGCACGCGCGACCTGATCAGCTTCATGAAGCATGACACCAGCGCGGGCAATCCCATGCCGGGCATCCAATATGCCTATGGCTGGGGGGTCTCGCAGTCGGGCCGGTTCCTGCGCCAGATGCTTTATGAGGGCTTCAACGAGGACGAACAGCACCGCATCGTCTTCGACGGCGTGATCGACGAAGTGGGGGGCGCGGGCCGCGGCTCGTTCAACATCCGCTTCGGCCAGGCCTCGCGCGACGCCGAGGAATTCTTCAACGTCTTCTATCCGGCGGACATGTTTCCCTTCACCGACGGCGCGGAAACCGATCCCGTCACCGGCCAGAGCGGCTCGCTTCTGGCCGACGCCGAGGCCCATCATGTGCGGCCCAAGCTGTTCCACATCTTCTCCAACTCGGAATATTTCAATCGCGGCGGCTCGCTGATCCATACCGACGTGACGGGGACGAAAGACATCGCGCCCCCGCCCGACAGCCGCATCTATTTCGTCTCGTCAGGGCCTCACGCCTATGGTCCAACTCCGCCCAAGCAATTCGCGGGCGCCGCCGGCTTCAACAATCCCCTGAACCGCGATCCCATCGTGCGCGCCCTGTTGAAGGACATGGACGATTGGGTGACGAAAGGCGTGGCCCCGCCGGACAGCCGCATCCCCCACATCGCCGACGGCACCCTGGTGCCGACCGCGAACGCCGGCTGGCCGAAAATTCCCGGTGTGCATTTCCCGGTGCCCAATCTCAAGGAATATCGCCTGGATTTCGGCCCCGACTTTGCCAAGGGCATCGTCCGCGAGCCGCCCAAGGTGGGCCAGATTTATGTGAATCTGGTGCCTGCGGTGGACGAGGCGGGCAACAGCCGCGCCGGCATCCGCCTTCCCGCCATCGCCATGCCGGTCGGCACCTATGGCGGCTGGAATTTCCGCGATCCCGCCATCGGCCGGCCCGACCAGCTGTTCGGCGAGATGGGATCTTTCCATCCCATGGCCCGCACCAGGGAGGAGCGGTTGAAAGAGGGCGACTCCAGGCTTTCCATCGCCGAACGCTACAAGAGCCGCGACGAATACATCGCCAAGGTGACGGCGGTGGCCAAAGAGATGGTGAAGGACCGCTTCCTCTTGCCGGAAGACCTCAACGATCCCATCGACCAGGCCGTGGCGCTCTATGATTGGGCGGTCAAGCCGGACCGCGCTGAGCTTCAGGCGATCTCGTTCGCGCCGAAGAGGTGAAGTGCTTCACGCCGCGTGGCGGGCGCAGGCTTTTTTGGCAGGCGTTTCCAGGCGGCTTAATTGTTTGCGGTAGTGATCGGCAATCTTGCGCCAGCCCACCCGGTCCCTTTCATTCGTGCAGCGCGCGGCCAAATCTTCGGCTTCTTCGATGCGCTGGACGAAATCCTGATGCATGATGGATCGCTCTTCCATGCCCAGGATCATGGGCGACGCGGATTACCAGGTGCTTACGCCAAACTTACGGATCATATCTGAACGGATTTTGCGCAGAAAGGCCAGATGACGCGCACGGAAACAAAGCGGCCTAGAATCTCAGGCTCACCGTGGCGCCACCGCCGTTGGTTTCGGCAATCGTCACCATGCCGCCATGAAGGGTGGCGATCTGGCGGGCCAAAGTGAGGCCCACCCCGCTGCCTTGCCGCTTGGTGGTGAAGAAAGGCACGAACACTTTCTCGCGGCTCTCGGCCGGAATGCCGGGCCCATTGTCGGCTACCGCGATCACGACGCGGCTATCCACGTCGCGTGCCGCCGAAAGCGTGATCTTTGCATCGGGCACATCGCGCAAGGCCTCGATGGCGTTGCGCACCAGATTGATCAGCGCCTGGTCCAGCAATTCGGCATCGGCCTCGATCTCCAAGGTCTGCGGCTCGACGGCGATGGCAAATGTGATCGCGCGCTGGGCGAAATCGGCGGCGAGCAACCGGCCCAGCCGGGCGAAGACGCGCTCGATCCGGATGCGCTCCAGCTTGGCCACCATGCGCTTGGTGATGCGCCGATGGTTCTGCACGAAATGGAGCAGCCCTTCGCTTCTGCGGGCTAAAGTCTCCAGCGCCTCGTTGGCGTCGGCCAACGCCGGCTGGTTGGCGTCCTCTTCGGGCAGGTTCTGGGATACCTGTGCGATCAGACCTTCGGCCGTGGCGGCCAGTGAGGTCACCGGGGTGAGCGAGTTCATCACCTCATGCGCCATCACCCGGATCACGGTCTGCCAGGCCACCAACTCATGGGCCGAAAGCTCGTTCTCGATATTCTGGAGCGAGATCAGCCGTCGCCGCTTGCCGGAGAGCGCCAGGTCGGTGGCGGCAGCTTTCAACTGCAGCACACCCGCCTTGCGCTCCATGCGCAAAATGGCGCCGTCGCCCGGCTTGAGATTCTCGATGCCGGCAGCGAAGGCTTCGCCATAGCGGGGAAAATCCATCACACCGGTGCACGGGCCTTCGAACAGGCGGCGCGCGGCGAAGTTGAGCAACTGAACCTGACCGGAATCCTCGATCCCCAGCAGCGCCACCGGCACATGGTTGATCAGCGCCTGGAGATATTGCGCCTGTTCCTCGCGCTCGGAGCGGCCGTGGGAAAGCCGCTCCATCACGCGGCCCATGGCGATCCCCAATTCGCGGAAGACGCGGTCGCTTTTCAGGCCTGAAAACCGCGCGGTGGTGTCCTCGAACGACACCGCCTCCAGGAAGCGCGTCACTTCGCGCGACCATCTGGTGGCGAAATGCAGCAGGAACATGGTTTCGGCAATGGCGGCGGCGGCGAGCAACCCCATGCTCACATACCAATCAGTGTGGGCGACCATCCAGGCCAGGAGGATGATGGTCGAAATCAGCAGCGCGATGCGCAGCGCGATGCCGACATAGTAACGGTCAGAGACCATATTTCTCCATCCGCCGGTAAAGTGAGGTGCGGGTGAGGCCGAGCGACTGGGCGGCGCGGCTCACATTGTTGTTGTGGCGCTTGAGCGCGCGCGCAATCGCGTCTTTCTCCACCTGGTCGAGGCGCGAGGAGGCGGGACCGGCCTCGTCGGTGTCTTTTGCCTCGTCGGCAAAGGGAAAGTCGGCTTCGCCCAGCATCGCGCCTTCGGAAAGGATCACAGCGCGTTCCACCGCATGGCGGAGCGCGCGCACATTGCCAGGCCAGGCATAGGCGGTGAGCTTGTCCATCAGCGAAGCGCCGAAGCGCTTCGCCGGCAGATTGTATTTCTGGGAATAGATGCCGGCATAATGTTCAAGCAGGGGCGCGACGTCCTCTTGCCGCTCGCGCAAGGGCGGAAGCGCGATCTCCACCGTATTGATGCGATAGAGCAGGTCGGGCCGGAACAGATTCTCGTCACGCAGCCGCTCGGGCTTCAGATTGGTGGCGCTGATCAGGCGCACATCGATCGCTTCCGGCTTTTCCGCGCCCACCGGCGCCACTTCGCGCCGCTCCAGCGCGGTCAGGAGCTTGGCCTGGAGATGGAGGGGGACATTGCCGATCTCGTCCAGGAACAGCGTGCCCCCCTTGGCGGCGCGGAAATAGCCCACCCGGTCTTCCCTGGCGTCGGTGAAGGCGCCCTTGCGATGGCCGAACAGTTCGCTTTCGAACAGGTTGGGCGAAAGCGCGCCCAGATCCACCCGCATGAACACTTCCTTGGCGCGGTTCGACAGGCGGTGGATTTCGCGCGCCGCCAATTCCTTGCCGGTGCCGTTCTCGCCCAGGATCAGCACATTGGCCGAGGTGGGGGCGGCGCGCGCTATCGCGCTGAACACTTTGAGCATCGAAGGCGAGGTGCCGATGATCTCGGGGCCCGCATGGGTGGCGGCAGCCAGCCCGCGATTGACTTGGCGCAATTCCGCCGCTTCGAGCTTGGTGTGGCGCAGATTGAGCGCCGAGCGCAATGTGGCGAGCAGGCGCTCATTCTCCCATGGCTTGGTGACGAAATCGGTAGCGCCGCGCTTCATCGCTTCCACCGCCAGCTCCACATCGCTGTGCGCGGTGACAGGGATCACCACCGCCTGATCGTCGGCCTTGAGCACTTCGGACAGCGCGTTCAGGCCTTCGGCCCCGTCATCGGCGCCTTGTGTGAAATTCATGTCCAGCAGAAGCACGTCGAAGGCCCGCGCCCTGGCGCGCGCCGTCAGTTCAGCCGGACTGTTGAGGGTTTCGATCGAGCCGAAATGCCGCTTGAGCAAAAGGCGCGCGGCCCGCAGCACGTCTTCATTGTCGTCCACCACCAGGATGCGCGCGGCCTGCGGATGAGATGTCATGCTTGCCCCTCGAGTGTTCGTATCCGGACGGTATATCTTCAATTGTACGCAGGCGGACACTGGTTTGCCAAACGAAACCACTAAGCATCTGATCTTGAAGGCAAAAAAGTTTGGCACGTCCGATGCAATGTCTCCGGTGCATACCAATCCGGGAGATCACGATGTCAAACCAACCCATCTCGTCGAAACTGAATCGCCTATGCCGTGAGGCCGCTCTCATCCTCGTATCTCTGGCATTGGCCTCGGTGCCCTTCACGGCCGCCCAAGTTCAGATCACCGCGCACCTCGTATCGACCTCGTTCACCTGATCGCTGGCGGACACTACACGGACCTACTGTCCGCTGGCGGACATGATTTCTTGCCGCAATTTCGGATAAGCGACTGAATGGAAATGGAAAAGGTCTGGCACGGGGTTTGCTTAACCATTTGGATATGCGCCGGAGCCCCGGCCGTGTAATTTGTCATACAAGATATCTTGCACAGCAAGATACTTTGCGATAAGTGAGACGTAGGGACGAACTATGGACAGACCCAGACAGAAATCCGACTGGAAAAGCCGCTTCTCGGTTTTGACCGGAGGCGCGAGCCGGCCCGATTCTGGCCCGAACACCAGCAGCACCCTCTCCAACATGGACCGGGTGGTGGCGAAGAAGCCGCTGTGGAAGCGGCTGGCGATCCCCGCGGGCGTGGCGGTCGTTGTGGCGGGCGCGGCGGTGTGGGCGCTTTCCGGTCCCGGCGGCTCGGTTTATCGCGTGCCGGCCGACCAGCTCACCATCGGCACGGTGACGAAGGGCCCGTTCGAGGATTTCATCGCGGTGCGCGGCTCGGTCGCGCCGCTCATCATCGACTATCTCACCACCCAGCAGGGCGGCTCGGTGAAAGAAGTGCTGGTCGAGGACGGGGCAATGGTGAAGAAGGGCCAACCCCTGATCGTCCTGTCCAATCCGGCGCTGCAGTTGCAGGTCGCGGCCCAGCAGCTTGCCTTCGAGCAGACCCGCTTCAAATACCAGCACGACATCCTGGACATCGAGCATGAGATCGACCGGCTCAAAAATCTTCTGGTCGTCGACAAGACCCTGCTCGATGGGCAGGCGCTCGCGCCCAACGTCTATAAGCAGGTGCAAGACGACTACGCGTATAACGTGAAGCTGCGCCAGGCGATGATCGCCTCGGAAGATGCCGAACAGCGCATCCGCGCTTCGCAGATCTCGGGCGGCACCACCACCGACGCCAGCGGCGCGGCGGTGGCCAATGCGGGCGTCGAAGCGCTCACCATCCGCGCGCCGATGGACGGGCAACTCTCCGCCCTCGACGCCGAAGTGGGCCAGACCAAAGCGGAAGGCGCGGTGATGGGGCAGGTGAATTCCGCCGACCGCTTCAAGCTCCAGGCCGATGTGGACGAATTCTATCTCGGCCGGGTGAATATGGGCCAGGAGACGCTCTTCACCATCGACGGCGAGAATTTCAAGGCCGAGGTGGCGAAAGTCTATCCGCAGGTCACCAACGGCACCTTCAAGGTGGATTTCCATTTCGTCGGCAAGGCACCCCAGGGCATCCATGTGGGCCAGGCGGTCGATCTGCGCGTCGAATTGGGCGGCGCCAATGAGGCGGTGATGCTGCCCAACGGGCCATTCTATCAGGACACCGGCGGCAACTGGGTGTTCGTGGTGACGCCCGACGGCAAATCGGCGATCAAGCGCAATGTGCGGCTGGGCCGGAAGAATCCGAATTTCGTGGAAGTGGTGGAGGGGCTTTCCCCGGGCGAGAAGGTGATCGTCTCGGGTTATGAGGCCTATCAGAAAATGGACCGGGTCGAGTTCGAAAAAGCAAGTTCTGGCGGTTGAAAGAAGGGGTAGACATGATCATCAGGCTGAAGAATCTGGAAAAGACTTATCGCACCGACGAGGTCGAGACCTTGGCGATCCGCGACATGTCACTGGACGTCAACAATGGCGAGTTCCTGGCGGTGATGGGGCCGTCGGGCTGCGGCAAGTCCACGCTCCTCAACATCGTGGGCATGCTGGATTCGCCCAGTTCCGGCCAATACTGGTTCGGCAACGAGGATATCGCCGGCTATTCGGAAGGTCAGCTTTCGACCCTGCGCAAGCAGGCGATCGGCTTCGTCTTCCAAAGCTTCAACCTGATCGACGAGTTGAACGTGTCGGAGAATGTCGAGCTGGCGCTGCTCTATCACGACGACGTGCCGGCCTCGGAGCGCAAGAAGCGGGTGGGTGAGGCCCTGGAGCGGATGAAGATTTCGCACCGTGCCCGCCACATGCCTTCGCAGCTTTCCGGCGGCCAGCAGCAACGCGTGGCGATCGCCCGCGCCGTGGTCAAGCGGCCCAAGCTGATCCTGGCCGACGAGCCCACCGGCAATCTCGACACCGCCAATGGCGAGGAAGTGATGCAGCTTTTGACCCAGTTGAACGAGGAGGGCACCACCATCGTGATGGTGACGCACTCCCACAGCCATGCCGAATATGCCCACCGCATCGTCAATCTTCTGGATGGCGCCATCGTCACCGAAAGCATCAGACAGGTGTTGTGAATGACCGAGGGCCTGACATTACGCTCACAGTCACGGCCATCGGTCTCGCGGGCCATCCGCAGCAGCCCATGCTCGATTTCCAACCGTCGAGCGGACAGCGCCCGGATGGCCCGCATTTTTCGATTTCCTCACCCTCAGCTTGTCGAAGGGTGAGGACTGAAGGTCCGCCAGCACGGTCCTCATGCTTCGACAGGCTCAGCATGAGGAGATGGAGGGAATAGATGTTCCGCAATTATCTGGTCACGGCGCTGAGGAATTTCGCCCGCCACAAGCTTTACAGCTTCATCAATATCGCCGGCCTCACGATCGGGCTGACCTGCGCGATCTTCATCATCCTTCTGCTGCGCGATGAACTCTCCTACGACAAATGGATTGCGGGGACGGAAAATCTCTATCGCGTCGAGGGCACCTTCAGCGTGCCGGGTCAGCCGACCATGATGGGCACCAGCGCCACCTTCCCGGAGCCCGACGCGATGGTCGCGCAGATTCCCGAAGTGAAGGCGGCTGTTCATCTTACGCGCCGCAAGATGACGGTGACGACGGGGAACCGCCAATTCCTGGACCAGATCGACATCGTCAGTCCCAATTTCTTCCAGATCATCCAGCTTCCGTTGATAGCGGGAAACCGCGCCAGCCTTCTGGCCCAATCGGAATCGGCGGTGATCACCCAGAGCATGGCGAAGAAATATTTTGGCGATACACCGGCCCTGGGAAAGATGCTGCATGTGGGTCCCGCCTGCGAGTCCGGGCCCGAGCCGGAATTGCAGGGGGCTTGCGTGATCCGCCAGGCCGATGTGCTGGTGACGGGCGTGGTGCGCGATCTTCCCCACAACACCCAACTCAACGGGGATGTCTTCATTCCCAACACTTCCAGCGCCGATCCCATGTCGCCGGGTGAAAAGCACAAATGGCTGGACAATAACGGCTATGGCTATGTGGTGCTGGCGCCGGGCTCGGATGTTCCGCTGGTGATCAAGAAAATGGCGGCGCTGATCGACCGTTCCGTGGATCTCGAAAAGCTGGCGGGCGTGAAGATCCAGGCGAGCAAGGTCATGGCGCCCAGGCTGGTCGCCTTCCGTGACGTGCATCTGTCCACCGACCGTTATGGCGGAATGACGCCGGGCGGAAGCTGGACCATGGTCTATGGCTTCGCTGCCATCGCGGTCCTGATTCTGCTGGTGGCGGTTTTCAATTTCACCAATCTTGCCACCGCGCGGGCAATGGTGAGGGCGCGCGAGATTTCCTTGCGCAAGGTGGTGGGCGCCAGGCGCGGCCAGCTCGTGGTGCAGTTCCTGAGTGAGTCGGTGCTGATCTCGCTGATCTCGTTTGCGCTCGCGCTCTCGCTCACCGAATTGCTGCTGCCCGTCTTCGACCGCGTGGTGGGGCAGCCCATCGCGCTGCGCTATCTCG
>DATNFZ010000106.1:0-13481 GCA_035606155.1 Rhizomicrobium sp. | reverse complement strand
GCCGCCCGCCCCTGAGTGGAAAAGGGATTTGTAAAAAATAAATCCTCTTCAAACTTTGGAAGTTGACCAGTTCCAAAAAAGGCTTCGTTGCGGACAAGCACGGGCGGGCTCACTTCGGTGTAGCCGAATTGCTGGGTGTGTATATCGAGCATGAAGGCGCCCAGCGCCCGCTCCAGCCGCGCCAGATCGCCTTTGAGATAGACGAACCGCGCGCCGGAAACCTTGGCGGCGCGCTCGAAATCCATCTGACCCAGCGCCTCGCCAAGCTCGAAATGCTGTTTGGGATTTGAAATCACGGGTGGCTTGCCGAAGGCGCGTTCCTGGACCGGCGCATTGGCGCTCTCGTCTGTGCCCTCCGGCACATCCGAGGCCGGAATGTTGGGGATCACCGCCAAGGCGTCGCGCAAGCCTGCTTCCAATTCGCGCTGTTCGCTCTCGCCCTTCTGGATCGCGTCCTTCAGCCCCGCCACTTCGTCCATCAGCGCCTTGGCCTGGACTTCATCCTTCTTCTGCTTGGCCTGGCCGATCAGCTTGGAGGCTTCGTTGCGCCGCGCCTGCTGGGTCTGAAGCCTGGTGAGCAACTCGCGCAACGCCTTGTCGCGCGCCAGCAGATCGCGGGCAATGGTTTCGCCGTCCAGCCTGCGCCGCGCCAGGCCCTGGATGAAGGCTTGGGGATCGTCCCGGATGGCCTTGATGTCGTGCATGCGAACCTCTTGGGCAGCCCGCTCATGCCATGGGCGGCTTTTCCGGTCAAAGGTACGGTTAATCCTTCCCCAATTCCGCGCCCCACTTTGCAACTATCGGCGCAAGGCCGCTGAAAGGCGCGCCGCGGCATAGTGGCGGCGCGATTTGGAGGCGCGCCTCAACCGGCCGGGCGCGTGGGTAGCGTTGAGATATTCCGGAATGCGGATTCTTTGGCTCAAGCTGGAGCGCAAGCTCAGCCGGCAGGGCGCGATCGGCGGCACGATCGTGCTGTCGGCGCTCGCCGCTGTCCTGGCCGCGCTGGCGCATCTGGCGCTTTATTTCGACGGCGCCAACATGAGCCGGGCGGCCTTTTTCCGCGTCTTGGTGGAAACGCTGGCGGTGGCATCGCCCCTGATCCTCTATTCCCGTTATGTGATCGCCCAACTGAAGAAAAGCCGCCGGCAGTTGGCCGAGATGTCGTGTCATCTCGCCATCGCCGTGGACGAGGCCGAACAGGGCAGCCGCGCCAAATCCGCCTTCCTGGCCAATATGAGCCATGAGCTCCGCACGCCCCTGAACGCGATCCTGGGCTTCTCGGAAGTGATGAAAGAACAGTCGCTGGGGGCGATGGAGAATCCCCGCTATCTCGCCTATGTCGCCCATATCCACGACAGCGGCCAGCATCTTCTGGGCATCATCAACGACGTGCTCGACCTGGCCAAGATCGAGTCCGGCAAGATGACCTTGGACAATGCCACCGAATTCGCGCTTTCCCCGATGATCGCGTCCTCGCTCGCCATGGTCAAAGGCCTGAGCGAGAAATGCAGCGTCACCATTCATAACCGGGTCGCCGATCCCGAACTTTGCTTCAACGGGGTGGAGCGGATGGTCCGCCAGGTGGTGATCAATCTGGTAAGCAACGCCGTCAAATTCACGCCGCCCGGCGGCACGGTCACCCTGACCGGAACGCCGCGCCCTGACGGCGGATACGACCTCCGGGTAACGGACACCGGCATCGGCATGAACGAAGCCGAGATGGCCCATGCGCTCACGCCCTTCGGCCAGAACGGCAACCGTTTCACCGGCCGCCATGACGGCACCGGTTTAGGGCTTCCCCTGGCCAAGGCGATGCTGGAGCTGCATGGCGGAACCCTCACGCTGACCAGCGCGCCCGACATGGGCACCACCGTGACCATGGTGCTGCCGGCAAGCCGCGTGAGCTTTCAAGGAAAAGCGGCAGCCTAAGGAACGAGCGCGGTCTTCCGGCGCGCCGCGTCCTCGCGCGCCTTGCCGCGCTCGATCATCGCCACGCAGAAGATCGAGATTTCATAGAGCGCGACCAGGGGGAAGGCCAGGCTCAGCATCGAAAAGGCGTCGGGCGGGGTAAAGATCGCCGCCACCCCGAACAGGCCCACATAGGCATAGCGGCGCATGTCGCGCAGCGCCTTGCTGGTGACGATGCCCACCTTGCCCAGAAGCGACAACAGCACGGGCAATTGGAACGTGAGGCCGAAGGCAAAAATCAACGTCATCACCAGGTCGAGGTAATCGCTCACCTTGGCCTGAAGCTGGAGGCCGATCTCGCCCGGGGTTGCGGCCATCTGATAGCTGCTGAAGAAGCGGATCGCGGTCGGCAACATCAGGTAATACACAAAGGCCGCGCCCAGGATGAACATCACCGGCGTCCACAGGAGGAACGGCAGGAAAGCGCGCCGCTCATGTTTGTAGAGGCCCGGCGCCACGAAAATCCATAGCTGCGCGGCGATGGCGGGAAAGCCCAGGCAGAGGCCGCCGAACATGGCGAGCTTCACCTGGGTGAAGAAAACCTCGGGCAGCGCCGTATAGATCAAATGGTTGGTGGCAATGGAAAGCGGCCGCTCCAGGAAGTGGAGGATCGGCGTCGAAAAGGCGAAACAGACCACGAAGCAGATGCCGAACGAGGCAAGCGCCCAGACCAGCCGCTTGCGCAGCTCGATCAGATGCTCCAGCAGGGGCGCGCGCGTGGCGTCCAACGCCGCTTCGTCTTCCTTGGTCGGCGCGGCGGTCACGGCGCTGCGGCCTCGGGCTTGGTGGCCGTTTCAGGTTCGGCCGGCCCAAGCTCCGCCGGCTCAGGCTCGTTCATGGCGAGCGGGGGCGGCGCACTTTCCGAAACCTGGTATTCGCCGCTTCTGGGCGGGGGCGGGGCGGCGCCCGTCTCGCCTGCGGACCTGCTACCCGTATCCACCGGATTCAGCGTGCGCTGGATGTCGTGATTGAGATCCTTGGCGACGTCGGCGATGGGATCGTCGGTCTTGAGCTTTTCGATTTCGGCGCGCAGTTCGTCCAGTTCGCTTTGGCGCGCCATGTCGTCAAAGCTTTTCTTGAACTCGTTGGCCATGTTGCGGGCCTTGCCCACCCATTTGCCGGCCATGTTCATCAGCCGCGGCAAATCCTTCGGCCCCACCACGACCAGCGCCACAGTGAGCAGGATGAGGATGTGGCTCCAGCTGAAAAGGTCGAACATCGATCAGGCACCCCCTGCCTCAGCGGGCGGCGGTGTCCTTGTTGACGTTCGCCGTCTCGCGCGTCTCGGCGTTGATCACTTTGGGATCATCTTTGTCGGGATCGTTGAGACCCTTCTTGAAGCTGTTGATGCCGCGCCCGAAATCGCCCATCAGATCGGAGACCTTGCCGCGGCCACCGAACAGCACCAGGGCGATGACGCCCAGGATCAGGATATGCCAGATGCTGAACGAACCCATGACCTAAACTCCTCGCCCCCAAATACGCTTGACTTCTCAAGCAATTATACGGCCGGCCCCCAATTCGCCCGGCTGGCTCTCCCCTGTTAAAGCGCGCCCCAAGGCGCGGCGCAAGGCCCGGTTCCTCAAAGGCTCGGATTTCGCCCCGCAAAGGTTAACCGATAAGGATTTCTCCCCGGCGATCAAAGCTTTCCGCCAGCGACCCCAGGCGCTTCTGTACCGGCTCCGACGCGATGGCCTCGCGCTTGCGGGGAACTTCCAGCACGATCTTGGCGGGGGTCATTCTCAACCGGTAATGCGCCAATTCCCCCGCCGCCGAAGCGGAAAGCGAAAAAGCGAAGCGCCAGGCGAGTCCAAGCCGCAAGGCGTGACGCTCATCATCCTTGTCCAGCAGTTCCGACAGCGCCATGTCAGGTGGAAAATCCTCGTCTCCCGAATAGCGATGGAAGATCGAACTGGCGATCAGGGCGCGGGCGCGGTGATCGGCGCCGGCAAACGGCGCGGTCAGGACCTGGGAGGATGCGCCATGGGCGCGATTGTCGGGATGACGCCGCCAGCCGATATCGGAGAAACAGGCCGACGCTTCGCGAATGCGGCGCAGCTCGCCATTCTCGCCTTCGAACAAGGGCCCCGTCCAGTCGAACATTTCGCGCGCGTGGGGAGGCACACGCGATAACAGCTCATTGGTGCCGCGGGCGAATTCCAGAAGCGGATCCTTGGCCCGTTCTTCCTGCGAAAGCCGCGCATAGAACAATCCCTCGCGCAGCCCGTAGGCTGAGATCACCACATCCTTGATGTCGCCGGCGAGAAGCAGCCGCTCCAGCACGACGGCGCCATAGGGCAAGGATTCCGCGCGCCGCTTGGAGACGACCTTGATCTTGCGCACCGATTCCCGGGAAAGGCCTGATAGCACCTTGCACAGACGCAAAGCACGGCCGCGGGGAATGGTGTATTGCTGCAGGACATGGAGCGGATAGTGATGATCCTCCATGTCCACACGGGCCAAGCTGCGCCAGATGCCGCCCACCGCGTAGAGCGCCGGCGCATCGAGGCTGGAAAGGTTCTTGAGACCCTTGTCCACGATGTCGCGGGCCTTGTCGGGATCGCCCTTGGCCTGATCCATCAGCCGCAAAGGTCCGAACGGCAAGGTCCAGGCATCGCCGGTCTTCCCGCTTTTGACCGTCACCATGTCGAGGCTGCCGCCGCCCAGATCGGCCGCCAGGCCCGAGGCGTCCGGAATGCCCGCCACCACGCCTTCGGCGGCGATGCGCGCTTCGTCCTCGCCGGCCAGCACACGGATGGGCGAACCCCAGGCGCGTTCGGCGCGCGCCACGAATTCCGCGCCATTGGCGGCGTCGCGCGCCGCCGCCGTGGCCACCGCCTCGCGGCTTTCCACGTGAAGGCCGTCAGCGATCATCCGGAAGCGGGCCAGAGCCTCCAGCGCCGCCGCGCAACCCTCGGCATGCAGGCGGCCCGTCGTCACCATGTCGCGGCCGATGCCGCAAATCGCCTTCTCGTTCTGCCAGGTGGCGGCATTGCGGTTCTGGTTCTCGTAGATCACCAGGCGCACCGAATTGGAGCCGATATCGACGATGGCGGCGGGCCCGCGCGGGCGGGCTTGGGCAGCGCGGCTTGGCGCGGCGCGGGTGTCGGTAGCGGCGCCGGACATCTAAGCCCTGCGCTTGCCCGGCTGGGAGCCCTGCATCTTCAGCGCGCGACCACGCCCGGAGAGCGAAGGATTGGTCATGAAATAGGTATGCGCGGAAAAGGCATCGGCGTCCTCGGAATGGGAATCACGGCAATAAGACCCGTCCGGTTTCATATACCAGCTTTGCGCCTGGTCCTTGAGCAGGGCGACCATGATCTGATCCAGCACTTGTTGATGAACCGTGGCATTTTCCACCGGAACCAGCACCTCGACGCGGCGATCCAGATTGCGCGGCATCCAGTCGGCCGAGGAAATATAGACATGTGCCTTGGGTGATGGCAGACCATGACCGGCGCCGAAACAGACGATGCGGCCATGTTCCAGGAAACGGCCCACGATCGAGCGCACCCGGATATTTTCCGACAGGCCGGGAACGCCCGGCCTGAGGCAACAGATACCGCGCACCACCAGTTCGATCTGAACGCCCGCCTGGGAGGCGCGGTAAAGCCCGTCGATCATGGCGGGATCAACCAGCGCGTTGAGCTTGAGCCAGATCGCGGCGGGACGCCCGGCGCGGGCATGCATGATCTCCTGCTGGATCGCCTCGACCAGCCGGCCGCGCAATGAGAACGGCGATACCGCCAGCTTCTCCAGCGCATTGGGCTCGGCATAGCCGGTGATGAAATTGAACAACTGTGCGGCGTCGCGGCCCAGCGCCGGATCGGCCGAAAACAGCGAAAGGTCGGTGTAAACCTTGGCGGTCTGAAGATGATAATTGCCGGTGCCGAAATGCACATAGGTGTGGAGCTGCCCGCCTTCGCGTCGCACCACCAGGCTGATCTTGGCGTGGGTCTTGAGCGCGATGAATCCATAGACCACCTGGACGCCGGCGCGTTCCAGGTCGCGGGCCCATTTGATGTTGGCGGCCTCGTCGAAGCGGGCCTTGAGCTCGACCAGGGCGGTGACGGATTTTCCCGACTCCGCCGCCTCGATCAGCGCCTGGACGATCGGGCTGTCCTGGCTGGTGCGATAGAGCGTCTGTTTGATCGCCACCACGTCCGGATCGGCGGCGGCCTGGCGCAGAAACTGCACCACCGTGTCGAAACTCTCGAACGGATGATGGACGATCAGGTCCTTTTCCCGGATGGCGGCGAAACAGTCGCCGCCATGATCGCGGATGCGCTCGGGGAACCGGGCGTTATAGGGCTTGAACTGCAGGTCGGCGCGCTCGGGAATGATCAGCTTGGAAAGATCCGACAGGCCCATCAGACTCTCGATGATCACGATCTCGGATTCGTCGAGGTCGAGATGCGTGGCGATGAACTGGCGCAGCGCCGCCGGCATGGATTTTGAGCATTTCATGTGAATGACGCTGCCCCGGCGGCGGCGCTTGAGCAGTGACTCGAACATCAGGACCAGATCTTCGGCCTCTTCCTCCACTTCCACGTCGCTGTCGCGCAGGATGCGGAACATGCCCCAGCCGGAGACGGCATGGCCGGGGAACAGCTTGTCGAAATAGAGCGCGATCACATGCTCGAGCGGGATGAAGCGCACCAGTTTCCTGTCGGTGTCGGGCAAGCGGACAAAGCGCTTGAGCTGCGGTGGCACCGGGATCAGCGCGGAAAGGTCCTTGTTGTCCCGCTTGTTGGTGAGGGAGAGCGCGATGGTGAATCCCAGATTGGGGATGAAGGGAAAAGGATGCGCCGGATCGATGGCGAGCGGCGTGAGCACCGGGAAAATCTGCTCGTTGAACTGCGCGTCCAGGAAGGCGCGGTCGCGCGGCTGAAGCTCGTCGCCGGTCACGACGAAGACGCCTTCCTTGCGCAGCGCGGCATCGAGACCTGTCCAGATGCGCTGCTGGTCGGCGATCAGTTCGCGGGCGGTCTTGTCCACCTTGGCGAGCTGCTCGGCGGGCGGAAGTCCGTCGGCGGACGGGGTGGAGACGCCGGCATGAACCATGCCCATCAGGCCGGCCACGCGCACCATGTAGAACTCATCCAGATTGGAAGCGGAGATGGAAAGGAAACGTACGCGCTCGAACAAAGGATGTCGGCGGTTTTGGGCCTCGTCGATCACGCGCCGGTTGAAGGCCAGCCACGACAATTCCCGGTTGACAAAACGCTGGGGTGAAGCGGGATCGAGCGCGACATTGCTGCCCTGATGGGCCAGCGCCACCACGTCATCGGTGGCCAGCGGGTTCTCCAGCGCCGTATCGGCGGGCGCGTCGTTGGCGGCCTCGATTTTAGGGGATGGACTGTGCATGCCCAGACCTTAGGAGAAATGGATGACCATGTCATGACGATCGCCCGGTATCGTCCATAAGCCCCCGGATTAATTGAAGATTTATGGGCTTCTGCCGGCTCAAGGCGGTGGCATCGGCCCGGGCGATGAAATCGCGCAGCGCGGCCGGGGACCGTTCCAATTGCTGGACCAATTCGGTGACCACGGCCTCCGGAACCTGGACCTGGCGGTCGGCGAAAAGCTTCACCGCCAGCGCCATCAACAGGGCCTCGTCGGCACCTCCCAATTCGAACGCCACCAGCGCCCGCAAGCGCGATGCCAGATCGGGAATATCCACCGGCCATGAGCCGGGGGCGGCGCGGCCGGTCAGAAGAAGCGGGGTGCCCCGCTCGAGCATGGCGAACAGAGCGGGTTCGTGCGCGTGTCCGGCGACGCTGTCGCAATTCTCCACCACGGCCGCGCCGGCGATGGGCGCCTGGAGTTCCCGCGCATCGGCCAGTGTGGCATTGGCGCGTGCCGCCCAGATGCGCGCCAAATGTGTCTTGCCTGACGCGCTTGGTCCGTAAAGGGCGGCCGCCGACGCCGGCCAGTCCGGCCACGCATCCAGAAACGCCAGGGCATGGCGATTGCCCGCCGCGACGATGAAATCGTCCCGCGTCATCCGGCTGGCCGGTTCGATGGGCAGGATGAGTTGCGAAACCATTCAGGGCATAAGCATCAAGCGGTGCGCCGTCCGGACAAGAGCGAGCGCAGGAAAAGCCGGCCATAGGCCGCCAGCGAAAGAATGGCGAACACCGCCACGGTATAACCGGCGGCCGTGACGATCCGCGGGGCTTCGCGGTCGAAAGCCAAAAGCAGAAGAAGAATGCCGACATATGCCACTTGGACGGCGGTGGAAGCCTTGCCGATCATCAGGGGCGCGATCCGCATCGGCAGGCTCGAAATTCTCACCAGCGTCGCGCCGGTGGCGATCAGGGCGTCGCGCGCGATCACCAGCACCACCAGCCAGAAGGCCACAGCCCCCACGCGCAGCAGAGCGATGAAGCAGAAAAGCATCAGAAGCTTGTCGGCGACGGGATCGAGCCAGGCACCGAAGCGCGAGATGAAGCCCCAACGGCGCGCCACCAAACCATCGGCCAGATCGCTCAGGCCGGCAAAGACGAACATCGCCAGCGCCAGCGTTTCGTGATCCTGAAGGATCGCCCAGGCCGCCACTGGCGCCGCCAGAAGGCGAAGCGCCGACAGAAGGTTGGGCAGATGGCGCAGCATTACCGCCCGTCACCCACGCGCGTGATCATCCACGCCCCGGGGCGGCCGGAAAGCGCAAGCCCCTGCCCGTTCATGGCATCGCGCAACTGTTCCTGGCTGCCCTGATAGGCGATGGAGAGACGGGCATAGCCAACATCCATCGCCACCACTTGCACGCCGGTGACGTTCTCAAGACCAGCCAGCGCCGTCTGGATCACTCCCCATTGGTCCAGCGAGTTCACCTGGACGTCGGCAATCAGGGTGCCGCGGGAATTCACATTCACTACCGCGCGCGTCTTCCAGAATTCGTCGATCGCGGCCATGGCGGCCTGTGCGGCCGCGGGATAGGTGGCGCTGACGGTCTGCATCAACGGCACTTCCACGCTGGTCTTGGCCGGCGCTTCGCCCTGGCCTAGACGGCGGATATTCACCGTCACCTTGCCGTTGGAAGACAGCACCTGTACCAGCGCCGCTTCGGTGGCGTTGGCGCGGGCCGCCGCCGCTGCGACGTCATCCCAGCCCGCACCATCGAAATCCATGCCACTGAGATCGGCGGCATCGGATACGCTCGGCAATACGAACGGAACCACGCTGTCGCGGAGGCTGGGCGAAGAGAAGGCCTGCGCCCAGGGACCATTGTTGTAGGCGGGCGACATCGGCACCAACAGGATGCGATGCACTGCGCCTTGCGCAAAAGCGATGTTGGCGTCACGCAGCACGCGGCCCACCGCTTCCGGATTGAACTCATAGGTCACGTCGGCGACATAGCGTGTGGTGGAACGCCGTTCATTGGCCGGAATGTAGCTGCGCGACAGCCGGACCAGGGTGGCCGGATCGAGCGCCGGCTGGCGCGGCCAATCTTCCTCGCGGGTGAGGCGGCGATAAAGAATCTGCCACGCTTTGGGCCGGCCCTGGGCGATGGCGATGTTCGCCGCTTCCGCGGAGGACGCGGCCGACGCGTCCACATGCACGCCGGACACGGTATA
Source organism: Rhizomicrobium sp. (assembly GCA_035606155.1). Classification (GTDB taxonomy): domain Bacteria; phylum Pseudomonadota; class Alphaproteobacteria; order Micropepsales; family Micropepsaceae; genus Rhizomicrobium. Next base: position 3,933 of record DATNFZ010000106.1, on the reverse strand, counting down.
GAGCTCGTCGGCGGCTTGGGCTGGCGCGAAGGAAAAAGCACACCAAAGCGCAAGCGCCAAGGCGGGAAGGCATTTCAGAAAACGGGACAAGACGGGGCGCTCGGGGGTGACGCCGGCGATTATAGGCGGCGGATTCTACACACGGAAGCCGGGATGAACGCGAATTTAGGCGCGAATAAGGCCCTTGATCGGCGCCGCTGAACCACTGTCGGGAAAGACCGTGTTTTCCAGCGCGCTGTTGGGCACATCCATGTGTTCCGCCAGTACGCCTTTGAACAAAGCGCGCAGATCGGTCCGGGCAGGTTGGTCGCGCCCATCTTTCAGCACGTCCGAACGCAATCCTACCCACTCCGCCTTGACCTGGCCACCTTGGACGGCGCCGCCGAACAGGAAGGCTGCGCCGCCCGTGCCGTGATCGGTGCCACCCGAGCCATTGGGATGCACGGTGCGGCCGAATTCCGTCGCCATCACCACCGCGGTCTTGTCCCAGACTTCACGGCCCATCGCGGTGCGCATGGCATCGATCGCCGCATCCAGCATCTGAAGCCGACGCGCCAATTGTCCATCCGCGGCCCCTTCAGTCACATGCGTGTCCCAGCCTGAGGCTTCCAGCGTCGCCACGCGGGGACCGTCCAACGCCGCCAGCAATTTGCCCGCGCCCTGGAACAAAGGCGTGAGATTCCCGTAAGCGCCGCCCGGGCGTTTCTGTCCGTTCGGACCTACAGCCGCCGGATCGTCCATCGCGTTCTGCGAAGCGGCCTGCAGCGCCAGCGCGCTCGACAATGATTCCTGCAGCACAGCGTCATTGGCATAAAGCGCGCGTACCTGGTTCAGGAACAATTCGTCGGGCGCGGGCATCACCGCCGGCATCCAGCTTGCGGTCTGCACCTTTCCCGACAGCATCAAAGGCGGGGTCTGCGCGATCGCCAGCGCCCGATCGCCATTGCCAATGCCCATGGGCCGAAGCGCGCGGTTAAGCCAGCCATCCTGCAACAGATGCGGCTGGGCGCCACCCGATTCCAGCACATTCTGACCCTCGAAATGCGAGCGGTCGCGATAGGGCGAGCAGATATTGTGGAACACAATCAGTTGTCTGTTGTCATAGAGGGTCTTGAGATTGGCAAATGACGGATGCAACCCGAAAAACCCATCCAGATCGTGCAGCGCGCCGGTACCGCTGGTCTGAAGCGCCAAGTCTCCCCTTACCGAAGCATAATCCTTGTCACCGTGAGGCGGCGCGGCTGCCAATCCGTCGAGGGCGCCGCGCAGGATCACCACCACCAGCCGCCGGTCCCCCGGCGTGGCGGCGCAGGCGAAGTGGGCACGCGCATCCATGGCGCCGATAATTCCAGCAGCGGCGAAGGATTGAAGCAGCGAACGGCGGTCGAGGATCATCGCATTCACCTGCGCTGAAATTCCGGGCTGGAAATCAGAAGCGCCAGCGCATCGCCTTGGGTCTCGGCGCGCGCCATCGCGGTTCTGGTCGCCGGCGCGATCAAGGGGCCCATGCCTTCATCCGCCACTCTGGCGGCATTGAAATCGGGCGGCATCTTTCCACCCACCTGTTTGGCCCATTCGATGCGGTTCAGCACCGCGTCCGGGCCCGACCAGGCGTCGGAGGTGAGCGGCCATCCCTTGGGTGACGGCGCAGTCATCGGAAATTCGCCCATCGCCCGCGCGCTCGCCATGGCGGCGCGCGTCAATCGCCCGTCCGCATCGTTGCCGGGCAAATTCAACAAGCGATAGCCCGCCGTCACATATTCCACCGGCGAGCGCATTTTCCTTGGCCTTGGCTCCCAGGCAGCGTCGTCCTCGACCGCGGCGATGGCGAGCGCCTTGAGGTCGCCGCCGGTCTGGCTGAAGACGCGCTCCAGCCGCGCCACCGATTGCGGCGAGGGTTCGTCGGCGATGAAATAGGTGGCGAATTTGATGGCGATATGGTGGGCGGTATGAGGATCACGCGCCAAGTCGCGCACGGCCTCGATGCCGCCCTTGAGATCGGGCGCATAGCGCCTGCCGCGCAGTGTCTGCACCCCCGGCTGGTGGCGGTTGGGAAAGTACCCGAATCCCGATGCCGCCTTGGGGTCGAGGCTCCAGCCGGTGAGAATGTTGGCCAGTGCGATCACGTCGGCTTGGGTATAGCCGCTATCCACGCCCAGGGAATAAAGCTCCATCAATTCGCGGCCCAAATTCTCGTTACGGCCCTTGCCGGTGCGTTGGCCGGCCCGTGACTCAGGTCCGATCGAAGCATTGTTGTTGAGATAGACCAGCATGGCGGGATGGCTCGCCACCGCCAGCAGCATGTTCTCGAACTTGTCGGCGATGAAGGGCCGAATCGCTTCGCGCTCGAAGGCGCCGCAAAAATTGAGAGTTCGCCCAGCCGTGGTCGAGACGGTGAAATGATTGGTCCAGAACCAGACCAGATGTTCGGCAAACGGCCGCGAACTGGTAAAGCCCAGCTTGAAGCGGCCAGCCATCTCGTCCGTGAAAATCTTCATCCGCCCGCCGGCCAGTTTTTTCTGCGCCTCGGGGTCGCCTGCCTTGATGGCGCGGCGCTCCGCGATCATCGCCTGTTCCTGGCGGACCAGGGTTCCGCAGTTGGGAAAGGCGCCGCCGTCGGGCGCCACCGGCTGCTCCGCAGCCATGCCGATCTGGGCCGTCAGCCAGGCCTTGGGGTCGGCTCCCACGCCCTCGATTTCCCCGGGACGGGCGCCCAGGCCGAAACGATGCACCGCAATCGCGGCTTCCAGAGACATGGCGGTATCCTAGCCTGTTCGGGGCGGCTTGCGCGCCTGCTTTGGCCTGATTAAACGAAGTGTAACTCCAACCCCGTCGCGTGACCCCATGCCCAACGACAGCATCACTTATAAAGACGCCGGCGTGGACATCGATGCGGGCGAAGCGCTGGTTGCGCGCATCGCGCCTGCGGCCCGGGCCACCAGCCGGCCCGGCTCGAACGCCGATCTGGGCGGTTTTGGAGGCTTGTTCGATCTGAAAGCCGCCGGATTCCGCGATCCCGTCCTGGTCGCCGCCACCGATGGCGTGGGCACCAAGCTCAAGATCGCCATCGAGACCGGGTTGTTTGACGGCATCGGCCAGGATCTGGTGGCGATGTGTGTCAACGACATCGTGGTGCAAGGCGCGGAGCCGCTTTTCTTTCTGGACTATTACGCCAGCGGCAAGCTGGAAGTGGATCAGGCCGCCCGCGTGATCGAAGGCATTGCCCGCGCCTGCAAGGAATCGGGCTGTGCGCTGATCGGCGGCGAAACCGCGGAAATGCCCGGTCTTTACGCCAAGGGCGATTTCGATCTCGCCGGGTTCTCGGTGGGCGCGGTGGAACGCGGCTCGGTGCTGCCGCGCAGCGACGAAATGGAAGCGGGCGACGTGCTGATCGGCGTCGCCTCATCGGGCGTTCACTCCAATGGCTATTCCCTGGTGCGCAGGCTGGTGGAGAAAAGCGGCCTTGGTTGGGACGCGCCCGCGCCTTTCGCGAAGAACGGCAAACTGGGTGAAGCGCTGATGACGCCGACGCGGCTTTATGTGAAGAGCGCGCTGGAAGCGATGCGGGTGGGCGGCATTAAAGGTTTCGCCCACATCACCGGCGGCGGAATCACCGAGAATTTGCCCCGCGCCTTGCCCCAAGGCTTGGATGCGGAGGTCGACCTTTCATCATGGGCGCCTGCGTCCGTGTTTGGCTGGCTGGCCCGGCAAGGCGCGGTCCCGCCGTCCGAAATGCTTCGGACGTTCAATTGCGGCATCGGCCTGGTAGCAGTGGTGGAAGAGAGAAATTCCGGCCATGTGATCGAGGCCTTCCAGCAATCCGGCGACAGGGCGGTCCGGCTGGGACACCTCATTCCGGGCCAAGACGAAGCCAAAGTCGTCTATCGTGGGGCGCTCAAGCTTTGAAAAAAGTCGGAGTTCTGATCTCCGGGC
>DATNFZ010000105.1:0-9408 GCA_035606155.1 Rhizomicrobium sp. | reverse complement strand
AATGCTGGCGATGGATGTCGAACTGGCTGGGGTCGGCGCCCTGGAAGCTGAAGATGGACTGCTTTTCGTCGCCCACCGCGAAGAGGGTGCGCGAGGCGTGGCCACGGCTTTCGCCGGCGAAGAATTCCTCGGCCAATTTCTTCACGATGCGCCATTGCTCTGGGCTGGTGTCCTGCGCCTCGTCGATCAGGATATGGTCGATGCCGTTGTCGAGCTTGTAGAGCACCCATTGCGCCGCATCGCCCTTTTCGAGCAGCGCCAGAGTCTTCACGATCAGATCGTCGTAATCCAGCACACCCCGGCGCTCCTTGACCCGCGCATAGTCGCGCCGCACCGCGGCAATCAAAGTGAGCGAGGCGTTGGTGAGACGGGCGGCGCGGGCGGCGCGGCGCTGGTCTTCCACGCCACAGAAGCGCGTCTGCAGCGCCGTCAGATAAGAGAGCAGGTCGGGCCGCGCATCGGCCAGCGCCTTGGTTGCCAATTTCTGCTTGGGCTTGCCGGCATCCGTCAGGAACCATTCCTCCAAGTGGGAGAAGCCATCCTCCGGTAATAAAATGAAGCGGGCGAGATACGCCGCGCTTTTGATATCGGTGGCGGCTTTGCTTGCAGCCAGCCAGTCTCCCACGGTCTTGAGCGTTTCGATTTCCCGGCGCAGCGCGGCACAGAATTCTTTCGCTCCATCCCAGTCCGGCGCGATGCCATGGGCGCGCCACACGGCATCTTCAAAATCCCGGCCGTTCAGCGTCTCGAAGAAGCGGTCCATCTTGCGCCGGTCATTGCCCAGGGCCGCCGCCAGCGTGTCGTTCAGGCGCGGCTCGCCCTTCTCGATGGCAAGATAGGCGATGGCGTCGGCCAGCCGGGCGTCGCCAGTTCCCGCGCGCTCCAGAACTTTCTGCCGCGCATCGGCCACCAGGGCGCGCGCCGCCGCGTCGTCCAGCACCTCGAAGCCGGGTGTGACGCCCGCTTCGATGGGAAAACGGGTCAGCACCAACTGGCAGAAAGCGTGTAGGGTGAGGACCTTCAGCCCGCCCGGGGTCTCCAACGCCTTGGCGAACAGGCGGCGGGCTTTCGGCAAATCGTCAGGAATCGCGCCGATCTCGGCGATCTTCGCGCTCAGCACGTCGTCGGGCAGCATTGACCATTCGCCCAATTGCTTGAACAGGCGGTGCTGCATTTCCGCCGCCGCCGCCTTGGTGAAGGTGAGGCAGAGGATCTTCTCGGGCCGTGCGTCCGCCAACAGCAACCGCGCCACCCGGTTCGCCAAGGTAAAGGTCTTGCCCGCCCCGGCATTGGCCGCCACCCAGGCCGACATATGCGGATCGGAGGCGAAGGTTGAGGCTTCGCTCATTCCTCCTCCTTCTCGATGATCGCCCAGGCGCGCACCCGCGCGAGATGATCGTAATCGCCTTCGCTGTCCACGCTGAACGGCCTGACCCGCGCCGGATAAGGCGTGGCGGGATCGTCGAAGCACGCCACCCGCGCCATCAATTGCGCCCAGGCCTTTTCGATCAGAAGCGGCACGTCGGCGATGGGCTGGGCGTTGCCGCCTTCGCCGCGGCCTGAGATGTGAAGGTAAAGCAATTCGTCGCTCTCGCGCGGGCCCAGATTGGGAAAGCCGCCGGCCTTGAGGATTGCGCCTTCCAGCGGCAATTGCGGCGCCAGCAATTCCTTTACCTGGGGATTGGTGGGCGGCTTGCCGCTCTTATAGTCGAGAATGGCGGCATGGCCGTTGTCGAGAATGTCGATGCGGTCGGCCACCCCGCTGAGAGTGAACTCGCCGCCGGGACCCGCGAATTTGCGCTCACCCTTCGTTTCCAGCGCCGATTGTGTGATCGCGCCGGCGCGCTCGCGCTCGAAGCCGGCGAACCAGCGCGCCGCGCATTCGAACCGCGGCCGCCACACCGACAGCATCGCCCTGGGGATCGCCAATTCCTCGAACACCCGGTCGGCGATGGTCATCAATTGCGCCACCGCATCGTCGGGCGGCGCCGGGAAGCGCTGCTTGTACAATTCCAGCGCCCTGTGCAGCGCGTTGCCCCGTTCCAGAGGCCCGATGGGCGCATCCAGCGGGTCCCAGGGCTTCAGCTTCAGTACATGCTTGGCATAGATGGCATAAGGATCGCGCAGCCAGGTTTCGATCTCGGTGACCGAGAGTTTGCGCGGCCGCGCCTCGGTGGGCGGCTTGGGCATGGGCGGCGTCGCCTGGTCCAGCGCCTGCACGTGGCTGAAGCGCCGCGCATCGCGGGCGAAAGGCCCTTGTGTGATTTCCAGGCCAAGCCCCGCCGTCAGTTGCAGCATGCGTTGCAGCCAGCGCGACGCGATGGTGGGCGCGCCTTCAACTTTCATCGCGCGGGTGATCAGCACCTCCCGCCCCGCCGCCAGCATGGCGAAGTCGTGGGCGGCCAAACCGATGCTGCGTTCCGGCTGCTCCAGCCCCAGCGTCTCGCGCATGGGCCGCGAGAACCAGGGATCGGCGGAGGCCGCACCGGGCCAGCTTCCTTCATTCAATCCGCCCAAGATCACCAGGTCGAAGCTCTGCAGCCGCGCTTCCAGCGGACCCAGGATGGAAATGGCGCGATGGCGGGTGAAGCGGGGACGTACCGGCACCTTCATTGCCAGGGTGTGCAGCAATCCGGGATAGGCGTGGGGGTCGAGTGGCGGCAGGCCTTGCGCCGCCTCGCGGAAGTCACTGAAGAAAAGCGCAGCCGCTTCGCCGTCTTCGTCGCGCCAGATCGGGCAATCGTGTTCGTGCCTGCACGAAAGACTCTGCGCGGCGTCCAGATGGGTGGCGATCAGCGCGTCCAATCCCAACTCGGTCTGCGCGAAGGCCTGTCCCAAGGGTGCGAGAGTGACGGAAATTTTCTGCCACCACACCGCCAGGCGCTTGGCTGTCTCGCGGTCATCCTTGCTGTGCGCTTCGGCGCCCGCCTGGGCGATGCGCCGGGCGACGCCGTCAAGGCCCGGATCTGGGCGCGGACCCCGCAATGCCAGCCGATCCAGCGCACGCGCCATGGCGCGGAATGAAGCCGGATCGTCGCCCAGGGTGGCGAAAGGATGCTTGAGCAGCGCCAACAAGGGCACCGGCGCGAATTGGGCTTCCGCCGCTTCCGCCAGCAGGCAAAGGAATGCGCCCGCGCCGGTATGGGCGAGGGGACGGCCGGCGGAATCGTCGATCGCGATGTCCCAGCGCGACAGTTCTGCCGCCACGCGGCGGCCCAGATCGCGGTCGGGCGTCACCAGCGCGGCGGTGCGCCCGTCATGCTCCAAACTTTCGCGCAGGGCCAGCGCGATCACCAGCGCTTCCTCGGCGGGGTTGGCGGCGTCCACCAGTTGGATGCCGTTCAGGCCCTGGGCGATATCGCCGCTACCACGATCGGCCAGTGCCCGCCAGTGGTCAGTGGTAGGAGCCGGGCGCAGACATTCGCTCAGCAGTTGCTCGCGGGGGGGATTGATCGAAGCGGCGTGCCAGTCTTTCACGCCCGCGCGGTTCACGCCCGCCGCGTCCAGCAATTGCTTCAAGCCATATTGCGGATGGCCGGGATCGAGGGTGCGCCAGCTTGCCTCGTCGAGTCTTTGGTCCAGTCCCGGCAACACCAGCGCACCGTTGGGCATGCGCGAGATTTCGGTGAGCAATCGCGCGGTGGCGGGGATCGAGCCGGTCGAGCCGGCCGCGATCACCATGCCCGCAGGCGGACGCGTCCGCAGCCGCTCCGCCAGCAAATCCAGCACGCGGTTCCGCCGCGCCGCCGGGTTGACCCGTTTCTCCGCCGCCAGCAATGGGGGCCATTGATCGCGGATCAAGGTAAGGAAGCGCGCGATATTCTGCCAATGTTCGGCCAGCGCCAGCGGGGCCAGATCGTCCAGCCGCGAAAGGTCGGCGCCCTGGCGTTCGGCATCGTCCATCACCTTGGCCAGGCTTTCCGCCAGCGCTGCGGCATGGGCGAAGCCGACCTCTTCGCCGCGCGTCTTCTCCCATTGCATGATCAGGGTGGCGAGCAGCAACTGCCGGCGGATGGGATGGATCGCTTGGGGCAACTCCAACCCGTCTTGGACAGGATCGAACATCTCGTCATCGTCGCTGTCGCCCAGCGCCCGGAATTCGGGCAGCAGCGCCGCCCCGCCCAGCACGCGGGCGAAGGCTTCGCCGAAATTCCGCGCCGCGCGGCGGGTGGGAAGATAAATGGTGACGTCGGTGAGCGCGAATGCGTCTTTTTCTGTCCGCCGCTGCAGTCCGCGCGCCAAGGTCTCGCCGAACGGCGCCGAGGCCGGGATCGTGAAGATGCCGCTCAACTTTTTCCCAGCCTGGCGAGAAAGGCCTCGGCGTCGTCGCGCGCCCTGGGACTGCCCACATGCAGCCAGGCGCCTTCCAGCCGCATGCCGTAAAGCCGGCCATGGGCGATGGCGCGGTCCCACATCACATTGGTGGAGAAGATTTCCGCCGGTGGATCGGCGAACAGGCGCGGATGGGCGATCTGCACGCCAGGAAAAGCGAAGCCAGAGACCATGCGCTCCGGCACCCGGCTGATAGGACCGGTGGAAGAGAGGCAGAAATCGCCCCGCCAGCCTTCATAGCCCAGCGCCGTCGTCATCGAAGCCAGCAGCAACAGGCCATCCATGCGGTCGCCATCCCAGGCGCGGTTCATTGCGGCAAGCGCGGAATTGTAGCCTTCAACCCAGATCGAATCCGAATTGAGGATCAAGAAGGGCTCGCCCTCGAAATGGGGCAGTGCCTTCACCACCCCGCCACCGGTGTCGAGCAGCGCGTCTTCCTCCGAGGAAAAGCGGATTTCGATGTCATGCCGCCGGGCCAGATGGGCGCGCAGCATCTCGCTTTTGTAGTGAAGATTGATCACCGCCAGCTCGACCTTGGCCGCCACCAGACGATCCAGCGCGTGGTCGATCAAGGTCTTGCCGGCCACCGTGACCAGCGGCTTGGGGCGGTCGTTGGTCAGGGGCCGCATGCGCAAGCCCTTGCCCGCCGCCAGCACCATGGCGCGACGGATCATGCGGTGGCCCGGGCGGCGATGGCGCGCTTGGACTTGGGCAGCACGCGGTCATACCAGTGACGAAGATCGGCCAGCAGGGGATGGTTCAAATCCTGTTCCAGGTAACTCCACACCCGCGGCAGGTAGCCCAGATAACGCCGCTTGCCGTCGCGTGAGGCCAGGCGGGCGAAAATGCCCACGATCTTGGTGTTGCGCTGCGCCGCCATCAGGGCCATCTCGGCGCGGAAGTGCTCTTCATCGACAGGCGCGCCGAATTCTTCCGCTACCTCCAGATAATGCCGGGTGGCGTTTTCGGCCAAAGCGGCCGGCACGTCGCGGCGTGCGTCTTCCACCAGCGAAACCAGATCATAGGCGCGGCTGCCGGCCACCGCGTCCTGGAAATCGATCAAGCCCACGCGGCCAAGGCCCTCGCGCTCCGGCAGCCAGAGCAAGTTCTGGGCGTGATAGTCGCGATGGACGAAGACGATGTCGCTGCCCTGGATGGCATCAAGTGCCGCTTTCCACAGCGCGCGATGCTCCTTGTATTCGCCTTCCGTGGCGGGCCGGCCCAGCGCCAGTGGAAAGAACCATTCCAGCATCAAATCGGTCTCGGCGATCAGCGCGATCTCGTCATAGACAAAGAGCGGCAGCGCGTCTTGGTCCTGGTCCGCCTCCCCCGCGCGCGTCAGCGCTGGTGGGGGAGGTCGAGTAGCGGCAGCGTGCGAGGGTAGCAGCGCTTGCGATGCGGAGGCCGGAGGGGGCGATAAAAATTTCGGAGCTTGCTCGGTGTGAAGCTTGGCAAGAATTTCCACCGCGGCATTGTAAAGCGCTTCGCCATTCGCGCCGTTCACCACCTCGGTGAAGAGATCATCACCCAAATCCTCGATCACCAGCAGGCCCTGGGCATAATCGGCGGCGAGAATTTTTGGCGCCGACAAGCCGCGCTGGGAAAGATAATTGGATACCGCGGCGAAGCGGCGGCAATCCGCCCCCGCCAGCCGTGCGACCGCGTTGTAGCCCAGAGCGCGGCGGGTGACTTCGTCGGCGTCGGGCGCGCAACCCACGCTTTCCACCGCCTGCGGTTGGTCCATCAGCATGCCAACGCGCGCGCCGTGCCTGAGCCGCGCATAGCGGCGGGTCGAGGCGTCGCCGGGAAGAGGTGCGATCTCGGCATCGCCCCAGCCGGCGTTGCTCAGGAATGCGCGGGGATCAGACATAAATCTCTTCCAGATTCTTCCACCGCGCCGGACCGTCCAGCATCGCCCTTCGTTCCTGGTCGGCATCCAGCGCGGCGATCAGCGCATCGATCGGCATGCGGCTTTCCGCCCGCTCCGGCCATTCGATCAAGGCGGCACCCTGGTCCAGCGCTTCGTCCAGGCCCAATTCGTCCAGCTCGCTTTCGCGCTTCAGCCGGTAGAGGTCGTAGTGGCTCACCGTCAGGCTTGGCGTCTCATAGGCCTGCACCAGGGTGAACGTAGGGCTGGGCACATTCTCGGCGACGCCCAGCGCCGCCAGGATGGCCCGGGCCAGAGTGGTCTTTCCGCTGCCCAGATCGCCCCTGAGCAGCACGGCGTCGCCCGGGCCGAGCAGGGCGGCAATCGCCGCGCCCAGTCTCACGGTCGCCGCCAAATCCGGCAGCGCCACGGTCATGCGAAATCTGTCCGCCATGGCCTCTTCTAGCCCGCGCTCCACTCATTTCTCAACGCCCGCGAAAGCCCTTTGCGCGGGGCCTGTTGGCATGCTAGCCCGCGCCCGGATTCCGCTGGAAAAGCCATGGCCGAACATTTTGTCATCATCGGCGCCGGCCAGGCGGGTGTACAGGCGGTCCAGAGTTTGCGCGCCGAGGGGTTCCAGGGCCGACTCACCCTGGTGGGGGACGAGGCCTATCCACCCTATCAGCGGCCGCCTTTGTCCAAGGCCTATCTCCTGGGCGCCTTCGCACGCGAGCGGCTGTTCCTCAAAAGCGAGGCGTTCTATCGCGAGGCGGGCTGCGACCTTTTGCTGAACGCACGCGCCACGGCAATCGATCGCGCCGCCAGATCGGTGACGCTGGGCGATGGCCGCACACTTGCCTATGACAAGTTGCTGCTGGCGACGGGAACCAGGGTGCGGACGCTCAAATGTCCCGGCGCCGATCTCGACGGGCTGCATTATCTGCGCGGCATCGCCGATGTGGACGGCTTGCAGGCAGCGTTCAAGGCCGGCGCGCGCATCGCCATCGTGGGTGGCGGCTATATCGGATTGGAAGTGGCGGCGGTCGGCGCCAAGCGCGGGCTGGACGTGACGGTGTTCGAGACCGCGGACCGGCTGATGCCTCGCTCGGTATCGAAGCCCCTGTCGGATTTCTATGCGGCCGAGCACGCAAAGGCCGGTGTGACGCTCAAGCTCGACACTCTGGTCGAAGGCTTCGACGGCAAGGGCAAGGTCGAAGCTGTCAAGGCCGGCGGCGTCGCCTATCCGGCCGATCTGGTGCTGGTGGGAATCGGGGTCGTACCCAATGACGATCTTGCCGCCACCGCGGGCCTTGCCTGCAGCGACGGGATCGTGGTGGACCGGACCGCCATGACATCCGATTCCGCCATCTTCGCCGCCGGCGATTGCACCCGCCATCATGGCCGCGACGGCGCGGAGATCAGGCTCGAATGCGTGCAGAATGCGATCGACCAGGCCAAACATGCGGCGCTGGCGATGTTGGGCAGGCCCAAAACCTACAGCGAGGTGCCCTGGTTCTGGTCGGACCAGTACGACTTGAAGCTTCAGATCGCCGGCTTGGCGCGGCCGGCGGATATTGTGGCGGTGCGGGGCGAAGTCTCGTCACGCAAATTCGCCGTATTCCATCTGCGCGACGGCATGGTCGCGGCGGTGGAAGCCATCAACGCCGCGCCGGAATACATGATCGGGAAAAAGCTGATCGCCGCCAATGCGCGCATCGCGCCGGAAAGACTGGCGGACCTGTCTATTCCCATGAAAGGCTTCGGTTGATGGCGAAAATTACGTTCATTCAGCCCGACGGCACGGAACAAACGGTGGAGATTCAAGCCGGCTGGTCGGTGATGGAAGGCGCGGTACGCGCCAACGTCCCCGGCATCGACGCCGATTGCGGGGGCGCCTGTGCCTGCGCCACCTGCCATGTTCAGGTCGAGGGGGAATGGGCGGGGAAACTCCCTGCCAAATCCGAGATGGAAGAGACCATGCTGGACTTCGCGATCCAGCCCAAACCCACCAGCCGGCTGTCCTGCCAGTTGCGCGTGACGTCCGAACTCGACGGCCTCAGGGTGCGTGTGCCGCCTTCGCAGCATTAATCTGCAATAATAGATTCCTGCTAATACGGCCGCGCGTGGAAAGTTCCTCGCGATCGGCCAGCAAGAGGCGCAATTTTACCACAAACTGGTACAGAGAAACTAAGGGAGGGAACACGCGTTAGCTCCACGGAACGCCTCTTGGGAGTATCACCTGGAACAGGTTGTGGACGGCGCGACCCGTCGAAGCGAACATCTGGAGCGTCTTGTGAACGCGCTCACGGATGGCCTTTTCCTCGTCAACGCCCAAGGCGAGGTCTTGTGCATCCTTCAGGATGTCACAAAGAATCGGCGTCCCAGCGACGGGCTGATCGCGGCGATCGAAGCCATAATTGCCGATACATCCGCCATCGGTCGCTCCCTGATGGAAAAGGTCACGTCATTTCGTCGCGGCAGGCCAGCCAATGGCGAGCCATCCGGCTTGGACGAACTGACAGAAAGGGAGCGCGATGTGCTCGGCCTGATTTGCTCCGGCCAGGACGATCGGGAGATGAGCAAGACACTTGGTTTATCACGCAACACGGTGCGCAACCATATTGCCGCGCTCTACCGCAAGATCGGCGTCAACCGCCGCAGCGCGGCAATCATCTGGGCCCAAGAACGCGGCATAACGTGTGACGATGCGCTTAAGCCGCGACTGCGCAGCAAATCGCCGGTGCAGGTCGTACATCGTTACTAGCGTTCTGGTATTTCCTGCTCTCTTGTCAAATTGCAAGCGTGATGCTCCCCTTCGCCTGATTTTTCGAAGGCTTTAAGCCTTATCATGGGACAGCCGGAGCAAGGCATGACCGGGTCAGCCGGCCAGACGTGGAAGAATATTGCAGCGCAAGGGCTAGGAATTCCGGGCTTGGAGGATCGATTGCCACAGGACACTGAGGCGAGCGGCGCTGCGATCGAAGATCGTATGGCGGATCGTCGCGCGAGATATTTGGAACGCGCGGCGGAATGCGAAGGGAACGCGGCCGCGAATGACGTGCCGGCCTCGCGTGATTTGTGGCTTGCTGCAGCATCCACTTGGCGGAAATTGGCCGCGAGTTGCAAACTGGTTACCCAGATCGAGCAAACGGAAAACATCTCGCAATCCGGCGCGCTGGAGCGGCACACAACCGGCAGGTCGCGCACCT
>DATNFZ010000104.1:0-2892 GCA_035606155.1 Rhizomicrobium sp. | reverse complement strand
GCCCATTCGGCGCGCGCCGAGAAGCTGCCGGTCTTTGCCGAGTTCGATTTCTAGAATGGGTCCCCGCCTGCGCGGGGACGCCAACGTTTCTAAGTCGCTTCGCTCCTAAGAAACGCTAGGCGCCTGCAGCCGGCGCAGTACATTGAGCTGGATGTCGGCGCGGTGGCGGAAGCCCAGCTTTTCGTAGAGCGCGATCGCACTTTTGTTGTGCGGATAAACGTGCAGGAATAATTCTTCGCCGCGGGCCACAATGCCCGCCGCCACCCGGCGCATCAGCGCCCCCGCCAGGCCGCGTCCCCGCGCGTCTGGATGGGTACAGACCGCGCTGATCTCAGTAAAGCCCGGCACCCTCAGCCGCTCGCCGGCCATGGCGATCAGGCGGCCATTGTCGCGCACCCCGACAAAGCCGCCCAACTGATGGGTGCGGGCATGAAAAGGGCCGGGCTGGGTGAGTTCGGCCAAAGCGCGCATTTCGGGCGCATCGGCATCCGATAATGACAGCACCTCAAGGTCATCGTCCGGTGGACCGATCTTGGGGGCGGTCATCTGATGAATGGCCGCCAAGATCATGGAAATGAAACCAGGCGGCGCCGGAAGCGTCGCCACTTCGGCCAGGGCCACATGGCCGTCCAGCGGCGTCAACTCAGCCAATCCCGCCAATTGTTCAGGGCTATTGTCGCGCGTGGCGCCGAACGGCTCGATGTCGGCGGGAAAACGCAGAAAACGCTCCTTCTCGCCCAGCGCCAGGTGCGCCTGGCGGCTGGTCAGCGCATTCCATACCGGACGGTCCAACGGGTGCATTAGGTCCCCCCGCCCTATCTGGACGGGCCATGGCGCCAGGACAAGGGCGGTCGATTTCTGGCGGCCTGCGTTGTCTTTTCATGACGACTCCACGCACCCTGAAAGCCCTTAACCGCCTGATCGCCCAGGCCGAGCCTTTGACCGGATTCGCCGCGCGGGCCGTTTTGGGAGAGGGGCCGCTTCACCCTGATCTTGCGCTGGTGGGCGAACAGCCGGGTGACCAGGAGGAGATGGAAGGCCATCCCTTTGTCGGTCCGGCGGGCAAGCTCCTGAACCGCGCTTTGGCTGACGCCGGGATTGACCGCGCTCAGGTCTATGTCACCAACGCGGTCAAGCATTTCAAATATGAACAGCGCGGCAAGCGCCGGCTTCATTCCAAGCCTAATGCCGGCGAGGTGAAGCATTATCGCTGGTGGCTGGAAAAAGAACTGGATTTGGTCCAGCCTAAAGTCACGGTGGCGATGGGCGCGACCGCCATCCTGGCGCTGGCGGGAAAGACCATTCCCATTGCCAGGAACCGCGGCCCGGCGGAATTCGACGGACATCCCGGCTTCATCACTGTGCATCCCTCGTCACTGCTGCGTATTCCGGACAGCGCGGGCCGTCACCGCGCCTTCGCGCAATTCGTCGCCGATCTCAGAGCGGCAGAACGGCTGGCGCGGGTCAAAAAGAAAGCGGCGTAAGTTCAAGCAAATTGTGATCCTCGCGATCCATGCCACTAGGGCTAGCGAGGAGCAAATCACGTATTTTTTAAGCTGTGGGCAGGTGGGGTTTGGCGCTCGTCCCGGTGGACTTGCCGTCAGTTGATTGCTTTTTTCCATCCCACGCATGGAACAAGAAGCCTATCGCCACGTCCCCTATGATGTCGAAGTCGAGCAGGCCTTGCTCGGCGCCATCCTGGTGGACAATCAGGCGCTGGAACGGGTTCAGGCGCTGATCCGCCCCGAACATTTCTACGATCCTCTGCACGCGCGAATCTTTGAAACCATGAGCCAGGCGATGGAGCGAGGCTCCTTCGCGCTCACGCCACTTACCTTGCACGCGGCGATGAAGGCCGATCCGGGCCTGATCGAAGTGGGCGGCACCGCCTACCTGGCGGGACTGGCGCAAGCCGCGCCCGCCCTTCCCAATGTGCGCGATTATGCGCGCATCTTGCACGATCTGGCCGTGCGCCGCAGCCTGATCCGCATTGGCGAGGATATCGTCAACACGGCCTATGAGGCGCCCACCGAGAAAGGCCCGGCCGAGCAGATCGCGGAAGCGGAAAAAGCTCTCTATGCGGTCAGCGAAACCAGCAAATATGGCGAAGGCCCGCTCGATTTCCATGAGGCGCTGCGCCGGGCGGTGGAAAGCGCGGAGAAAGCGCAGGCCCGGGGCGGTCGCATCTCGGGCGTTACCTCCGGCTTCACCGACATCGACCAGCTTCTGGGCGGCCTGCAGCCTTCCGACCTCCTGATCCTTGCGGGCCGCCCGGGCATGGGAAAGACGGCGCTGGGCACCAACATGGCCTTCCATGCCGCGCGTGCCTATGTGCAGGACATGGAAGCGGGCGCGGAAATCTCGCGTGGCGGTCCGGTCCTGTTCTTCTCGCTGGAAATGGCGGCGCAGCAGCTTTCCGCCCGTATCCTGGCCGAGCAGACCGAGATCGAGATGTGGAAGATCAGGAACGGCAAATTCTCCGAAAGCGAGTGGGAGAAATTCGTTCTCACCATGCAGGAGCTTTCCACCTTGCCGCTGTTCATCGACGATACCGGCGGCATCTCCATCGCCCAGATCGCGGCCAGGGCGCGGCGCCTGAAGCGGGAAAAGAAGATCGGCTTGATCATCATCGACTATCTGCAACTGGTCGAGCCGTCGCGGCGCCAGGAAAACCGGGTCCAGGAGATCACTGAAGTCACCAAGGGTTTGAAAGCACTTGCCAAGGAATTGAACGTGCCGATCCTGGCCCTGTCGCAGCTGTCGCGCGGCGTCGATGCCCGCGACGACAAGCGCCCGGTGCTGTCGGACCTGCGCGAATCCGGCTCCATCGAGCAGGATGCCGACGTGGTGATGTTTGTGTTCCGCGAGGAATATTACTTGAAATCCCGCGAG
>DATNFZ010000103.1:0-2606 GCA_035606155.1 Rhizomicrobium sp. | reverse complement strand
TGAAGAAAGCGTTCTTCGTTCTGGAGGCCGACGAGCGCGCCGCCATCATCTTCGAAGGCGTGAAGCAGGCAGCCTTCGTCCATGGCCTGGAATTGATCCCGGACGAGGGGCTCTTGGCCGAAGTGGCGGGTTTGGTGGAATGGCCGGTGATCCTGACCGGCACCATCGAGGACCAGTTCATGGACGTGCCGCCGGAGATTCTGCAAACCTCCATGCGCACTCATCAGAAATATTTCGCGCTGCGCGAGACCCAAACTTCAGGAAATAAGCGCGGGAAGATGGCCAATCGCTTCGCCCTAGTCGCCAACATGGTGGCCGAGGATGGCGGAAAGGAAATTGTGGCGGGCAACGAGCGTGTGCTGCGCGCGCGCCTTTCCGACGCCAAATTCTTCTGGGACGAGGACCGCAAGCGCACCTTGGAAAGCCGTATTGCCGACCTTAAGGGCATCGTCTTTCACGCCAAGCTGGGCACCCAGTACGAACGTGTAGAGCGCATCGCCCAACTGGCGGGCGAAATCGCCCGGAAAATCGGCGCCGACCCCAAGAAGGCGGAGCGCGCTGCCCGCCTGGCCAAGGCTGATCTCACCTCCGGCGTGGTGGGCGAATTCCCCGAGTTGCAAGGCGTGATGGGCCGCTACTATGCCCTGCACGACAAGGAAGATGCCGAAATCGCCGACGCTATCCGCGATCATTACAAACCGATGGGACCTTCCGACGCGGTGCCAACCGGCAAGATCGCAATTTCCGTGGCGCTGGCCGATAAGCTGGACAGTTTGACCGGTTTCTTTGCTGTCGGTGAAAAACCCACCGGTTCAGGCGATCCTTTTGCCCTTCGGCGCGCCGCGCTGGGCGTAATCCGCATTCTTCTGGAAAATCGGCTGCGGTTGCCTCTCAACGTGTCCCAGGAGTTGCTGTCTTTTTTCGCCGATCGACTGAAAGTCGCGCTCAGGGAAAAAGGCATCCGCCACGATCTGATCGACGCGGTTTTTGCGCTCACCAACGAAGACGATCTTGTGCGTCTGGTGGCGCGGGTCGAGGCGCTGCAGGCCTTCCTCAGGACTGACGATGGCGCCAATCTTCTGGCCGGCTACAGGCGCGCCGCCAACATCCTGAAGGACGAAGAGAAGAAGGACAAGAAAACCTTCATCGGCGAGGTGGACGAAACCAAGCTTGCCGAACCCGCGGAAAAAGCCCTCTACGCCGCTCTGACAAAGGCCAGGGCCGCAATCGCGCCCGCCCTGACAAAAGAAGATTTTGCAGGCGCCATGCAGCAAATGGCGGCGTTGCGCGTTCCCGTGGATGATTTTTTTGACTCGGTCAAAGTGAATGCGCCCCATCCGAAAATAAGGGAAAACCGGCTCCACTTGTTGGCGGCGCTCAGGGCGACAATTCATCAGATCGGCGATTTCTCGAAAATTGAAGGCTAGCGGGAACATGAAATCGGAACATGGTATGGGTGGTCTGGACACGCTTGAGCGGCCCGGGCACGAGGCGGCCAAAATCGAAGGAAGCATCGAGGGTAATATGAAGTGGGTTTACGCGTTCGGGGACGGCAAGGCGGAAGGCCAGGCCGGCATGAAGAACCTCCTGGGCGGCAAGGGCGCCAATCTGGCCGAGATGAGCAATCTGGGCCTGCCGGTGCCCCCGGGCTTCTCCATCACCACCGAAGTCTGCACTTATTATTACAGCAACAAGGACAGCTACCCGCCGGAACTGAAGGACCAGGTCGCCGCCGCGCTCAAGCGGGTGGGCGAGTTGGCGGGCGGCACTTTGGGCGATCCCGCCCGGCCGCTGCTGGTTTCGGTGCGCTCGGGCGCGCGCGTCTCCATGCCGGGCATGATGGACACCGTGCTCAACCTGGGCCTCAACGCCGCCACCACCGAGGGCCTGGCCAAGCTCACCGGCGATGCCCGCTTCGCCTATGACTCTTATCGCCGCTTCATTCAGATGTATTCCGATGTGGTGCTGGGGCTGGAGCATGCGCCGTTCGAGGAAATCCTGGACGACGAAAAATCCTCCCGGGGCGTGGAACTGGACACCGATCTGGGCGCCGATGATCTCAAGCACGTCGCCGAGCTGTTCAAGAAGCGGGTCGAAAAGGAATTGGGCAAGCCGTTCCCCGAGGACGTGCAGGAGCAATTATGGGGCGCGATCGGCGCCGTGTTCGGCTCCTGGCAATCGCCCCGCGCCAAGACCTATCGCAGGCTGCACAACATTCCGGAGGATTGGGGCACCGCGGTGACGGTGCAGGCGATGGTGTTCGGCAATCGCGGGCAAACCTCGGCCACCGGCGTCGCCTTCATGCGCGATCCCGCCACGGGGGAAAAGCTGCTCTATGGCGAATTCCTCATCAACGCCCAGGGCGAGGACGTGGTGGCGGGCATCCGCACGCCCCAGCCGATCTCAAAGGTCGTGCGCGAGCGCCAGGGCGGCAAGAAGCCCTCGATGGAAGAGGCCATGCCCGCGGCTTTTGCCGAGCTCAAGGCCATCGGCCAGCGGCTGGAACAGCATTACCGCGACATGCAGGACGTGGAGTTCACGGTGCAGGAAGGCAAGCTCTTCATGCTCCAGACCCGCTCAGGCAAGCGCACCGCCAAGGCCGCGCT
>DATNFZ010000102.1:0-7058 GCA_035606155.1 Rhizomicrobium sp. | reverse complement strand
TCCTCGCCACCTCCGGCATCCAGCCCAAGGGCGATGAACTGAAGCGCATCCGCGGCCAGATCATCACCCAGTTGGAAAACGAGAAGCTGGAGCTGAACGAAGCCATCAAGAAACATATCACGGTGGCGCCGTCCGAAGTGGACAACCAGATCAACCGCATGCTGGGCGAGAACCACGTCACTATCGAGCAACTGCGCGAGGTCCTCGCCAATGCCGGTTCGAGCGAGGATTCGCTCCGCCGCCAGCTCACCGCCCAGCTCGCCTGGCAAAAAACGGTGCAGCAGGAATACGAAGACCGGATCAACATCACGCCCGAAGAAGTGAACGCCGAGCTGGAGCGTTACGCCGAAGGTGCCGACAAGCCCCATTATCTGGTGAGCGAAATCTTCTTCCAGGTGGACAATCCCGACAAGGATGCGGACGCGCTGAAGGACGCCCAGTCGGTCGAGGAACAGCTCAAGACCGGCGGCAATTTCGGCATGATCGCCCACCAGTTCAGCCAATCCCCGTCTGCGGCTGCGGGCGGCGACATCGGCTATGTCTATGACGGTCAACTGGCGCCGGAATTGAACGCGGCGCTCAAAAAGATGGCGGTCAACACCGTGTCCGAGCCGATCCGCTCGATCGGCGGCTATTACATCCTGGCTTTACGCGGCCGTCAGGAACCTTTGGGCACCAAGATCGACGCCCCCAAGCAGGACGCTATCAGCACCGACAGCGTTCTGCCGCTGGCCCGCCTGCTCTTGCCGCTCAGTGCCGCGTCCACCAAGGATATGGTGGACAGTGCCAGCAAGATCGCCGCCAATATCCGCGCTGGGTTCAACGGCTGCGACGAGCTTTCTCAGGTGCCTGAGAAGCTCAAGGGCGCGGTCTATATGAACCTCGGCAATATGCGGGTGGGCGATCTCAGTCCCGAGATCCAGAAAGCGCTCACCAACACCAAGTCCGGTGAAATGGCGCAACCCTTCATCTCGACCGCGGGCGTGGAAATGATCGCACGCTGCGACAAGAAGGTTGTGATCCAGACCGCCTATGCGATGCCGACCCGCCAGGACGTGGAAAACATGCTCTTCGACCAGCAGATTTCCGCCATGGCGCGCCGCTATATGCGCGACCTGCGGCGCGGCGTCGATGTCGAAGTCAGGTAATCAAAAAAACCTTCCTCTCCTGCTTACCATGGGGGAGCCGTCGGGAATCGGCCCCGAGATCGCGCTCGCGGCCTTTGATGCGCTGGGCGGCAAGATCGGCGCCCATCCCCTGAAACTGGTCGGCGATGCGGCGGTTTTCGCCGGACGTGAATCCTTTCTCATTGCGACCAAGGCAAAGATTTGGGCCGCGCCCGGCAAGCCCGACCCGGCGAACGCCGCAGCCGTGATCGAAGCGATCGAGATCGCAGTCAAGGCTTGCCTGGCGGGCGAAGCGGCAGGCCTGGTCACGGCGCCCATTCACAAGGCGGTCTTGAAAGAGGCGGGCTTTCCCTATCCCGGCCATACCGAGTTCCTGGGCTTCCTCACCAACGCGCCCCGGGCAGTGATGATGCTGGCCAGCGACAAATTGCGGGTCGTGCCCCTCACCATCCATGCGCCGCTGGCGGAGGTGCCCAAGGCCGTCACGTCAGATGCGATCCTTGAGACCTGCGAGATCGTTCTCAAGGCGCTGAGGCGGGACTTTGCGATTGCGCAGCCGCGCCTGGCGATAGCCGGGCTCAATCCGCACGCCGGCGAGGACGGCATGCTGGGCATGGAAGAGAAAAACATCATCGTTCCGGCAATCCGCCTTCTGAACGAGCGCGGGCACAAGGTGATCGGCCCGCTCTCCGCCGACACCTTGTTCCATGACGAGGCGCGCAAAAACTACGACGCGGTCCTCACCATGTATCACGACCAGGGTTTGATCCCGATCAAGACGCTCTCCTTCTGGGATGGCGTGAATGTCACGTTGGGCCTCCCCATCGTGCGCACCTCACCCGATCACGGCACCGCTTTCGATATCGCGGGCAAAGGCAACGCCGATCATCGCAGCATGATCGCGGCGATCCGCATGGCAGCTTCCATCGCCGACGCGAGATCCGTCTCCAAGTGAGGAAGGACAGCCTGCCGCCGCTGCGTGAGGTGATCGCTACCCATCACCTCGCGGCAAAAAAATCGCTGGGCCAGAATTTCCTGCTTGATCTCAATCTTACGGCCAGAATCGCGCGCGCCGCCGGCGCCGGCGATGGCGGCATTTTCTATGAAGTGGGTCCCGGCCCCGGCGGTCTTACCCGCGCCCTGCTGCAGGAAGGAGCAGACAAAGTGATCACGGTTGAGCGCGATCAGCGCTGCCTGCCCGCACTGGAAGAAATTGCCACTGCCTATCCCGGTAAACTCGAAATCATCTCGGCTGACGCGCTCACGCTGCGGGAAGAAAGGATCCTGCCCAGGGGCATGCGTGTGGCCGCCAATCTGCCCTACAACGTGGGTACGGCACTCCTGATCAAATGGCTCACGGCTGAGGCCTGGCCGCCCTGGTGGGCCAGTCTCACCTTGATGTTCCAGCGCGAAGTGGCCCAGCGCATCACCGCCAGGCCCGGCGATGCACATTACGGCCGGCTGGCGGTCCTGGCCGGATGGCGCACCAAAACGAAGATCCTGTTCGACGTGAACCGCAGCGCCTTTGTCCCGCCGCCATCCGTCACTTCGTCCATTGTTCGGCTCGAGCCGCTGCCTCAGCCTGTCGCGCCAGCGGAGCTTTCCAAGCTGGAAGCCGTCACGGCGGCCGCTTTCGGTCAGCGCCGCAAGATGCTGCGCCAGAGCCTGAAGACGCTGGGCGGAGAAACATTGCTCGAGAGAGCCGGAATCGATCCGACGGCGCGGCCGGAAGACCTTGACGTGAAACAATTCGCCGCGCTGGCGCGCGCGTTAGCGGGTTAATCCACTCACGTAGGCGGGAATGCCGGTGGCGCGGCTGCGTCTCATGCGCTCCGCCGCCAAGATGGTCTGGATCTTCCTGACCGTGGCCTCAAGATCGTCGTTGATCACCACATAATCATATTCGGCCCAGTGGCTGATCTCGGCACCGGCGCGCGCCATGCGGCCGGCTACCACTTCCTCGGCGTCCTGGGCGCGGACGCGCAGCCGCCGCTCCAACTCGGCGTGGCTGGGCGGCAGCACGAAGATGCTCACCAGATCGTCGCCCGCCTGCTGGCGCAGTTGCTGGGTGCCCTGCCAATCGATGTCGAACAGGACGTCGCGGCCCTTGGCCAGCGCCATCATCACCGGCTCCTTGGGCGTGCCGTAGCGATGGCCGAACACCTGCGCATGCTCCAGAAAACCGCCGCCCTTGGCCATGCCCTGGAACGAACTGGGCGAGACGAAGAAATAATCCTCGCCTTCCACTTCGCCTTGCCGCGGCGGCCGCGTCGTCACCGACACGCTCATGGTCACGGCGGGCTCCAGCTCCAGGATCCGCCGCGACAGGGTGGTCTTGCCCGCCCCGGACGGCGAAGACAGGACCAGCATCAGTCCCCGGCGCTCGATCTCATTCGACATTCTGGGCCTGCTCGCGGAATTGATCGATCGTGGCTTTCAGCGCCAGGCCGGTGCGGGTGAGCGCGATGTCGGCGGATTTGGCGCAAAGCGTGTTGGCCTCGCGGTTGAATTCCTGGGCCAGGAAATCCAGCTTGCGCCCCACCGCCTCGACGCTGTGCAGCAGAGCGCGCGCGTCCTGGACATGGGCGCGCAGCCGGTCCAATTCCTCACGCACATCGGCGCGGGTGGCGAGCAGCGCCACTTCCTGTGCCAGCCGCTCGGGCGCAACCTGCACATTGCCCGCCAACTCCTGTATCTGGACCGTCAGTCTTTGGCGCAAGGCTTCGGGCTGGGCCGCGGCCAGCTTATTAGCCTCATCCACCAACCGCGCAATCGCATCCACCTGGGCGGACAAGAGCTGCGCCAGTTTGGCGCCTTCGTTCAGGCGCGCCTTGCTGAGCGCATCGAACGCCGTGGCCAGGCTTTTCAGGATGGCGGCATCGCGATGGCCCCGTGTCATGGGATCGAGGAACCCGCTTTCGTCCTGGACGATCACGCCCTTGAGCGCGAGCAGGCCGTCAATGCGCGCCGGTGCCAGCCCGGTCTCGGCGGCCACTTCGCGCGCCAGTTTGACGGCGCTCGCCAGCGCCACCGGGTCCACCTTCAGTCCGCGCGCGGACCCCTCTGTTTCCACCGTCAGATTGATCTGGAAATTGCCCCGGCGAAACCGCTCGGCCGCCATCATGCGGGCCGGTTGCTCCAGCGAATCGAATCCCGGCGGCGTGCGCAGCCGAAGCTCAAGGCTCCTGCCATTGACGCTTTTTGTTTCCCACCGCCAGCGCAAGCCGTCATGGCTGCCGGTACTTTCGGCAAAGCCGGTCATGCTGCCGATGGTCATATGTTCAACTCCGATGGTGCGGGAATGTAGTGCATGATTTTCCTGGATGGAACCGCCTGCGCCGGAGAGATTTTGCGGCTTGGGCAGGAGACGGGCGAAGACCGTAGCGGCACTACGGGCAAGCCCGTCGACGAACCCAGGACGCAAAATATCCCGGCCCTTCGGGGTTGGGTTCTGGCGGGCGCCCGCTATGTCGCGGCGCTCGACCGATGGACACCGCATCGCTCTTCGCGCGGCTCCTTGCGGGTCGCGCACGCCAGAACGCAACGCAGGCTGCTTTCACCCAGGAAAATCAGCTCTCGACAGAGCGCGCGCGCCTGTCACCTTGTCTTGGCTCGCCTGAGCTTGGTGGCCTTGGGGCTTTGCACAGGCGGCGCTTGTGCCGCCGCCGGGTCGTTTGCCCGCTCGATGGCGCGCCAGGCTGCAACGTTGCGTTGATGCT
Organism: Rhizomicrobium sp.; assembly: GCA_035606155.1. Lineage (GTDB taxonomy): Bacteria > Pseudomonadota > Alphaproteobacteria > Micropepsales > Micropepsaceae > Rhizomicrobium. The sequence goes on along the minus strand of DATNFZ010000102.1, from coordinate 2,212 downwards.
CGGCCTCGGTGGCGGCAAAGACATGGCCGCCTTTGCCGTTGGCGACGAAATAAAGATCGTCGCTCTGTTCGGGGTCGAGCACCGCCGCCAGCGAATCCTTGCCGGGATTGCAGATCGGCGTCGGCGGCAGGCCTTGGATCACATAGGTGTTGTAGGGCGTGGCCCCTTCAATCTCGCTTTCCAGGATCGGCCGCCCCAGAGGATAGCCTTTGCTGATCCCATAAATGATGGTGGGATCCGACTGGAGCTTCATGCCGGCCTTGAGCCGATTAAGGAAGACCGCCGCCACGTGGCGGCGCTCCTCGGAAAGCGCGGTTTCCTTTTCCACGATCGAGGCCAGGATCACCGCCTGTTCGGGAGAGGCGAACGGCAACCCTTCCGCGCGCCCAGCCCAATGCTGACCGAGAAATTTCGTCTCGGCCTTTTCCATGCGGGCGAGAATTTCCTGCCGTGTGGTGCCCCGGGTGAAGAGATAGGTTTCCGGCAGCAGCGCGCCTTCCTTGGGCTGGGGACCGGCATCGCCCACCAGAACAGGATTTTCCACCACCAGCTTGTAGGCCATGTCGCTGGTCAAGCCCTCCGCGACAGTGATCTTGTGCTGGATGGATTTGCCCAGAACCATGATGGCGGTGACGTCGGCCATGCTGGCATGGGCAGGGACGGCATATTCGCCCGCTTTCACTTTTGCGGCCTGGCTGCGAACGCGGACTTCGCCTTCATAGACAAATGCGTTCGCCACCACGCCCGCGCCCTCAAGCTTGGTGGCGATGTCATGCGTGCTGGTCTTGGGCGGAATCAAAATCACCGCCGGATGCGAAAGGGGGCCCGGCTTTACCCACCATTCATTGGCCAGTTCCACCGAAACAGCGCCGACCACCCCCAGCAGGATCAGGAGGATCAGTAAGCGCCGCATCACAATTTGGTAAGAATCAACGCGGCGTTGGTGCCGCCGAAGCCGAAGCTGTTGGACATGGCGACATTGACGTCGTGCTTTTTGGCTTTTTTGGGCACCAGGTCCATCACCGTGGTGACGCCAGGATTGTCGAGATTGATAGTGGGCGGAATCATTCCGTCCCGCATCGCCAGAAGGCAGAAAATCGCTTCCACCGAGCCCGCCGCACCCAACAAATGACCGATGGCCGATTTGGTGGAGGAGATGGGTTTGCCTGGCGCGGCATTGCCAAGGAACCGTTCCACCGCGCCCACTTCGATGCCGTCCGCCATGGTCGAAGTGCCATGGGCGTTGATGTAATCGATGTCCGATGCCGAAAGCCCGGCCCGCTTCACCGCCATCTGCATGGCGCGATAACCGCCATCGCCGTCTTCCGACGGCGCGGTGATGTGGAAGGCGTCGCCCGAGAGGCCATAGCCCTTCACTTCACCATAGATTTTGGCGCCGCGCGCCTTGGCATGCTCGAGTTCCTCCAGAATCACCACACCGGCACCCTCGCCCATCACAAAGCCGTCGCGGTCCTTGTCGTAGGGCCGCGACGCTTCGGTAGGCCTGTCATTGAACCCGGTGGACAGCGCGCGGCAGGCATTGAATCCGGCGATGCCGATCCGGCAGATCGCCGCTTCCGCTCCGCCCGCCACCATCACATCGGCGTCGTCCAGCGCGATCATGCGCGCCGCGTCGCCGATGGCGTGCGCGCCGGTGGCGCAAGCCGTCACCACCGCGTGATTGGGCCCCTTGAAGCCATGCTCGATGGAGACATAGCCCGAGACCAGGTTGATCAGCCGTCCCGGAATGAAGAAAGGCGACAGCCGGCGCGGTCCCTTCTCATGCACCAGGATCGAGCCTGCCTCGATGCCCTCCAGCCCGCCTATGCCCGCGCCGATCAAGACGCCCGTGCGGCAACGTTCCTCCTCGGTCTTGGGCGCCCAGCCGGAATCGATCACCGCCTGCTTGGCCGCCGCCACGCCGAAGATGATGAAATCGTCCATCCGCCGCTGCTCTTTGGGATCGACCCATTGATCGACGTTGAAGGTACCGGCCGCGCCATCGCCGCGCGGCACCTGGCAGGCGATCTTGGTCGCCAGATCTTCGGTCTTGAATTTGGTGATGCGGCTGGCGCCCGATTTGCCCGCCAGCAGGGCCGCCCAGCTTTCCTCCACCCCGCAGGCAAGCGGCGTGACCAGGCCCAGACCCGTTACGACAACCCGGCGCATGCGGTGGAAATCAGGCGTTGGCTTTATCGATGTATTTGACCGC
>DATNFZ010000101.1:0-11311 GCA_035606155.1 Rhizomicrobium sp. | reverse complement strand
CTCGCAGGCGCGGGTTTCGTGCAGGATCTTGCCCGGCTCAGCATCTGCCCGGGGATCGGTCTCGGTCGCCTGGGTACTGGCTAGATACCGCAGCACGCCTTGCGCCAGGGAAGGATCGATCCAAAGCATCTGCAATGCGGTGATCAGGCCATCACGGCCGAAGGGCGTCGAGAACCAAGGGGTGCCGGCATAGGGATAGGGACCCTCATCGGTCTCGGTGATGAGCATGGAAAGATCGGCGCCGGCCCGGTGCAGCATGCGGTTGGCCAGCGCGTTGGAGCTCGCCACCGTGCCTCCCAGCCGCGAAGCCTTCTGAGCCGCGCGCCGTGCCGCGCGATAGGGGTCGGAAAATTTGGCGGTCTGCGGATTGCCATCCCCGCAGCGCACGGTGAGGATGATGGCCCTCTGTTCGCCGGCTTTCAAATCGAGCGCATAAGCGGCCTGACGTTCGCTCAAACGGTCGGGCTGGGGATCAAGATGAATATCGGTGATGCGCGCGATCCCGTCGAGGCCCTGATAGTGGAAGGTAAGACGGTCATCCTCCACCCGGGGTGTGACCTTGCCGCGTCGCGCACGTTGCATACCCCTGATCTCGAACAGATCGCAAAAATCGGCCGCGAAGTTGAAGGTGAGAATGCAGCGGTGGCCGCGCGTATCGAAATTGTGGATCGCGAAACGCTCATAAGCGGTGCCCCGCCAGAGGAATTTGGAGCGCCGCACATGCAGGATCTCACGCGGCATCACGATCTTGCCGTGCTCGTAAATGTCGGGATTGGAAAGATCCACCGTGAGCACGACATTGTCGTTCTCCACTGCCGAGGACAAAAGCACCGGCCTTTGGCCGTCGACGAGGAATTCCAGGCCGGAAAGATGCCGCGTATCGTGGTAGAACAGTCCGCCGGGAGAATTGCGAGGCTCGATCACGTCACCCAGGGCGTCGAACAGGCCGAACATGTCGCCGCTTTTGAGGGTGCGCGGCCAGCGCTCCTGGATCGAGTCCGTCGCCTGAATGTAAAAGCTGGATGTCTCGTCAGGCGGTGCCGGGAGGGGCTTTGCCTCCATGATCCCTCTTCCAATCGTCTTAACTGAAATCCCTACGCCGCTTCGACCGCCGGGCCCTCCACGCCTTGGAGGCTGATCAACCGGCGATAGATCCTGCAATATTCACTGGCCATGGCGCGGGCGCTGAAGCGTTCCTCGAAGCGGGAGCGGATGGTCGGGCGGAACAGCCGGCCCACCTGCCGCACCGCATTCACGGCGTCGTCCTCATCGTCCACCACAAAGCCGGTCAGTCCGTCTTCCAGCACTTCCGGCACCGAGCCGCGGCGATAGGCGATCACCGGCGTGCCGCACGCCATCGCCTCGATCATCACCAGCCCGAAAGGCTCGGGCCAACCGACCGGGAAAAGCAGGGCCCGGGCATTGCCAAGCAGGGCTTGTTTCTCGCTGTCGTCGATCTCGCCGATGAATTCCACATGGGGACTTCTGGCCAGGAGCGGGCGTATCACCGTCTCGAAATAGGGCCGGTCCACCGGATCGACCTTGGCCGCCATTTTGAGGCGCAGGCCCGCATGTCCCGCAATCGCGATGGCATCCTCGGGGCCCTTTTCGGCGCAGATGCGGCCCACAAAAGCGAGATAGCCGCCCCGGCCCTTGCCTTCACGAAACTGCCGCTCCGGCAGGCCGTGATAGACCGTTCCCATCCAATTGACCGGTGGCACCGGCTTCCTCTGGTGCTGGGAAATGGAGACCAGCGGCATGTGGGGAAAGGCGCGATAGATGTCGGGCAGTTCGGGCAGGTCCTGGCGGCCATGCAACGTGGTCAGCGTCTTGTGCGCCATGTTGCGGAAGATGGGATAGTGGAAGAAATCGATGTGGAAATGCAGGACGTCGAATTCCGCCGCGCGCAAGGCAACCTGATCCAGCATGATGATGTTGTAGGGAAGCGAGTTGTGGATGCCGTCGAGCCGAAGCGCGCGCGGTACCACTGCGGAAAGTTTCGCTTTGGTGCGCGAATCGCCACTGGCAAACAGGGTCACGTCGTGGCCCTGGGCGACCAATTCCTCGGTCAGCCATGACACCACCCGTTCCGTCCCACCATAGAGACGCGGCGGGACACTTTCCACCAGGGGCGCAATCTGTGCGATTTTCACGGGAAGCTAGACCCTCATCACCGTCATATCCACAACGGCTTGATAAACCTTCCGGTTCCCGCGGTTGCCGGGAACGCTTCCAATTTGCGGGTTGTCCGCGCATACGCGGTTCCCGCGATTGACTCCTTGTTCCCCGCGCTTACTCTCAAAGCCTCATGGCGAAGGATTTCATCGGCTATCAGGCCCTGACCGACCAGGCGTTGCGCGGCGTGGTGCGCGATGCGCTCAAGCGCATCGAGAAGTCGGGCCTGATCGGGGCGCATCATTTCTACCTCACCTTCAAGACCCATGCTGAAGGTGTGGAGATTCCCGATTTCCTCAAGGAACAATATCCCGACGAAATGACCATCATCATCCAGCACCAATATTGGGCGCTGAAGGTGAAGGAGGATTATTTCGAGGTGACCCTGACCTTCAAGAAACTGCCGGCACCGCTGCATATTCCTTTCGCGGCGCTCACCGCCTTTTTCGATCCCGGCGTGCAATTCGGCCTGCAATTCCGCAGCGAAAGCGATGCCAAGGCGGCGGCCCCGCCCGTGATGGTCCCGGTGGCCCCGCCCGAGGCCAGCCCCGCGCCCGAGCCCGCGCTTCCCGCCGAGAAAGGCCCCGCCGGCGAGGTGGTCAGTCTGGATTCTTTCCGAAAGAAATAGTAGGCGGGCGCGGGCTTATTGAAGGGCGCCATGAACGACAAAATCCCGACCCGGACCGAAACCGACACGTTCGGTCCCATCGACGTGCCGGCCGACCGCTATTGGGGGGCACAGGCCCAGCGCTCGCTTGGCAATTTCAAGATCGGCTGGGAAAAGCAGCCGCTTCCCATCGTGCGCGCGCTTGGCATCATCAAGCTGGCCGCCGCCCAGACCAACATGGTCCTGGGCCATCTCGACAAGAAACTGGGCGAGGCGATCTCGGCCGCGGCCCAGGACGTGATCGAGGGCAAGCTCGACGATCATTTCCCCCTGGCGGTGTGGCAGACGGGCTCCGGCACCCAGTCCAACATGAACGCCAATGAAGTGATCTCGAATCGCGCCATCGAGATGTTGGGCGGGACCATGGGCTCGAAAAAGCCCGTGCATCCCAACGATCACGTCAATATGAGCCAGTCGTCCAACGACACGTACCCCACGGCGATGCACGTCGCGTGCGCCGAAGAGATCGTCCATCGGCTGCTGCCCGCTCTCTCAAAACTGCGCGATGCGCTGAACGACAAGGCCCAGGCCTGGAAAGACATCATCAAGATCGGCCGTACCCATACCCAGGATGCGACGCCCCTCACCCTGGGCCAGGAGTTCTCCGGCTATACCACCCAGGTCCGGAACGGCATCGAGCGCATCGAGCAGACCCTGCCCAAGCTGATGCAATTGGCCCAAGGCGGCACCGCCGTGGGCACCGGCCTCAACGCGCCGGTTGGTTTCGACAAGATGGTGGCCGAGCGCATCGCCGCCATCACCGGCCTTCCCTTCACCACCGCCCCCAACAAGTTCGAGGCGCTTGCCGCCCATGACGCCATGGTGTTCAGCCACGGCGCCATCAACACCGTGGCGGCCAGCCTGTTCAAGATCGCCAACGACATCCGCCTGCTGGGCTCGGGCCCGCGTTCGGGCCTGGGCGAATTGGCATTGCCGGAGAACGAGCCCGGCTCTTCCATCATGCCGGGCAAGGTCAATCCCACCCAGAGCGAGGCGATGACCCAGGTCTGCGTACAGATTTTCGGCAACCATGCCGCCATCACGTTCGCCGACAGCCAGGGCCATTTCGAACTCAACGTCTACAACCCGGTGATGGCGTACAATTTCCTGCAAAGCGTGCGGCTGATGGCAGACGCGGCGGTCTCGTTCACCGACAATTGCGTGGTAGGGATCGAGCCCAGGCTGGACAATATCAAGGCCGCTCTGGGACGGTCCTTGATGCTGGTGACGGCGCTGGCGCCCAAGATCGGTTATGACAACGCCGCCAAGATCGCCAAGACCGCACACAAGAACGGCACCACCTTGCGCGAGGAAGCGGTCAAGGGCGGCTATGTGACGGCGGAAGAATTCGACAAGCTGGTGCGGCCAGAGGACATGATCGGGCCGAAATGAGCCAACTCCAAATGAGCCGAGGCCGCTTTCCCTATAAGGATCTCACCACCACTATCGGGAGCACTTACGAGGCGATTTCCGCCTTTTCAAAATCGGCCCATGAGCATGGCTTGGACAAGACGCTGGCCGAGCTGATGAAGCTTCGGGTATCGCAGATCAATGGTTGCGCCTTCTGCGCCGCCATCCACTTGAAATTTGCCCGCGCGCTCGGCATCGACCAGACCAAGCTGGACTTGATCGCGGTGTGGCGCGAGAGCCCGGTATTTTCATCATCCGAAAAGGCCGCCTTGGCATGGGCCGAGGAGCTGGCCCGCATGCCCGACGGTTTGCCGCGCGAGGCGCTGCGTGACGAGCTTGCCGCGCATTTCAGCCAAGACCAGATCATCGGCCTGACCATTGCCATAGCCTCGATCAGCGCCTGGAATCGCATGGCGGTGACGTTTGGCTTTTCACCTGCCGACATTTGATGCTGAAAAAGCGCTCTTTCTCTCTTTCACGCCATCGCACATCGGTGGCTCTGGAGGAGGAATTCTGGCTTGTACTGGAAAAAGAAGCCAAAAACACCGGCCGCAGCCTGGCCGGCCTGATCAAAAGCATTGACGAAACAAGGGGCAGTCGCGCGCTCGCCAGTGCGCTTCGGCTTCACGCCCTTGCCGTGGCCCGCACCAATATCTAACCTCCGTTCATGATCACGCTGTTCCACGCCCCCAAATCGCGCTCGTCGCGCTTCATCTTCCTGTTGGAGGAATTGGGCGCGCCATACGAGATCAAGATCGTCACCATCCGCCGCGGCGACGGCAGCGGCGCCCTCGACCAAGCCAATCCGCACCCGCATGGCAAAGTGCCCGTCATTCGGCACAAAGGGGAAACCGTGTTCGAATCTCCGGCCATCGTTACCTATCTCGCCGACGCATTTCCGGATGCGGGTCTGGCGCCCCGGCCGGGCGAGGCCGGGCGCGGCGCCTATCTCGCCATGCTGGCCTATTATGGCGATGTGCTGGAGCCGGCCTTTGTTTCCAAATTCCTGAAGGTCCAAGTACCGCGCGGCACCGCCGGCTGGGTCGAGGTGGACGAAGCGGTGGCCTTCATCGACAAGCAGCTCATCGCCCATCCCTATATCGCGGGCGACAAATTCACCGGCGCCGATATCCTCTATGCCACTACGTTCGGCATGTTCGCGCAGAATCCGATGATGCCGAAACTTGCCTCCATCGACGGCTATGTGAAGCGGGTGCTGGAGCGTCCGGCCTGGGCGCGGGCGCAGAAGCGCGAGCTGGGTTGACGCCGATGCCGGCCGAGATCGTCAATCTGAACCGCGCCCGGAAAGCCAAAGCAAAGGCCGAAAAGGCCAAAGCTGCGGAACAAAATCGCGTTCTTCACGGCACGCCCAAGCATCTCAAACAGCTTGGCAAGGCGCGCAAGGACAAGGCCCGGCGCGAGCTGGACGCGCACAAGAAGGACTGAGCCGGGACCTGAGAACAAAATGAGGACATTCGCTCCTCCCCCCTGCTACAATATCCCAACTCATGAGCCATAATCCCTATTCCGACCCGCTGGACGCGTTCGGCGATTCCGATGCCTCGCAGCCGGCTCCCCGCGATCCGCCCTATCTGGCTGGCCTCAACAAGGAACAGCGCGAGGCGGTCGAGGCTGTGGACGGCCCGGTGCTGGTCCTGGCCGGCGCCGGCACCGGCAAGACGCGCGTGCTGACTACCCGGCTGGCGCACATCCTGGCGACACGCCGCGCCTGGCCGGGCCAGATCCTGGCCGTCACCTTCACCAACAAGGCGGCGCGCGAGATGAAAGAGCGCATCGGTGGCCTGATCGGCGGGGTGGTCGAAGGGATGCAGTGGCTGGGCACCTTTCACTCCATCGGCGCCAAGATGCTGCGCCGGCATGCCGAGCTTGCGGGCCTCAAAGCCAATTTCACCATTCTCGACACCGACGACCAGTTGCGCCTGATCAAGCAACTGATCGACGCCGAAAACATAGACGAGAAACGCTGGCCGGCGCGCACCCTGGCCGCGATGATCGACGACTGGAAGAACCGTGGCCAGAGGCCCGACGATCTTTCCAACAGCGACGGCCAGGCTTTTGCGTTCGGCAAGGGCAAGACGCTTTACAAACAATATCAGGAACGCTTGCGGGCACTGAACGCGGCGGATTTCGGCGACCTGTTGCTGGAGCCGCTCAACATCCTTCGCACCAACGCCGACATATTGGCCGATTACCGCGACCGCTTCCGCTACATCCTGGTGGACGAGTATCAGGACACCAATGTGGTGCAATATTTGTGGCTCAAACTGCTCGCCACCAGCCACGGCAATGTCTGCGTGGTGGGTGACGACGACCAGAGCATCTATGCCTGGCGCGGCGCCGAAGTGGAAAACATCCTGCGCTTCGAGCGCGATTTTCCTGGCGCCAAGGTGATCAGGCTGGAGCGCAATTACCGCTCCACGCCGACGATCCTGGGCGCGGCCTCGGGCCTGATCGCCGCCAACAAAAGCCGGCTGGGCAAGACGCTCTGGACCGAGGGCGACCAGGGCGAACAGATCAAGGTGCAGGGCGTATGGGACGCGGAGGAAGAAGCCCGCAATGTCGCCGCTGAAGCGGAAGATTTGCACCGCCAAGGCGCGCATTTTGGCGACATGGCGATCCTGGTGCGCGCCTCATTCCAGATGCGCGAATTCGAAGACCGGTTTATCTCTTTGGGCCTGCCCTATCGCGTGATCGGGGGTCCGCGTTTCTATGAGCGGGCGGAAATCCGCGACGCCATGGCGTATCTGAGGCTGATCGCCCAGGGCGATGACGATCTCGCCTTCGAGCGCATCGTCAACAAGCCCAAGCGCGGCATCGGCGACGCCAGCGTGGCGACGCTCCACGCCTTTGCCCGCGCCCGCCAGTTGCCGCTCTTGGCGGCGTCGCGCGAGATCGCCGACATCGACGAATTGCCGCCCAAGGCGAAAAAGGCGCTGGCTGAACTGGCCGCCAATTTCGCCCGCTGGAGCGAGACCGCCAGGGTGCTGCCGCACACCGAGTTGGCGGAAATGGTGCTGGATGAGTCCGGCTATACCGACATGCTCAAGGCCGACAAATCGGCGGAAGCCCCGGGGCGGCTGGACAATCTGAAGGAATTCGTGCGCTCGATGGAAGCGTATGAATCCCTTGCCGCCTTTTTGGAGCATGTGAGCCTGGTGATGGAGTTGGCCCAGGACGAATCCGGCGACCGCATCAATCTGATGACCCTGCACGCCGCCAAGGGCCTGGAATTCGACACCGTGTTCCTGCCCGGCTGGGAGGAAGGCCTGTTTCCCAGCCAGCGCACCATGGACGAGAACGGCCTGGCGGGGTTGGAAGAGGAACGCCGACTGGCCTATGTGGGCCTCACCCGCGCCAAAAAGCGGGCGCGGATTTCCTTTGCCGCCAACCGCCGGGTCCATGGCTCCTGGCAGAGCGCGCTGCCGTCACGATTCCTCAGCGAAATTCCCGAAGCCCATGTCGATACCGTGGTGGATGAAGGCTTTTATGGCGGGGCGATGGGCTTTCGCGACAATCAGGGCGCGCCGGCTTTTTCTTCCACCTATGAAAGCCCCGGCTGGAAACGGGCACAACAATATCGGGAGGCCAACCGTGCCCAGGCGCAGGCGCGCACCCGCCCGCCCATGATCGAGGCACAGGCCTGGACGGTGCAGACTTCCGATCCTTCCGCCTCGCATTACGCGCGCGGCGACCGCGTCTTCCACCAGAAATTCGGCTATGGCCGGGTGCGCTATGTGGAAGGCAACAAGCTCACGGTGGAATTCGACAAGGCGGGCGAGAAGAAGGTGATAGATCAGTTCGTGGCGCGGGCGTAGCGCCTACGTCAGCACTTGGTCAATGGTGCTCGCAGCTAACAACTTGTCCCTTTGAACATAAAAGGATGCTTGGGGGCCTGTCATTCCTTCTTTCAACTTCACGGGTTTGATCTCTTGGGCCGGACCATCAAAGATCAACTGATATTTCCCCGTTTCCTTGTATGGCTTAATTTCTTTCACCTTAGCGATGTGAGTTATCGCTTGGATCGGCGCAATGCGATAAGCAGCTATGTACTTGATACGATCTTTCATAGCGGCCCCAATCCTTACCGCGTGCCATTCATCGTTTCCAAGAAATGTTTGCTGAAAGCCCTCTTCCCTGGCCGGGACAACTATTGTGTCCGAAACCGCTCGTCTAGCACGCCTCGCAAGTCGCGCCTCAGGGGATTTCCATTTGTAATCATCTGCAAGATTTCCTTCAGATGTTTCCTCTTCATCGTAAAGGGTGTCGAACTGGAAAATGCGCTCTCCACTATCGGTCACATATGCTTTTAATTCCAAGACAGAAATGTTCGCGTTAATTTTCTCCAAGACCCGGTTTAGCTCCGGCCTCGCCTCGTCGATAACGACCAATCCCTTGAATTCGGAGTACACTGCGCGATCCAAATAGTGATCGACATTGGGGCTGGTAGACACTTTTGCAGCTGAATTGAGCCGGTCAAAGAGCTTTTTGTTCTGTTGAATTCCTTTCATCAGGAACATGCGGATCGCCCTCTGCGATTCTTCAAAGCTTGTGACGAACTTGAGCATCTGAATGCCGATGTGCTTGAATGGGTCGTGTCCGACAATTTCGTTTTCAATTACAAAGAGCGTTGGCTCGTCGGGTTCAGTAAGATCAATAAGATATCCATCAGGTATGGTCACAATGTCGTTTCCTAATCGCTTTTTGACATTCAAATATATCGAGTTGGGACCAAAAATCTGATCTGCAAGCTCCACCACGTCAGCTTCGAACTTGGCCTCGAGCTCGTAAGAGAAAGGTCGTGAAATCGACCCGTTTGGAAGCAAGATGACCGCCACCGCGCACCTCCCGAAATTTGACGATGAAACTGATTAAACCAGCGCAGAATGACTAGTGTAAATGCCCCCTTGTGGAAAGCTTGGATCACGCTGGCCAAAAGCGAGGCTTCCGACATGGCCTCGCTTTTGGAATTGGCCTCGGAGCCACAAGCCGTGCTGATCGCGGAAGAACCGTTCGGGCCTTCGGCCACGGTCGAAGCTCTGTACACGGAAGAACCGGACCATGCCTTCCTGTCCGGCATCGCCGGGCGCGCCGTCACGGTTGAGCCCCTGCCCGACCAGGACTGGATCCGCCTCTCGCAACAGGGCCTGCCTCCCGTGCGCGCGGGCCGCTTTTTCGTCTATGGCGCGCACGACCAGGGCAAGGTGCCCGAGGGCGTGATTCCCATCCGCATCGAGGCGGGGCTCGCCTTCGGCACCGGCCATCACGAGACCACTTCATTGTGCCTGTCGGTGCTGAGCGACCTGGCCCATCGGCCGTTCCACAATGCGCTTGATCTGGGCTCCGGCACCGGCCTGCTGGCCATCGGCGCGGCCAAGCTGTGGAAAAAGCCCGTGCTGGCATCCGACATCGATCCCGTCGCGATCGAGGTTACGCACGAAAATGTCCGCGCCAATGGCGTGGGGCCGCTGGTGAGGAGCGTGGTGGCGGATGGGCTGGTCCATCCCGTGCTGGCGGCGAACGCGCCTTACGACCTTGTGATCGCCAATATCCTGGCCGGGCCCCTCACCCGCCTGGCGCCGCAGATCGTGGGCGCCCTGGAGCCGGGCGGCACCTTGGTGCTGTCGGGCCTGCTTCACAATCAGGAGGCGATGGTCAAGTCCTTCTACCATCGCCTGCGATTCCTGGGCTCCCGCCGGGAAGGCCCCTGGAGCGCGCTGGTGCTGCAAAACCCGACCCGCTAAAGTCCAGAAATGGACAAAACAACCCAATTCCAGACCTATGACGATGTCTCCGACGCCGCGACCTGCGCACCACGCTTGAAGGCGCTGCGCGACGAATTGGCCAGGCGGGGGTTGGACGGTTTTGTCATCCCCCATTCCGACGACCATCAGAACGAATATCTGCCCGCCAATGCCGAGCGGCTGGCCTGGCTCACCTCGTTCACGGGCTCGGCCTGCACGGCGGTGGTGCTGAAGGACAAGGCCGCGATCTTCGTCGATGGCCGCTATACCCTTCAGGTGAAGAAGCAGACAGATACCGCACTGTTCGAGCCGCGCGACCTGGTGGCGGAAGGCCCGCAGGGCTGGCTGCCGGATCATCTGCCGGCAGGCGCCAAACTGGCTTACGACCCCTGGCTCACCACCGCCAATGGCGTGGCGCTGCTGCGCCAGGCGGCGGAGAAAGCCGGTGGCAGCATCGTGGCCTGTTCCTCCAATCCCCTCGATGCGGTGTGGACCGACCGGCCGGCGGCGCCAAAAGGCAACGCCGTGCCCCATCCCTTCAACCTGTCGGGCGAGGATGGCAAGGCCAAACGCACCCGCGTTGCCGCAACCCTGAAGAAAGCCAAGGCCGACGCCGCGGTGATCACGCTGTGCGATTCCGTCTGCTGGCTGTTCAATATCCGCGGCACCGACATTCCCCACACGCCTTTCGTGGTGGCCTTTGCTATCCTTCATGCCGACGGCAGCGCCGAACTGTTCCTGGATGGGGAGAAACGCAGCCCCGATCTGGCAGCGCATCTGGGCGACGGCGTGCAGCTCAAGCCGGCAAGCGAATTCACCGCCGCGCTGGATGCCCTGAAGGGCAAGAGCGTGCTGGCCGATCCCGCCACTGCCGCATCCGCCATCTTCGACCGGCTGGATCATGCGGGCGCCAAAGTGATCCGTGGCCCCGATCCCTGCCAATTGCCCAAGGCCTGCAAGAACCCGCTGGAGATCGAAGGCACCCGCAAGGCCCACATCCGCGATGGCGCGGCGCTCTCACGTTTCCTCTGCTGGTTCGCGCGCGAGGCGCCCAACGGGGCGCTCACCGAGATCGCGGCGGCCGAGGCCCTGGAAGGTTTCCGCCGCGCCACCAATTACCTGTCGGACCTTTCCTTCGATTCCATTTCCGGCGCGGGCTCGAACGGCGCCATCGTGCATTACCGGGTGACGCGCTCCACCAACCGCGCCATCGCCAGCAACGAGATGTTCCTGATCGATTCCGGGGCGCAATATCCCGACGGCACCACCGACGTCACCCGCACCGTGATCGTGGGCA
>DATNFZ010000100.1:0-10094 GCA_035606155.1 Rhizomicrobium sp. | reverse complement strand
GCGGTCTCATAGCGCGTGGCGGCGCGGGCATGAGAGGCGTCGAAACCCAGCACCAGCCGGTCCAAAAAGCGCCGCCGCCCCGAGGCGCTTTCGATGAACAGCCGGTCCATCGCCGGCGTCACCCAGACCATCTGCACGATCTCGCCCAGTTCGGCCGAACCCTTGGCCTCAACGCCATTCAGTCGGACATGTCTGCTGGACGATTGTTCGGAGAGACCCGTGCCGATCTCGTAGTCGGTCTCGCTCCGTTTCACGGTGGCGGCTACCGCCCAGAGCGCCTCCGACGGCGCCATTGGCCCCTTGCGGACATGCTCGGCCAGCTTGGCGCCACGCAGGCCACGCCCCGGCGCAAGCAGCGAGATCGCATCCAGAAGGTTGGTCTTGCCCGCGCCATTGGGACCCGCCAGCACCACCGCGCAGCCTGCCGTATTCAACTCCGCCGCCGCATAGGAGCGGAAATTGGTCACGGTAAGACGTGTCACCGCGAGAAGAGCAGGTGCATACCGCGTCTCACCGTTCGCTCGCTCGCGCTCTTCGCGCGCGAGCGCTCCCTCCCGCAAGGGGAGGAAGGATGAATGGCCCATGTCTGTTTTATTCAATCTTAGACCCTGAGCGGCATGAGGACGTAGAGCGTGCGCGCGTCCTCCGCGTCTTCGATGATGGCGGGCGAGCCCGCGTCGGAGAGCAGGAAGCGCACTTCCTTGCCGCCGATCTGGCCGGTGATGTCGAGCAGGTAACGGGCGTTGAAGCCGATCTCCATGCCTGCCGCACTATAGGTGGCGCCCACATCCTCGGTCGCGGTGCCGGATTCCGGATTGACCACCGAGAGCGTCACCTTGTCCTTGCCGATATTGAGCTTCACCGCGCGGGTCTTGTCGGCGGAGATGGTCGAGACGCGGTCCACGCTCTGCGAGAATTCCTTGGCGTCCAGCGCCAGCACCTTGTCGTTGCCGGTGGGGATCACACGCTCATAAGGCGGGAAATTGCCGTCGATCAGCTTCGACGTCAGTTCCACGCCATTGAAGCCGAACTGGATCTTGGTGTCGGACAGCGAGATTTCGATCGCCCCGTCGGCATCGTCCAGAAGCTTGCGCAATTCGCCCACGGTCTTCCTGGGCACGATCACGCCGGGAATCTGGGCCGCGCCATCGGGCAACTCCAGCTCGAAGCGGGCCAGCCTGTGGCCGTCGGTCGCCACCGCCCGCATCACCGCGGGTTTGGCGTCCTTGGCGGCGTGCAGGTAGATGCCGTTCAGGTAATAGCGCGTCTCTTCGGTCGAAATGGCGAAACGGGTCTTGTCGATGATGCGCTTGAGATCATCCGCCGCCAGCCGGAAGCGATGGGGCAGCGCACCCGCCGTCATCTGGGGGAAATCTTCCTTGGGCAGGCAGGCCAGCTCGAAGCGGGAGGACCCGGCCGAAACCGCCAGCCGGCCGCCTTCGCTGGTGAGGAGCTCCGCCTGCACCTGGGCGCCGTCCGGCAGCTTCCGCACAATGTCGTAGAGCATGTGGGCGGGAGCGGTGGCGGAGCCATTGCGCAGGATGTCGGCGGGAATGGATTCCACAATCTCGATGTCGAGGTCGGTGGCGGTGAGCTTGAGCGTGCTCTTGCCCGCTTCCAGCATCACATTGGAAAGGATGGGAATGGTGTTGCGCCGTTCCACCACGCTCTGCACATGGGAGAGAGCCTTCAAGAATGCGCCCCGTTCGACATTGATCTTCATCGGTCTGATTTCCGCCTCGCTATCGAGGCGTCCTTTTCCCTTAAAAGGTCCCGTTTTCGGTGCCCACGCGTCATCCCGCGCGGAATGCCCGGAAAACCCCATTTTTCTTGTGTTTTGGAGCAGATGCTGGTCGCCCCAAGGCGGCCCCAAGACTCAAGTGGGAAACCATAGCAAAAGGGGGTCGAAAGGGCAAAAAAAACGCCGGCAAAGCGCACGTTTTTCTTCCCGGAAAACGGGCGTTTTTGAGGCCTTTTGGACCGGTCTAAAGCTCGCCCTTCCGCTGCAGCATCTGGGAGAGGAAATCCACCTCCTGGCGAAACAGGGGATCCTCATCGATCAGGGCCTCGATGCGGCGGCAGGCATGCAGCACCGTGGTGTGATCACGCCCGCCGAAACGCCGGCCGATCTCGGGCAGCGAGCGGGTGGTGAGCTTGCGCGAAAGATACATCGCCACCTGGCGGGGACGGGCGACGCGGCGGGCGCGCTGCGGCGAATGGAAATCTTTCACGTCCAGCTTGTAGAACTCGGCGGTCTTCCTCTGGATGTCCTCGATCGAGGTCTTGATGCCGGGACCGGCCCTCAGGCCCACCGCTTCCTCCGCGGTCTCCAAGGTCACCGGCTTCTTGGTCAAGTCGGCATAGGTGGCGAGCTTGGTGAAGACGCCGATCATCTCGCGGGGGCTGGCGTCTTCCAGGTCTGCGATCCGCTCCAACACATTCTCCGGCAACATCACATCGGGCTTGTGACGGGCGAATTCGGCGGCGCGGGCTTTCAGGATCGAAAGCCGCGTGTCGCGGTCGGGCTTGTCCAGCGCCACACAGAGCCCCCCTGCCAGGCGCGATTTCACGTCGGCGCCCAGGCCTTCCAACGCCTGGGGCGCGCGGTCGGCGGCGATCACCACCCGGCGCCTGAGATCGGCAAAGGCGTTGACGGTGTAAAGGAACTCCGAGGCGGTCGCGGTCGAGCGGCAGATATGCTGCAGATCATCGATGATCAGCACTTCGGCGGTCCTGAGCTCTTCCTTGAACGCCAATGTGTCCTTGCGATAGAGCGCGCCCAGGAAATGGCGCATGAAATCCTCCGCGCGCAGAAACAGGGTGCGCTTGCCGCGCTTGCGGAATTCCAGCGCCGCCGCGTTCAAGAGATGGGTTTTGCCGAAGCCGAAGCCGCCATGGATGTAGAGCAGGGGGATGTCCTGCTGCTGGCCCTCGGCAAAGGCCCTGGCCGCGCCATGGCCGAATTCATTGGCCGGGCCGGGAATGAAGCTGTCGAAAGTCTGCTGCGGATGCAGCATCCGCGTCCACAGCCCGCGGGCGCCGTCGTCTTCGGCTCGCGCGGGCGGGGAGAGATAGGAAATGCTGGCGGAGGATTGCGGCTGGGCCGCGGCTTCGCGCGTCACCCCGCCGGCCACGGCGGGCGTGACTTGAGACGAAATCACGATGGAGATCGAGGCCGGCTCCGCGCCCTCGGCGCGGAAGGCGCGCTCGATGCGCGCGACATAGTGATTGGCCACCCAGTTGCGCACAAAAGGCTTGGCGGCGCCGATCTTGAGCTCGTCGCGCTCGAAGGATTCCAGGTTCAAAGGGCCGATCCAGGCTTCGAACACCGGATCGCCCAGCTCGCGGCGCATCCGCTCGCGCACCGCCACCCATGCGCTTGTCCAATCAGGCCGGCTCGACTTGCCCGTCAAATGTCCCATGTCTCAATACCCGTTTGTTGTGAGCCCACGCCATCAGCCGCGTGTCCGCCCGAGCTTTTCGCTCTTTTTCGCTCTTGTCCCCGCTGCTATCGCTATCGCGGTTCTATGCCTCGTCGCATGTTCGCCCCCTCATGTTTGCCGCCAGGGAAGGCCAGCCACCTTCCAACCATCGACCCTGCCCCGATGCCCTTCGGGAGTGATCGCCCCTTCAAACCCGCTGGTGATGTTGAATGCCTTGGCGTAACCCGCGCGCGTCATCGCCATCGCCGCGGCGCGCGAGCGCGCGCCCGTGCGGCAAAGGAAGACAACCGGCGTTCCGGTGTCGGCGCCCGCTTCGCCCAACGCCTGGATGGCGTCGGCAACGAAATGCGGATTGGGTTGCATGCTGGGATAGGACTGCCATTCGATCCGGTGCACTGGCCGCTCCAGGCTGGAGAGATCGGGCAGGCCCACGAAATTCCACTCCGCGACGGTGCGCACATCGATCAGTTGCGCTTTGGGATCTTGGGCCAGCAAGTCCCAGGCTTCACGAACACTGAGATCGCCGGCGTATTCGGGGGCGGGGGAAGCAGACATGGGCTAGGGCCTGGTGAAAGTTCGAGCATTGCCGGGGTGTTAGCCCAGCATAAAAGGGTCACAATTTGAAGAATTCAGAGGGTTCTAATCGGAGGATCAGTGTCCGAATTACTGTCAGGCCCGTCGAATATTGTTGTTTTATTGTCTCTATACTTCGACATTTCTTGATACCCGCCCCAGACAAAGGAACGATACGCTCAGGTAGGCTGCGGGCACAAGAGGAATGAAACTGGAACAAAGCCCGATTCGACAAATTTTTTCATTTTTGCAAAGGCCGCTAAACGATTGGACCGTATACGGAAAAACTACGTACGAGAGCGGAGCCCAGTGAATCAGATACTTAGCGTATGGAAGCGCCCTTGTTGCATTGCGAAAGCGTCACATTCCGCAAAAGTCAGCGTACTGACAATAAAAAAAGCCCGATTTTGGCGATCGGGCCTGTTCTAGACTTGGCTGTTACTGGAGATTTGGGAACGATTCCAGCCGCTTCGGCTATTTTTGCAGTTTTGCGACCCTCTTGGAGAGGCGCGAGACTTTCCGGGCGCCCGTGTTCTTGTGCAGCACGCCTTTGGAGACGCCGCGCATGATCTCCGGCTCCGCCACCTTCAGTGCCGCCAAGGCGGCCTTTTTGTCGCCCTTGGTGATGGCTTCTTCCACCTTGCGGATGAAACCGCGGATGCGGGTCTTGCGCGAGGTGTTGATCGCGGTGCGCTTGGCGGTGGTGCGGACGCGCTTGCGGGACGAAGCGATATTCGGCATGGGCCTTCCTGGGTGTCTTGAAAAGAGGCGGCCTATAGCCCTTTGCGGCCCCCCCGTCAATCAAGACGCGGGTCTTTTGGTCCCTGGCGGCGTCGCGCGTCGCTCATGGGCGTCTTGCCCACATCGCTCCTTGCTCCTGGCCAGGAACCAAATTCCTCCGCGTCTTACTTTTGGCAGCCCGGGCAATAGAAGGTCGAGCGTCCCCCTTGGACGATACGTTTGACCCTGCCTCTGCATGTCACGCCGGTGTTCCGGCAGGGTTGGCCTTCACGGTCATAGACGCGGAAGCGATGTTGGAACGCGCCGGGATCGCCGGTGGCCTGGGCGTGATCGCGCAAGGTGGATCCGCCCGCGGCGATGGCGTCTTTCAAAACCGCCTTGATCGCCTTTACCAGCGCCGAAATCTGTTCCTTCCTCACCGCGCCGGCCAGCCGCTTGGGCGAGATATGCGCCAGGAACAAGGCTTCGCTCACATAGATGTTGCCTAGCCCCGCCACCACCCGCTGATCGAGCAGCGCCGCCTTGATCGAGGTCTTTTTGCCCTCCAGCGCCTTGGCGAGATAGCTTGCGTTGAATTTCGCCGATAGCGGCTCGATGCCGATATCCTTGAATAGCTTGTCTTCGCCCAGGCGATCGGTGGGCACCAAGGTCATGAGCCCGAAGCGGCGGTGGTCGTTGAACACGATCTTGGCCGGCGCATCGGTTTCGATCACCACATGATCGTGCTTGCCGTGGCCGGCATCGGGCGGAGCGGGGTTGTAGACATAGTCGCCAAGCCGCTGCCGTTTGCCGTCGGCATAGACGCTGATCCGTCCCGACATGCCCAGATGGATCACCAGGCTCTCGCCGCTGTCGAGTTCGGCGATGATGTATTTGGCACGGCGGGCGAGGCGTTTCACCTTGCGGCCCGTGAGCCGCTGGGTGAAACGGGGCGGAAAGGGCACGCGCAGATCGCCCCGCCTGGTTTGAGCTTCCAGGATGGTATAGCCCTCCAGGGCGGGCCTCAGGCCCAGGCGGACGGTTTCGACTTCGGGCAATTCAGGCATTTAAGTCTCTTGTCATCCCGCCGCGCCCAAGGCAATCAGCTTCGGGTAGGATAGAGCCATGACCGCCAAGCCCGACCCGACCGCCAGCTTCGGTTTCCGCGACGTGCCCGAAGGCGAGAAAGTAGGCCTGGTGCGCGAGGTCTTTTCCTCCGTCGCCTCGCGCTACGATTTGATGAACGATCTGATGTCGGGCGGCATCCATCGCATCTGGAAGGATGCGATGGTGGAATGGCTCAACCCGCAGCCCAACTGGCGCGCGCTGGACGTGGCTGGCGGTACCGGCGACATCGCCACCCGCATCACCGCCTTGACGCGGGCGCGCGGCGACGCGGCGAAAGTGATCGTGTGCGACATCAATGCCGACATGCTGAGCGAGGGCAAGCGCCGCGCCGAGGCCAAACGCGAAGACACGATCGAATGGGTGTGCGGCGACGCCGAGAAATTGCCGTTTCCGGACGCCGAGTTCGACGGCTACACCATTGCTTTCGGCATCCGCAACGTCACCCATATCGACCGCGCGCTCACCGAAGCGCGGCGGGTCTTGAAGCCGGGCGGGCGGTTTCTCTGCCTGGAGTTCTCCCAGGTCGATGTGCCCGGGCTGGACAAAATCTATGACGCCTACTCCTTCAATCTCTTGCCAAAGATGGGTGATTGGGCGGCAGGCGATGCAGAATCCTACCGCTATCTCGCCGAAAGCATCCGCCGCTTTCCCTCGCGCGAGACATTCGCCGCCATGATCGCGGACGCCGGCCTCGGCCAGGTGAAAGTGCGGCCGCTCTCGGGCGGTATCGTCGCCATGCATTCGGCCTGGCGGCTCTGATGGGGGTGATCGGGAGTTTTCTGCGCCTGATGCACGCCGCCTGGGTGTTGGCGCCCCGGTTGTGGGATTTCCACAAGCGCCGCGCGGATGCAGGGCCCCGCCTGGCAGCCACGCTGGAGTGTCTGGGCCCCGCCTACATCAAACTGGGGCAGATGCTGGCGACCCGCCCCGACATCGTGAGCGAGGAGGTGGCGGCGGCGCTGGAACATCTGCAGGACCGTCTGCCGCCTTTCTCGGAAGAGGCTGCGCGCAAGGTCATTGTCCAGAGCTTCAGGCAGCCGGTGGAAAGTCTGTTCTCCTGGTTCGGCGCGCCGGTGGCGGCGGCTTCCATCGCCCAGGTGCATCGCGCCACCACGTCCGAAGGCGTGGAAGCGGCGGTGAAGGTGCTGCGCCCCGGGATCGAAATTTTGTTCGCGCGCGATTTGCGGGCGCTGGGCCTGTTCGCGCGCGTCGCCGAACGGCTTTCCAGCGAGGCGCGGCGGCTGCGCTTTGTCGCCCTGGTCGAAACCTTGTCCGCCTCGGTGGCGCTGGAACTGGATCTGCGCATGGAAGCGGCGGCGGCGTCGGAATTGTACGACCGCACCCGCGGCGATGCCGAATTTCGCGTGCCGCATGTGGACTGGGCCCGCACCTCGGCCCGGGTGCTCACCGGCGAATGGATCGAAGGCACACCGATCCGCGATCCCGAACTGTTGCGCGCCGCCGGTTACGATCCCAAGCGCGTGGCGCTCACTCTGGTACGCAGTTTTCTCACCCAGGCGCTACGCGACGGTTTTTTCCACGCCGATATGCATCCCGGCAATCTGTTCCTGGACAGGCACGCCCGGTTGGTGGCGGTGGATTTCGGTATCATGGGGCGGCTGGATTCCGGCATGCGCCGCTTCATGGCGGGCACCCTGGCGGGATTCCTGGCCCGCGATTATGCCCGCGTGGCGCAGTTGCATTACGATTTCGCCTTTGTCCCGCCCCAGCATCCGGTCGAGACCTTTGCCCAGGCCCTGCGCGCCATCGGCGAGCCCATCTTCGGCAAGAGCGCCCGCGACGTCTCCATCGCCCGGCTCCTGGCGCAATTGTTCGAGACCACGCGCCGCTTCGATATGCAGGCCCAGCCGCAACTGGTGCTGATGCAAAAGACCATGGTGGTGGTGGAAGGCGTGGCCAGAAGCCTCGATCCCGATTTCGACATCTGGGAAGCGGCGCGGCCGGTGGCCGAGCAATGGGTCTCGAACAATCTGGGTCCCGAAGCGCGGCTGGCGCGCGCCGCCGAAGGGGTGAGCGCGCTGGGAAAGCTGGCCGAAGACCTGCCGCAATTGGTGAAGAATGCCGAACAATTGTCGCAGATGGTGGCGGAAGGGGGCGTCAGGCTGCATCCCGACACCGCGCGCGAGATTGCCCGCGAGCAGGAGCGCAAGGGCCGGCCCGCCCGCGTGGCGCTGATCGCGCTTCTGGCGGTGTTGGTGGTGGCGCTTTTATGGCGCTGGCGCGGGCTTTTTTGAAAGCCAGAAGAAGCGGCTCACCAGCAGCACCGCGGCAATTGTGAGGCCGAACGCGAGGCCCAGCCAGACGCCCAAGCCTTGCATGTGCAGGCCGAAGCCCAACAACGCGCACATGGGCGCGCCCGCCAGCCAATAGGACGCACCCGCCAGCCACATCGGTCCGCGCGCATCCTTGAGTCCGCGCAAACTCATCGAGGCCGTGACCTGAAGCCCGTCCATCAGCTGAAAGGCGGCGGCGACGTGCAGGAACAGCACTGCCAGCGCCAGCACGTCGCGGTTGGCGCCGGTATCGGGCAACCACAATGTGGCGATGGTTCGCGGAAAGAAAAGCAGCAACAGCGCCATGGTGAGCATGAACAGCGCGCCCATCCCCATCGCCGTAAGCCCGGCGCGCCGCGCGCCATAAATGTCGCCCGCGCCCGCCGCCAGCCCCACCCGCACCGTGGCGGCAAGGCCAATGCCCAGGGGGATCATGAAAGTGAGCGAGGGAATGGTGATGGCGATCTGGTGCGCGGCAAGCGGCGCGATCCCGAACGTGCCCATCGCCAAAGTGGCGGCGTTGAACAGCGCCACTTCGAACAACATGGTGATGCCGATGGGCACGCCCAGATGAAACAATTCGGTCAGCGAGCGCCAATGCGGGCGAAAGAAGCGATGCAGCAGATGGTATTGCTTCAACGCGGGCGTCGTCAGCGCGATCAGCGCCATCACCACCAGGGTGAATAGATTGGACAAGGCGCTGGAAACGCCCGCCCCCACCAAGCCCAGACGGGGAAAACCGAAATGGCCGAAGATCAGGGTGTAGTCACCCAGCGCGTTGAACAGGATGGCCAATCCCATCACCACCATGGGTTGGGTGGGCCGGCTGAGCGAAGTGGAGAAATTGCGCAGCACCTGGAACGCCAGCGAGCACGGCAGGCCGAAGGCCAGCGCCGCGGTGTAACGTCCCGCGTCCGCCGCCAGCCCAGGCTCCTGATGCAGAAAGAGAAGCACGGGCCGGGTAAAGAACAGCACCATCAGCAGAGGCGGCGACATCAGCGCCACCGACCACAGCCCCATCCGCGCCACCGCGCGAACTTCTCGGCGATCGCGGGGCTTGGCGGAAGCGGAATGTTTGCCCACCACATGGGCGATCATGGGCGAGACGGCGGAAACGGGACCCGTGCCCATCAGCCAGATGAAGAAGAACACCGTGTTGCCGATCGCGCCCGCCGCCAGCGCTTCCTTGCTGAAATGACCCAGCATCACCGTGTCGGTGGCCAGGATGATCATCTGGGCAAGCTGGGTCGCCGCCATCGGGACGCCCAAGCGCAACAGCTCCCGCGCCTCCGCAGTCCAGGCGGCGAGGTTGTGGCCCGTGACGCGGGGTCCGGGGTCTGTGACTTCCACACTGGTGTCCATGGGCTCTTTTAGCGGATTCGGGTGACATATAGGCGCAGAGCCGTCATGCATTGACGGTGATCCAGCGATGATTACCGTGTCGGTGATGAAGCCCTTGAACATCGCGCATCGCGGCGGGGCCGCGCTCAGGCCTGAAAATACCATGGCGGCGTTTCGTAGCGCTGTCGCGCTGGGCGCGGATGGTGCGGAGCTGGACGTTCAGCTTTCCGCCGATGGGGTGGCGGTGGTGCATCATGACTATCGTCTCAATCCGGCACTGACCCGTGAAGACGGCGCCTGGCTGAAAGGCGAGGGCCCACGCATCAAGGATATCAGCTTCGAGCAGTTGCGGCGCTTCGACCTCTCCCGCGCCAATCCCGGCAGCGATTATGCCCGGACGCATCCGCTGCTGGTGCCTGAAGACGGCGCCCGCATCCCATCACTGGCGGAAGTCGCGGGCCTGCCGCAATCATTCCTGCTGATGGTGGAATTGAAGTCCTCGACCGATCCGGCTTCCCCCGATCCCATCGCGCTGGCCGACGCCGCATTCGAAGCGATGAAGGATCAGATTTCCCGCACCATCTTTGTGGGCTTC
>DATNFZ010000099.1:0-34528 GCA_035606155.1 Rhizomicrobium sp. | reverse complement strand
TCATATACTTGCAGGCAATCGCTCTGAAGTTGGTGTGGTCCTTCGAGCAGGACATAGTCAGGTGCGGCGGCGGACGCGGGTGCCGGCCGCGCGGAGCCAGTGATATACCAGCCCGCCCCGCCCCACCCTTGGTCGTCCGCGCCCGCCGCGCCCGCCGCTGCGGCTGCGCTCGCTGTGAAGCACGCAAATAGCAGCGCCCCGGCCTGTAAACGGATATAGCCCATATCGTCAGCGCGGCCAGACAAGAGGGGATAAATGCAATGTGCCCAGCAAGCGCTCCGAACGGATGAGGCCCTTTGATAGCGCCGACTTGCCCTTTAATTTTCCCGTCGAGGGTTTGACCCGGCCGCCAACCGGCGCCGCGGAAGTATTGGGGGCATCACGAGGGATCACGGCTCGGTTCTTTGGATGGCGGGGTCCAGGTTCTTCCTTTAGTTCGGCGTTCGGCAGGGCTGCAGGCGCGCCGCCTTCATTTTCCCAACTCGAAACCACGCTGTCATAGTCTTTGCGGTCGTCTGATTTCATGGTCGTGCTCCAACTTGGGCCTGCAGCCGGCGGCTGGAGGGATGGACACCAAATCTGATTGAGGGGGCGCAGTGGATGCGCTGCAAAGACAACGGACCAAACCCCTGCCAGTTCCGGTCTTCGAACGCCGCGAGCTTGAGCGAGGGGCTGGACCGGCGGTGAAGCCATGTGCAACCAATCGCTAAAAAACTGGAGCGGGCGAAGAGGCTAACTTTTCTTGCGCGAGCGGAGCGAGCCTGGAAAAGCTGCCATCCCCGCGCATGCGGGGAGCCGCGTCAATCGGCGGAGTGTGGAAGTGTTGGAGCGGGTGAAGGGAATCGAACCATGCCGCAATGCGCCCGCATTGCGGCATCAAAAATACGAGGGTTCGACGGGGACGGAAAAGAGGACTGGAGCGGGTGATGGGAATCGAACCCACGTATGCAGCTTGGGAAGCTGCCGTTCTACCATTGAACTACACCCGCCAGTTGCCGCTGCTTTAACACACGGCTTCACCAGACGGCAATTGGCGGGTCGCATGCGCGCGACCCGCCAATCAATTAACCGCCGAGATGCTGATAGCCCCGCATCATCAGATTGGGAATGGTGATGCCGGCCCACAGATCCAGCTCGATTTCCGGCTGGATGGTCTTGGGATCGATGTGGTTGCCCAAGACCGCCTGGCCGCAGACGCGGAAATCCACGCCCGCTTTCTTCATCGCCTGTACCAGTTGGATGTCGGGATTATCGGTGTTGTAGCGCTTGCGGTACTCGTCATTGACCAGGATCGCCGGCGTGCTCTTCTGGTGGAACACCACGGCGATGATGCGGTGATCGGCCGGCACGCCATATTTGGCCAGGGTGTTGATGAATTCCGCCACACCCTGCAGGCCCGGATTGACCTTGTCGGGGCTGGCGGGGCCGTCCGCCAGATCGAACACGATCTTATACGTGAGCTTGGGATCCGGATATTCGTGCGCGCCGGGCTGGTCCTTGGCCGGCGCGACGCCGGGAATCGGCAAGTCCTGCGCCATCGCCACACCGGACAGACCGAGCAGGCCTGCCAGAAGGATCGTGCAAGCCAACAACTTTCTCATGATTGAAACTCCCTCCGAGTGAATCTGGAATTTGGCGCGCCCAAGATCACTCCATGGCGCGGGACCGACTATAGCCAGTTCCCGGAAGGCGCGGAAGCCGAAGTGCGACCAAAGAAAAACCGGTCCAAGGGTCAGGCCCTGGACCGGTTGTCGAAGTCAGCCGGCCTTTTCAAGCCGCATGGAGAGCCTTTATGCCAGGTTCTTGGTCGCGGTCGCCATGCTGTCCAGCGCCGCCTTCAGCGTGCGCCGGGAGGTTGCGGTGTTGAAGCGCACATGGCCCTCGCCACCCTTGCCGAACGAGGTGCCCGCCTCGACCGCCACATAGGCGTTCTTGGCGAACCAGTGCTGGGTCATGTCCTCGGGCGTGACGATGGTGGTCTTGCCGGTGAGGAAGCTGATCGGCTGCGGCTTTTTATTTTCCTCCGCCGCAAGCTTCGGCGCGTCGATTTTCGCGGCGACGCCGGAGATGTCGAGCCATGCCAGATATGTGCCTTCCGGCTTGTTGCCGACCTTGATCAAGGGGATGTTCTTCTTGATGTAGTCGTTCACAAAAGCCTGGTTGCCGTCGATATAGTCCACGCACTGGTTGAGCCATGGCTCGCCGCCGGCATAGGCCGCCTGTTCGGCGATCATGCCCAGCGTGGTGAGATCGGCGCGGTTCCAGAACGAGACGTCCTTGAACATCTCGGGATTGGTGGTGAAGAACCAGGCGCATTTCATCGCCGGCAGCGAGAAAGACTTGCTGCCCGACTTGAAGGTGATGCTGTTGGCCACGATCGCCTTGTCGTCGAGCGTGCTGAACGGCGTGTATTTGTTGCCGTGGGTGATGAAATCGCAATGGATCTCGTCCGCCAGCACCTTGACGTTGTGCTTGAGGCAGATCTCGCCATAGCGATGCAGTTCGTCCTTGGTCCAGGCGCGCCCACCCGGGTTCAGCGGATTGCAGAGGATCGAGACCTTGGTGCCGGGCATGGCGGCGCGGCGCTCGAAATCGTTCCAGTCGATCTCGTAGCGGCCATTGGCCCAGTGCATCAGGCTCTCATTGGCGATCAGCTTCGAGCCCATGATGTCGTAATAGAAGCCGTTATAGATCGGCGTCGCCATCAGCACCTTGTCACCGGGCCTGGTGTAGGCGCGCAGGGTGGCCATGATGCCGGCATGCACACCCGTGGTGATGCCGGTATTGTCCATGGTCATCGCCGTGATGCCATAGCGCTTGTGGTTCCAGTTGATGAGGTTCTGCTTGAACGCCATCGGCCCGGGCGAGCCCATGTCGAGATAGCCCCAATTCTCGTGGCCGATGCGCTTCCTCAGCGCTTCGGTGATGCCGGGATAGCAGCGGAAATCCATGTCGGCGATGCCCAGCCCGGCCACGATCTTGCTCATATGCTCGGTGCGGACCGCCCCGTCCCACTTCACATCGTCGAAGCCGAGACGGTTGTACGGCGTGTCGAAATCATATTTGCCGCCTCCCATCGTCGTTGGCATCGGCGCCGCCGACGCTTCGCTGCCGCTGGCCAGCGATGCCGCCAAGGGACCGAGCGCCAAGACACCGCCGCTCAGGCCCGCATTCTTCAAAAACGATCGCCGGTCGTGACCGTTTGTCGGGTTTTGTTCCAAGGCTAAGTCTCCCATGATGTTTCACGCACATGAGGAGATGGAGATCGGCCGCAACTTTTCGTGGACGCGCGGGCCAAAGACCAATCCCAGGTGCGCGAAAAGCTTCCCGCCGCATCGGGCAACGAGTCAATGAAATGCAGTTGACACTGGCAATCATGGAACAGCGCGGAACAATCATTTAGCCCGCGCAACCTTCCGCAGCCGTACGGTTTCATGGGCAGATTCTCACCGCATGTGACAACTGCGCGCTTGCGTCGCAGAAAAAACCGGCCCCGCAAGAGCGAGGCCGGCGAAAAAGGCGGGCCGACAAGTCTGTTCAGGCCGAGATCTTCTTCAGAGCGCTCGCCACACTGTCGAGCCCGGCCTTGAGGGTTGGGCGGGCGGTGGCAACGTTGATCCGCATGTAATTCTCTCCGCCCAGTCCATAGCTCGAACCGGCATTAAACTTCACGAACGCATTTTTGGCGAACCAGTGCTCCGCGATCATGGAGGGCGTCACCTCTGTGCGGGCCACCATCGCCTGGTTGCCCGCATAGTCGGTCCCGAGCTTCATGTTCTTGGCTGCGCGGGCGGCTTCTTCATTGGCGTCGTCCGCCGACTTCTTGGCGCCGATCTTGTCAATCACCTGGCCGATGTCCGCCCACATCAGATAGGTCCCTTCCGGCTTGTTGCCGACCTTGATCATCGGAATGTTGTTCTTGATGTAATTGTGGGCGTATTCGAGGTTGCCGTCGATATAGTTCACCAATTGGTTGAGCCAAGGCTCGCCTCCGGCATACGCCGCCTGTTCGGCATGCATGCCCAGAATGTTCAAGTCGGGATGGTTCTCGAACGAGGTCGCCGCGAACACTTGGGGGTTGGTCGAGAAGTACCAGGCGCACATTTGTCCCGACAGCGAGAAGGATTTGCTGCCCGATTTGAAGGTGATGCTGTTGGCCACGACCTTCTTGTCGTCGAGATTGGCGAAAGGCGTGTATTTCTGCCCCTTGCTCACGAAGTCGCAATGAATCTCGTCGGACATCACCAGCACATTGTGCTTGAGGCAGATCTGGCCATAGCGGGTGAGCTCCTCCTTGCTCCACACCCGTCCAACCGGATTCTGCGGGTTGCAGAGAATCGAGACCTTGGTGCGCGGCAATTGGGCCTTTTTCTCGAAATCGTCCCAGTCGATTTCGTAGCGGCCATTGACCCAGTGCATCAGGCTTTCATTCTTGACGGTGCGCGAATTCCTGATGTCGCCATAGAAGCCGTTGTAGATCGGGGTCGCGAGCAGCACCCGGTCACCCGGCGTGGTGTGCGCCCTGAGGCAAGCGAGAAGCCCGGCATGGACGCCGGTGGTGATGCCCAGATTCTGGTGGTTGATGACATTGATGCCGTAGCGCTTCCTGTTCCAGTCGATCAGACCCTGTTTGAATGCCATCGGGCCCGGCGAATTCATGTCCAAATAGCCCCAATTATGGTGCTGGATGCGCTTGGCCAACGCGTCGGTAATCACAGCCGGGCATTCAAAGTCCATATCGGCGATGCCCATGCCGGCAACCAGATGATTGATGTGCTCGGTGCGCAGCGCACCGTCCCATTTCACGTCGCCGAAGCCGAGGCGGTTATAGGGCTTGTCGAAATCCGTACTGTAGTCGCCTTGCATCGGCGCAGCCGATGCCTCGCCGCTGGCCGCAAGCGACGCGGCCAGCGGTCCCAGCGCGAAGACGCCGCCGCCAAAGCCCGTATTTCTCAAAAAGGAGCGGCGGTCAAAGCCACCATTCACGTTCTGTTCCAAGGGTATCCTCCACTCATTTTGCGGCCACGCTGGAAGGGTTCGGGAAGGCCCGTCCGTCGAAGTCGGATCGTTGCGAGAAAAGCTTCCTTCCCCAACGTCAAGGAGTCAACGACGTGGGCTGGTTCCGAACGGAACTGTAATCTCCGCGCGGACGCGCGTCCTTTGCGCGCGGGGAATGATTCATGTTCGGAGGTTCACGCGCGCTGCGATTTTCTAGACGTGGCGCGACGGAGTTTTCCTTTTCCTGAGAAAAAATTCACACGCAGGCAAAGGTTCCCGCGCACCGAGCGAGAAGAAGGCCGCAAAAAGAAACCGGCCCAGACCGTTGGCCTGGGCCGGCGATAGGAGAGAGACGCGAGGCCCCGTGGAGCCTCGCGAATGATCTTAAGCCGAGATCTTCTTGGTCGCGGCGGCCATGCTGTCGAGCGCGGCCTTCAAGACCTTGCGCGACGTGGCAATGTTCATGCGCATGTGATTGGCGCCGCCCAAGCCGTAGCTGGAGCCGGCGTTCAATTGCACATAGGCATTCTGCGCCATCCAATGCTGGACCATGTCTTCCGGCGTCTGTTCACGGCGTGCTTCCATCGCCTGACGGCCCGAATAATCGGTGCCCATCTTGGCGGCCGCGTCTTTCGCCTTCTGATTGGCTTCGTCCGCCATCCTCTTGGCGCCGATCTTGTCGGCGATGGCGGAGACGTCGATCCATTGCAAGTAGGTGCCTTCCGGCGCGTTGCCCACCTTGATCATCGGAATGTTCTTCTTGATGTAGGCATTGGCGAAGTCATGATTGTCGCTGATATAGGCGATGCAATCATTCAGCCAACCTTCACCGCCGGCATAGGCCGCTTCCGCGGAGACCATGCCGAGCGTGTTGAGATCGGCGTGATTGTAGAACGCCGTCTGCTTGAACACTTCCGGATTGGTGGTGAAGAACCAGGCGCATTTCTGGCCTGCCAGCGAGAACGACTTGCTGACCGACTTGTAGGTGATCGAGTTGTTCACCAGCTTGGGGTCGGACAGGGTGCTGACCGGCGTGTACTTCTGACCCTTGGACATGAAATCGCAATGGATTTCGTCCGAGAGCATCAGCACATTGTGCTTGAGGCAGATCTGGGCGTAGCGGGTGACTTCATCGCGCGACCAGTTGCGGCCCACCGGGTTCTGCGGATTGCAGAAGATCGAGACTTTCGTGCCCGGATCGGAAGCCTTCTTCTCCAGGTCGTCCCAATCGATTTCCCACCGGCCATTCACGAACTTCATCAGGCTTTCATTCGCCACCGTCTTGGTGGCGCGGATGTCGCCATAGAAGCCGTTATAGATCGGCGTCGCCAGGAGCACCTTGTCACCGGGCTTGGTGTAGGCGCGCATGGTGGCCAGGATACCGGCATGAACGCCCGTGAGGATGCCCATGTTGCCGACATTCATGGCGGTGATGCCGTAACGCTTATGGTTCCAGTCGACGATGCTCTGCAGCCACGCTTTGCGGCCGGGTTGCCCCATGTCGATATAGCCCCAATTGTCATATTGGGTCGCCTTGCGCAGGGCCGCGCTGATCGCGGGCGCGCATTTGAAGTCCATGTCGGCGATGCCCATGCCGGCGACGAGATGATCAAGCTT
Organism: Rhizomicrobium sp.; assembly: GCA_035606155.1. Taxonomy (GTDB): domain Bacteria; phylum Pseudomonadota; class Alphaproteobacteria; order Micropepsales; family Micropepsaceae; genus Rhizomicrobium. The sequence continues at coordinate 27,913 of DATNFZ010000099.1, read as the reverse complement.
CTCGCTGCGCAGTCCGCCATCCCACTTCACGCTGTCATGGCCGACGCGGTTGGCGATGTTGTCGAAATCATTCCCGCCCGCGGTTGCCGCCGCGGCACCGCTCGACGAAAGCGAAGCCGCCAAAGGTCCAAGAGCCAGCACGCCGCCTCCCAAACCCGCATTTCTCAGAAACGACCTGCGGTCGTGTCCCATTTTTGTTTCCCTTTCCAAAGTAAGCCCTCCCAGTTGTTGGCCGCGCACGGAGGATGAGAAGGAAATCACGCTCCTTCAGTATCCCCCAGATGACTCTTTAAAGTGCGGGCGGGAGCTTCCGTCCGGGCAGGCTGGAAGTCAATAAAACCTTGCCCTCGGTGTGAAATATAACGGCCCGGTTCCTTGAGGAAACCGAGCCATTTTGGCTCATGTTGCAGTGCACTTTAACCTTGGTGCGAAGGGTATGCCGGCTCGCTTGCGCGCTCGTGCGACAGGCCCTTAGGCTCGGGCCAAACCGTTCGGGAGACGCTCATGAGCACAATTGTGCTGGATGACGGAGCAAAGGACTCGGCCCTGGCAAGCGGATCGCGCGTCTTTAGCTTTGTTCTTCCGGGGCTTGCGGCGATCGCCTATCCTTTCCTGTTGTCTGCCATCTCGGGGTTGCTGCGCGTTTTCCAAGTGAGCATTCCCCCCAGTCCATTCGCCATTACGGTCACGGTCCTGGCTATTCTGGCGTGTGCCTTGGCGGTGATGGGGATCGCGTTCGCCCGCGCCCTGTCATTGGGGCGTGCCGGCCCCGGCCAAATCGCCGCCCGCCTTCTTGCCCATCTGGCCTTTGCCGTTCCCACCCTTCTGGTCGCGTTCGGCAATGTCGTGGGTCTTTTTCACGCCCGGGGCGTGCTCGCCTATGGTTGGCCCCTGTTCTGGCTGGCCCTGATGGCCGTCACCTGGCTGGCGCAGGAAGGGCCGCAGCCTGCGTTGATTGTCTCCAGCCGCAGGTTGGCGGTGGCCCATGGCATTTCGGCGCTGGCAATCCTGGTCCTGTTCATCGTGCCGCATCTGGGCAATCACCTTACCGGCTTCGTCAGCGGCGCCGATCATATCGGGGTGATGAAGCTGGTCCGGCTAGTCTATCGCAACGCCGTGATCGAGCCGCTGCTCATCACACTGATCGCCTTCCAGATCATGAGCGGCTTCATCCTGGTGCGGCGCAGGCTCAACCGCGCCGGCGACTTCTTCGGCACTTTGCAGACCATGACCGGCATTTATGTGGGCTGCTATTTCCTGGGACATATGACGGCGGTGTTCTCGGCGCGGGGCGCCGGCACCGACACCAACTGGAATTGGCTTACCAGTGACGACAAGGGACTCTTGTTCCACCTTTCGAGCTTTTCGCTGGTCGGCCATTACTGGGTAGGTCCCATTGCCATCGTCACCCATGTCGCCTGCGGCCTCAGGATGGTGATGCTGGAACATGGCGTGGCCGAGCGGGGGGCAACCCGCGCCGCATGGACATTGATCGGCCTGGGGGTGGCGGGCTCCAGCGTGATCCTGGCTGGGCTCCTGGGCGCGCACATCGCCTGATCATCTGGGCCTGATCGGCGCTGCTTCGTGATAGGATGCCACGACATTCACCGGAAAAGGGGGATTTTCATGCGCACCATTTTATCGCTGCTCGTCACCGCCGCTCTTGTGCTGCCTGCCGCCGCACAAAACACCATGCCGATGATGAAGACATTCACCTCGTCGGCGGAAGTCCAGCAACTGATCGCCAAGGCCAAGGCGGACCGCAAAGGCAACGCCCCCACCACGAGCGAACCCATCCTCTCCCTCGCACCCTATCGCGCCAATCTGGAATACCGGCCGATACCCGGGCCCGCCGCTGTCCACGATACCGAAGACGAAATGATGTATGTGATCGAGGGCGCGGGCACCATCACGCTGGGCGGGCAGTTGGTGAACGGCACCCGCACCAACCCCACCAACCAGGCCGCCGACAAGATCAGCGGCGGTACCGACCAGAAAGTTGCCAAAGGCGATTTTCTCATCGTCCCCCACGGCACGCCGCACCAGATCACGGCGGTCGAGGCGCCGGCACTGGTGTTGATGACCCTGCACCTGCCGCAATAGGTTTGGGCCCACCCTTCGTCCTGTTCGGGCCGGCGCATCTGGGCGCATTGGCGCTGGCCTTTCTGTTCCCGCTGGGCGCGGGCGCCGTCACGCGGGGCCGGCCCACGCGCGACCGCATGGTGCGCTGGCTTCTGGCGGCGTTGCTTTTGGGCGAATGGATCACCTTCTATCTGGTGTTCTGGGCGCGAGGCTGGTTCGACTGGAGCAATGCGCTCCCGCTCAGCCTTTGCGACTGGGCTGAGGCCGCGTTGATCATCGCGCTCTTGTCAGAGAACCAGTTCGCCTATGAGCTGGGCTATTTCTGGGGCCTGAGCGGCACGTTGCAGGGATTGCTCACGCCCGACCTGGCTTATGGCTTTCCCGACGTGCGGTTTCTTCTCTTCATGGCCAATCATGCGGGCATCATCGCCTCACTGCTTTATCTCACTTTGGGCACCGCGATGCGGCCGGTGCCGGCGTCGCTGCCGCGCGTGATCGGGGCGAGTCTCGCCTATCCCGTGGTGGCGGGCGCCGCCGATTACATGCTGTCCGCCAATTACGGCTATCTGCATGACAAGGGCGGCCATGTGAGCCTGCTGACCTTGCTCGCGCCCTGGCCCTGGTATATCGGCGAATTGGTCTTGATCTGCTTTCTGTCGATCGCGATCTATTACGCGCCATTCTTCGCAATAGATTTGTTCAGAAGGCCGAAGACATCGACATCGTGACGGGCGCTGTCGCGCAACAGATACCCGCGCAGACGGCCTTCCGGCTGAAAGCCTGACGCCATCACCAGCTTCTTGGCGCGCCGGTTGCCGGCATGGATGCGCGCTTCAAGCCGCTCCAGCTTGAGGCAGCCGAAGGCATGGGCGATCAGCGCCGCCATCGCCTCACGGGCGAGCCCAAGCCCCCACTGGTCGCGGCGAAACAGGAAGCCCACTTCGCCCCGCAAATGGCCGAAATCCAGCGCGCTCAAATCCACGCTGCCGATGGCGTCGCCATCTCGCCATACCGTCCAATAGAGGAATTGACCGTCCGCCATGGCGGCGAGTTGGGCGGCAATGATCTCCGATCCGGTGGCGGCGCGGGCGATCGCCGGCCGGTGCCAGAACGCCATGGCCTCTTCATCGCGCAGGATCGCAAGCAAGGCAGGCGCATCGCTCAATTGGAGGGGCGCGAGGCGCAGCCTTTCGGTCTGAAGGATCATGAGGCGATAATGCCCGAGCCGCCCCAACAACCCAAAAAACCTGAAGGCCCAAAAAACCGTGAGGCGGCCGGCTGCTTTCGCGCCGTAGCCGCCTCACTCTGCCCCCTTCAAGTCGGACCCTTGACTCGATTCCCCATACTTATCGAGATCAATTCCCCACGGGGTTTCCCCAAACCGTCCATCCGTGAGTGACGCTACTGTGCCGGATGAGAGGCGCGACGCAACGGGGTAGCGAGGCCCCGTCGCGCTTTTGCCAAAGCTATGTGGATTTTCGGCAACAAATCCGCCCCTCCGTCCACAGACGAATTTCACCGGCGCCTCAAGGCGTGCGGAAATGTTTGGAAAGCTTCAAATCTTGTCCCTGGTAATTGGAGCCTAGGCCGGCGCCATACGCCTCGGGCGGAGGATTGGTGAGGCGCTCGAACACCAGTCTCCCCACGATCTGGCCATGTTCCAGAATGAGGGGGCTTCGCGCAAGTGCGCGTCCAGTACGGCGTCCCGGGAACTCATCGGTTTTGAAGACCAGCACGTCGTTTCCTTGCCATTGCTCTGGAGGGTCGCCGCCGAATCGCCCCACAACGCCTTTGTCCACAAGCCTGTGGGAATGTGCATGACATCAGTTACGGCGTGGATTCCATGGTGTTGGAAGGTCGCCAGTCCAGCAAGCCGGTGAGCCATTTGTGGGGTCAATTTGGCTTGCAGACCCTGGAAAACCCAACAAAAGTTGGCGCCGGCCGGCATCCGATGTACGGCACTGGTGGTTTAACATGAACGAGATCGACAGAGCGTCAGAACTGTTTGCCATGGACGAAAAAACCCCTTCTGGGACCGTCGTCGAATACCCCGACAAGAATGGCGTGCTCTCGTTTCAGGGGCTGCGCCAAATGGTCCGCGAGGGCCAGATTGTTTCGCATGTTGAGATCACGCCAGATCAATTTCAGCCAGCCAGCATCGACCTGCGCCTCGGACGTCGCGCTTGGCGCGTGCGTGCCAGTTTTCTTCCGGGCGTGGACGCCACGGTCATGGATCGCGTTAAGAATTCGGATGATTTACCGGAGATCGACCTTACTGAGGGCGCGGTGTTCGAGAAGGGCATCGTCTATGTTGTTGAGCTGTTGGAGCGGGTCAAACTTACCAACGGACTGGTCGGGAAAGCTAACCCGAAGAGTTCAACTGGCAGGCTTGATGTTTTGGTGCGCCTCATAACCGACAGAGGCACTGCATTTGACCAGGTTGATCGAAAATACGAAGGGCCGCTCTATCTTGAAGTGGCGCCACAAGCGTTCAGCATCGTGGTCAAGCAAGGCTCGCGGCTCAATCAACTGCGTTTCCACCGTGGAGAATCGCCCGGCGTACCGATCAGGAGTGCAACTGGCGGTCTTCAAGACCTCTACGAGAAGGGGCAACTTATTAAGCTGCCTCCCGTTGGCAAGCTGCCGTCGCTACGCAGCAATCTGGTGCCCGTGACGGTTGATTTGCGGGGCGACAATGGCATCGTCGGCTATAAAGCAAAGAAAACAACAAACACGATCAATGTAGATAAAGTTGCTTTCTACGACCCTCGCGAGTTTTGGGAAAAGATAGATCCAGACAACGATCGGCTCTACCTCGATCGCGGGGAATTTTACATCCTGGCGACCCGCGAAGAAGTCGGAGTGCCGCCAAATCTCGCAGCGGAGATGGTGCCGTATGACGCCGCATCTGGCGAATTCAGAGTGCACTACGCGGGTTTCTTTGATCCTGGCTTCGGGTGGGACGGCGGCGCCGGCGGCAGCCGGGCCGTGTTGGAGGTCCGCTCATATGGCGTCTCGTTCATGCTGGAGCATGGACAAACCGTTGGTTGGCTGAATTACAGTAGGCTGGCGAGCGGGCCAACTGACAAGGTTTACGGAAGCGGCATTGCATCAAATTACCAGGGCCAGGGCGTTGCGCTCGCCAAGCACTTCAAGCCTTGGCCAAAATAATCGGTGGGTCGCGGAGCGCCATCAGGCCAGGAAACCGCGGATATCCCCAATCGCCTCAGCCAATCCGCAACGTTTGATGGGAGCGGCTTCGGGAAAGGCCGCCAAAAGGCGGGAGGGCGTGGCCCCCTCCAGGATCACGAAACAACCCTTATCTTCCGGTCCCCGGATCAGCCGGCCGAAGGCCTGTTTGAGGCGGAACCGAGTGAGGAGATCGTCATAAGAGCGGCCGAAGCGGGCGCGCCGCGCCTTGTGCAGGATGGTGGGCTTGGGCCAGGGCACTTTGTCGAACACCACCAGCCGAAGCGAGCGGCCTGGCACATCCACGCCATCACGCAACGCATCGGTGCCCAAGAGGCAGGCATTCTCCTCGGCGCGGAAGAGATCGACCAGCGCGCCCGTGTCCAGCCGGTCCACGTGCTGGGCGTAAAGCGAAATCCCCGCATCGGCCAAAGGCTGGGCGATGCGCGCTTCGGTATCACGCAAGGCTTTGACGGCGGTGAAAAGGCCCAGCGCGCCGCCGCCCGCAGCAAGAAACAATTCGCGCATCGCCGCCGCCAGGTGATCGCGATCCCGGCGCGCCACATCTTTGACGATGAAGATGCGGGCTTGCCGGTCATAGCGGAAGGGTGAACCGAAACTGGCGCGGCGTGGCGGTTGCGGCAGATGCAGCGCGCCGGTGCGGACTTCGGCGCTTTTCCAGTCCTGGTCTTCGGCGCTGGCGTCGCGCAAGGTGGCCGAGGTGATCAGCGCGCCATGGGCAGGCTCCAGTATTTCCGCGGCGAGCGGAATGGTGGGATCGATCCAGTGGCGTTCGAAGCCGATATCGGCATCACGGCCTTCCTCGCGGCTGATCTCGAACCAGTCGGTGAAGTCATCGCTGATTTCGCCCGTCTCCAGCGTCTCCAGCATTTGCGTCCAGGCGGGCAGCACCAGACGGGCACGCCGGTCGAGGCCGCGCGCCGCCGCTTCCAATCGGGCGCGGGTAGAGGGCTCGAGTGTCGCGCTTTTTTCGTCCATCGCCTGGCGCAGCAATTTCGCCAGCCGGGCCAAGGGTTCGGCGATCCGCTTCAGCGCTCGCGTTAACTCGGTCACCGCACGCAACGTCTCGGCGCCCAAGGGCTGCGGCTCCGCTTCCAGCGTGTAAAAGGCATCGCGGTCGTCGCTGCGGGCGCGGACATGGGTGTAGATTTCCGACAGGAAGATTTCTCCCGGACCGCGCGGTGCACCGCCCGTTACCCGCGCCATCCAGCCTTCGCCAGCCAGCGCGCCTGCCGCCTGGACCGCGTCTTCCAAGGCATGTTGGGCCTCTTCATGGTCGGCGATCAGATCTTTCAGCCGTTCTTCCAGTCCCCGCATGCGGGTGCGGGCGCGCGCCTCTGGCCCACGAATCCAGCGGCGCAAATCGGCCATCTCCCGGCCCGAAAGCAACGCGGCGAAACCGGAATCGGCGGCATCGAACAGATGATGCCCTTCGTCGAAGACATAACGCAGCCGCCGCTCCTGGGGCGCGTCATTGGTCTGGTCGGTGGCGAGCCAATCGCCCGCGGCCTGGGCGATCACCAGCGCGTGATTGGCGATCACGATGGGGGCGTGCCGGGCGCGGCGGATGGCGCGCTCGATAAAACAGATGCGGTAATGCGGGCAGGCGGCATAGATGCATTCGCCGCGCCGGTCGGTGATCTCGCTCAAGGGCAGCGACGCCGCCAGGAAGGCGGGAAAGCCCGCGCCGGAAATATCGCCATCGGTGTTCGAGCCGATCCAACGCGCGATCAGGCCCAGCGCCACGCTGCGCTGGCCGGGCGCTAATGCGGTGCGCTTGGCGGCTTCCTCGAAATTGAGCAGGCAGAGATAATTCTCCCGGCCCTTGCGCACCACCGCTTTCTCCGCCCGCTCTGTGGGATCGGGATAGAGATGGGCGATCTCCTGCACGATCTGGCGCTGAAGATTGCGGGTATAGGTGGAGATCCAGAGGCCGGGTCCGTTCTTCTCGGCCCAGATGCTCGCGGGGGCGAGGTAGCCCAATGTCTTGCCCGTGCCGGTGCCCGCCTCCACCAACGCGATCCTGGGTGCGCCGGATTCCTCGCGCGGCCCGAACGCGTAGGTCGCCGCATCGCTATAGGCTTCCTGCTCGGAACGGGGGCGTTCCACCAATCTGGCCAACCGAAGGCGCGCTTCATCGGTGGTGACGGGCATCGAGCCCGGCGTGCCAGGCAAGGCTTCGTCTTCCCATTGGGGCAAGCCGCGCCAGGCTTCAAGGCCGGCGATGGGCGAGCCATGCGGCACTTCGCCCAGCGCGCGTTCCAGCAAGGAGCCCCAACGCCAACCCGCGCGCGCCAAGGTGCCCGCCAGCGGCGCCAGCCGCGCTTTCGCTTCGGAAGAAAGACTGAGCGCTTCCTCCAACAGCCGCTGCGTCACCTCGAACAAGGCGCGCGCCGAGGCTTCCGGCGTTCGCGGAAGCTCCAAGCCCAGCGCGCGCGCCAGGCCCAAGGCGCTGGGGACCAGCGGCCGGCCCGGCCGCATGAAGGCGAACAACTCCAGCACGTCGTAAAGTGGCTTGGCCGCGGGCGATTTCAGCCGCCCCGCCACAAAGGCGGCGTGCGCCACCAAGGCGCGGCCTGATTGGAAAATCTCGCGCGCGCCCTTGAGCGCCACGCGGCGGCAATGGCCTTCGCCGTCGCAGGCCGCCGCGCCGGGTGGCGCCGGGACAAGCGCGGTCAAATCCGAGAGCGTGGCGGGAAACATCGCGGTCGTTATAGCGAGCCGCGGACCAAGTTGGAGGAAAAATCAGCCCGCCAATTGGGGATAAAGATTGATCAGCGCCTGGCGCGCGCGCGCATGCTCGCCCATGACCTGCTCCACGGCATTGCGCAATACATTCGTGCTTTCGCCGTCGCGGCTGGCCTGGGCGAAGTGCCGCGCCGCCTGGCTCATTGCCGAGAGCCCGATGCCCCCGGCCGCGCCCACAATGTCATGCGCCAGGCGTGCCGCTTCGTCCCATTTCTCTCCGGCGCAGGCTTGCGACAGCGCGCCGGTGAGCTGCTCGGCATTGACGACATAACATTGCAGAATCTCGATCAGGGTTTTCACGCCCAGAGATTTCTCCAGCGCGGCAAAGGCCACCGCATCGATGGCGGCGGGACTTGAATTGTCGCTTTCCCGGTTTTCAGGCGTTTCCACCGAAACCGAATTCAGGGCGCGGAACAATTCGTCGCCCACCACCGGCCAGCGCAGCACGCAATCGGTGGCCGAGGGGACCCGGTCGCCGCGCAACAGCATCGCCACGATGGGCGCCTTGACCCCCGGCGCCGCGGCCAGAAGATCGGATTCGTCCGAGCCGGCGATGATGGCGTCGAATTTCTCCTGGCTGGCGCGCGCGGCGGCTTCGGCGGCGCCGGCCGCGATGGCCACCCGATTGCCGAACGGTTCCAGGATTCCGGCCAGCGAAGTCGCCACCTCGGCGAAGGCGGGGATCGAGATCAGAATAGAGAGGCCGTGTGGCGGCACCGCGGGCGTGTCGGCGGCGGGATCTTGCTGGGCGGAGGCATTGGTGTGGCCGGAGACCGGAAGCGTGAACCAGAACAAGGCGCCATCGCCGCGCGTGCTTTCGAAGCCCACATCGCCGCCCGCCTGCTCCACGATCCGTTTGGCCACGGCCAGGCCCAGGCCCGCGCCCTGTTCCTTGCGGGCGTAGGAGGAATCGCCCAGGGAAAAGGGCTTGAACAGATGAGGCGCCACTTCGGGCGCAACACCCATGCCGGTATCGGAGACCGAAAAACGCACCACTGCCTGGTTGAACTCGTCGCGGTCGAGATCGAGCCGGATGTCCACCAGGCCATGCTCGGTGAATTTGAGGGCGTTGTCGGCCATCTTGAGCAGGGCCTGGCGCACGCGGCGGGGATCGGCGGCGACACGGGGAAGATCGGACGCGGAAGTGAACACCAGCTTCAGGCCCTTCTCCCAGGCGCGCGGTTGCAGCAGCCTGGTAACGGCGCGTGCGGTCTGGATGGGATCGCAATCCTCGTCCTCCAGCGCGTCTTCGTCGTCACGGGTGAGCGCGATCACATCGTCGAGCAGCGTCTGCAGCCCGCGTCCGGCTTCCAGCATCACCTTGACGTGGTCGGCCTGTTGCCTGGGGAGGTCGGCCCGCTCCAGCAATTGCGCCATGCCCAGAAGCGCGTTCATGGGCGTGCGCAATTCGTGGCTGATATTGGCGACGAACGCCGCCTTGGCCAGGGCCGAGGCCTGGGCGCTGTCGCGCGCCAGGATGGCTTCGTTCTTTTCGTTCTGGAGTTTGAACACCAATTCGGCATTCTCGCTGCGAAGCGCGATGCCTTCGTCGATCAGCTTGCTCACGCCGGGGGCGTAGCTGACCAGGACAGCGCCGAAGAACGCCACCAGCACGGCGGTCATGACGGGGAAAAGCCCGCCCTGGATCAGCAGCAACAACACCAGCGGCCCCAAGGCCAGCGTGGTGTGCACCGCATAGGCGGGACGATACGCTGCGCGGGCGATGAACTCGGTCGCGGTCATGCCCAGATAGGACAGCGCCAGATAGGCTTCCGCGGGGAAAGACCCCCAGGCGAACCAGAACCAGGCGCCCACGCCCCACACCGCGCCGGCGATTCCGGAAATCCAGGTATAGCGGCGGGCCCAGTAATGCGGATCGCTATCCGCCGGGCGGTGGCGATAGGCCGTGGTGAGACGCTCGGCCGCGATCACCACCGCCATCTGCAAAATGAGGGGCGTGATCGACAAAAAGCCCAAGCCATGACCGGCCAGGATGGTGGCGGGGACGCAAAGAACGGCAAAGGGAAGCGAGAGATAGTGCCGGCCCAGCGAATAGAGCACGTCAATGCGCCCGGCAAAAATTTGCCGCGCATCGTCGCGCTCAGCCAAGGCATCGGCAGTCATTGACGCTATCCCCTGCCAAAGCCTAGCTTCGCGCCCTTTCGAAACGCTTAAGAATAGCCCTAATAAAAGGTGAATGTTGCGGTGAAACATCTGCGGGAACAGGCGCTTGCCGCCAAGGCGTGGCCGTTCGAGGAGGCGCGCAAGCTTTTGGCGCGCGCCGAGCGCTCCGAGCGCGCCGGAAAGAGCGTCACCGAGATCATACTCGAGACCGGCTACGGCCCCTCAGGCCTTCCCCATATCGGCACCTTCGGCGAAGTGGCGCGCACCTCCTGGGTGCGCCAGGCCTTCGCGGCCATGTCGGACATTCCCACCCGCCTGATCGCCTTTTCCGACGACATGGATGGCTTGCGCAAAGTGCCCGACAATCTGCCCCAGCCGGAGATGATCGCCGCCAATCTGGGCAAGCCGCTCACCTCCATCCCCGATCCGTTCGGCAGCCATGCCAGTTTCGGCGCGCACATGAATGCGCGGTTGCGCGCCTTTCTGGACCATTATGGCTTCGATTACGAATTCATGAGCGCGACCGAGACCTACAAATCGGGACGGTTCGACCAGGCGCTGCTGCGGGTGCTGGCCCATTACGACGAAGTGATGGATGTGATGCTGCCCACCCTGGGTGAGGAGCGGCAGCAGACCTATTCACCCTTTCTTCCTGTCAGTCCGCGCTCGGGCAAGGTATTGCTCGCAAAAGTTGTGGAACGCGACGTGACCAAGGGCACCATCACCTATGTCGAGGAAGATGGGAGCCTGGAAACCGTTCCCGTCACAGGCGGCCATTGCAAGCTGCAATGGAAGCCTGATTTCGGCATGCGCTGGGCGGCCCTGGGTGTGGATTACGAGATGTACGGCAAGGATCATCTGGCCCAGACGCCGCTCTATGACGCGATCTGCAAGATCGCCGGGGCGCCGCCGCCCGAGCATTTCGTCTATGAATTGTTCCTGGACGAGCAGGGCCAGAAAATCTCAAAATCCAAGGGCAACGGCATCACCATCGACCAGTGGCTGGCCTATGGCCCGACCGAGAGTCTGGCGCTGTTCATGTTCCAGAAGCCGCGCGCGGCCAAGCGGCTTTATTTCGACGTCATCCCCAAGATGGTGGACGATTACATTGCGCTGCTGGATGCTTATCACGCCAGTCCGAGCGAGGCCGAGCGGCTGGAAAATCCGGTCTGGTTCATCCATGGCGGCAAGGTGCCGGCCGAGCAATATCCGGTGAGCTTCGCGCTGCTGTTGAACCTGGTGAGCGCCTCGGGCGCGCACAACCATGACGTGCTGTGGGGCTTCATCCGCGCCTATGCGCCAGAGGCCTCGCCCGAGAAGAATCCCGGCCTGGAGCGGCTGGTGGGCTATGCGCTGCGCTATTACGAGGATTTCGTGAAGCCGGCCAAGCGCTATCGCGCGGCGGACGACAAGGAGCGCGCGGCGCTTGCCGATCTGGCCACGCGGCTGGAAGCAATGGGCGGTGAACGCGACGGCGCCATCGTGCAGAACATGGTGTACGAGGTGGGCAAGAGCCACGGCTTCGAGCCGCTACGCGCCTGGTTCGGCGCGCTCTATGAAGTGTTGTTCGGGCAGACGGCCGGGCCCCGTTTCGGCTCCTTCGCCGCCTTGTTCGGCACTGCCGCTACGGCGCGGCTGATCCGCCAGGCGCTGAACGGCGAATTCCTGGCATGAAGGCGGCGCTGTTCGCGCTGGCGCTGGCGGCTGCGCCCGCGGATTCCAGCGTGATCTTCGCGCTCTATGCCCAGGGTCACTACCAGGAGGCGATGCGCCGCGGCGAGGACAGCCACACCGCCGAAGGCCTGGCGATCGCCGCGCGGGCGGCGCTGGCCGATGCCATGACACGGCCCGAGCCCTGCCTTTCCTGCCTCCGGCGCGGGGAAGAGGACGCACGCGGCGCCATCGCGCTGGATACGCGGGAGGCCGATGCCCATGTCTGGCTGGCCACCTCCCTGGGTTACGAGGCGCGACTCCAAGGCGTGATGCGTGCGAGCTGGAACAACAGTCCCACCCAGGCCAAGGCGCAACTCGATGCCGCCCTGGCGATCGATTCCGGCAATCCTTATGCGTTGGCGGCGCTGGGCGGCTGGAATGCCGAAGTGGTGCGGGTGGGCGGCGCTTTCCTGGCGGGCAAAATCTATGACGCCAGCCTGGAGCAATGCCTGGCGCTGTTCGACCGCGCGGGTCGCGCTGCGCCCCACAATGTCGCGGTGCATTATCAGATCGCGTTGTCGCTGGCCGACGTGGATACCGAGCGCTTTCGCGCCCGCATCGAAAGCGAGCTCGAGACGGCGATCGAAGGCCCGCCGCAAACCGCTTATGAGAAATTCGTCGTCGCCCGTGCGCAGGAATTGTTGAATCTGTTAAAGCGCGGCGACCGAGAAACATTCGAAGCCAAGCTCAGGATTTTCCAGGGGTATCCTTGATTGTTGCCCCCTCCGCCCCTGGCTTAGCTTTTCCTGGCGAGCAAAAGCGAACCTGGAAAAGCTTGCCCCTCTTCGAGCGCAGCGAGGGAGGCGCACTTAATCGCTGCTACGGGGCCTCGACCAGGCCTCTCCAGAGCATCAATTGCAAACAGTTGAGCCTGTGGCTCTTATTGGCTGGCCCAGATGATCCGATGCACGAAACCGATATCGCTCATCGCAAAAACGCGGTCTTCGTAAGACGGATTGAAACTCTTGAGTTCGATGCGCTGGACGGTGAGCCGGCCCAATTGCTTGGCCATCACTTCGCCGGAAAGCGTCTTCACCACCACGCGGTCGCCGCGCCTGAGATTGGCGGAGGGCGAGACCAGAATGCGGTCGCCATCGCGATAGACCGGCAGCATGGAATCGCCTGCGATCTCCAGCACATAGGCATGGGCGTCGGAGAGATCGGGAAAGGCGATTTCCTCCCAGCCATGCCCCTTGGGAAAACCGGAATCGTCGAAATAACCGGCCTCGCCCGCCTGCGCCCAGCCGATCAGCGGCACCGGCCGCAGGGGCGGGCGCGCGCCATCGCAGACCAGAGCGACGAAATCATCCAGGCTGGCGCCAGTGGCGGTGAGAACCTTGGCCAGGCTTTCGGTCGAAGGCCAGCGCAGCTTGCCGTCCTCCGTGCCGCGCTTGCTCTTGTTGAAAGTGGTGGGATCAAGACCCGCCAGCCTGGCGAGACCCGACGGCGAAAGGCCGTGCCGTGAGGCCAAAGTGTCGATGCCGCGCCAGATTTGGAAATGAGTCAGCATCGGATATAAGACGGCATTCGCAGGTTGCGGTAATTATTCCTATATCCCGGAAGGCGCGCCCCGGTCGAGAGATTAGACCCTAGATGATATTGGATTTGGCCGCACGGCTGCTGGCCGTCTTGCCCGCGGAAACCGCCCATGACACCACGCTGGGGCTGACGCGCGCCTTCGCGCCTTTGCTGCCCAAACCTCAAGCCGACGACCCCAGGCTGGAAGTCAAAGCGCTGGGCCTTTCCTTTCCCAATCCCATCGGACTGGCAGCCGGTTTCGACAAGGATGCGCGCGTGCCGGATGCGATGCTGAAACTGGGGTTCGGCTTTGTCGAATGCGGCACGGTCACGCCGCGCCCGCAAGGAGGCAATCCCCAGCCGCGCCTGTTCCGGCTCCGCGAAGATCGCGCCGTCATCAACCGCATGGGCTTCAACAATCGCGGGATGGACGAAGCGGCGCGCCATCTGGGCGGGCGGCGCGGGAACGGAATCGTGGGCATCAATATCGGCGCCAACAAGGATTCGGCCGACCGCATCGCCGACTATGCGCAGAGCTTCATCCGGCTGGCGCCGCTGGCCGATTATGTGGCGGTGAATGTCTCATCGCCCAACACGCCGGGCCTGCGCGGGCTCCAGAACAAGGATGAACTGGCGAGGCTGTTGACCACCCTGACGGCGGCGCGCGCCACAGGCGCGCAGCGGCCGCTTCTGCTCAAGATCGCGCCGGATCTCGACAATCACGCACTCGACGACATCGCCCGGGCGGTGATGGACGCGAGCATCGAGGGCGTGATCGTCTCCAACACCACCATCGCACGGCCTTCGCTCAAGGGATCGCATGCCGGTGAGGCCGGGGGTCTTTCCGGCAAGCCATTGTTTCAGCCTTCCACCGAAATCCTGCGCCAGATGCGCGCGCGCCTCTCCAAGGACATCCTGCTGATCGGGGTGGGGGGGATTTCGTGCGGACGCGAGGCTTACGAGAAGGTCCTGGCAGGAGCCAGCCTGGTGCAACTTTACACCGCCCTGATCTATCGAGGCCCCGGCCTGGTCGCCCGCATCAAGCGCGAGCTTCTCGATTTGCTGGCGCGTGACGGTTTTTCCTCGCTTGCCGAGGCGGTCGGCGCGCGCGCCTAAACGATCCCGCCGTCCGGCTCGGCCGCCTCGATGATGATTTCCTCAGTGTCGTGGAAATGCACCAGGTCCACCAGGCGCTGGCCGCCGGGCGTGACGGATATGACGTCAACAAACCGGTGGCGCCAGAGAATTTCCTCCGGCAGATACGAATAGCGGGCATAGATGCGGTCGGCGATGGTCTCGTCCATGCCGCCCAGCATCACCACGATCTGCATGTCGCGCTCGATCATCTCGGCCAGGCCCAGATTGTAGAGCGGACTGGTCTCATCGATCGGGTGCATCACCGTCCAGGACAAGGCAAAGAGGGGATTGGCGGAGCGCACCAGTTTCAATTCCTGGAAGCGCCGGATCCTGTCGCCTTCGCGGGTGGTGTAGTTGCTGGCCAGCGAGACGGTGGCCGTTGCATCCAGGATGGAGTTGCCCCGCTGGTTGGCGGCGCGGAACATCAGCATGGGCAGGCCGTCGAAGGTGGTGACCACGGCATTCTTCGAGAACACCACCCGGGCGAAGGGCCGCGAGAAGCGGGCGAAAATGATGCCCGCGAACAAGGCGATGATCAGGATGCCGACAAAGCTTTCTGCCGTGACCAAAAGGTTGGTGTAGAGGGTCTTGGGCTCCATCACGCCATAGCCGCTGATGGTCTGGACACTGAAGAAGAAATCGTCCGTGAAATTGCCGGGCCGGGCGTTGCTGACACCGTCCTGGTCGGTGACGTAAAGCATGGCGAAGACCAGATTGACGACCAGGAACAAAGCCGCCAGCCGCAGCACGAAGCCCGGCCAGGAAGCGGTCAGGATGCCGTGATAGAAATCGAGGAAGCGCCCCGCATCCTGGCCTTTGATGATGGCCCGCGCGCCGGGCCGGCTTTTGATCAGACTGACAGGACGAGCCCCCCCTTCGCTCATGCGTCCGCCAATTGTCTCAAATAGTCCCAACTGTAAAGGCCGCTGTCATGGCCGTCGTCGAAGACGATGCGCACGGCATAATTGCCCACCGGCTCCAGGCGCTGGATTTTCACATTCTCCTTGCCCCGCACGGGTGGCGGCTTCTCGCCGCCATGGCCGCGCACTTCGGCGCTGGGCGACTCCACCCTGAGTTTTTCCGCCGACAGCACGATGGCCAGCCCATTGTTGAAGGCGATGCGCAACGTGTCCTTGCCCGGATTGACCCTGAGTTCGGTGGGCCAGCCGTTACCTGAGATGGTCACGTTCTTCGTCCGTGAGTTCGCGCGCTTCGCCTGCCAGCATGATAGGCACGCCATCGCGGATGGGATAGGCCAGGCCCGCAGCGCGGCTGATCAACTCCTGGCGGCCGGAATCATAGCGCAGCATGGTGCGAGTCACCGGACAGATCAGGATCTCCAGCAATTTTGGGTCTGCTGCCGCCATGGTCAATTGAGTGTGCCGGGTCCGGGCGCGGTGGAGATTTCGAGCAGGGTGACCAGGGTGGCGACCCGCTCCACCCAACTGGGCGCTTCCAGCAGGGCCTGTTTCTCCGCCGGCTCGAACGGGCACATCATCGAAAGCGCATTGACCAGGGATTCCGGCGGTGCGGTCATCACGCTCTTCCAGTCGGCTTTCATGTCGCGGCGGGAGAGATAATGTTTGAGGGCGGCAAGCAGCCGCTCGCGGGGAAAATCGGCGGTCTCGCTCTGCGCGAGGTCCGAGGCGAACGGGGCAAAATCGCAAGCCACCTGCCGATAGGGCGACAGCACCGGGATTTCTTCCTTCACCTTGAAGCGGCATACCCCCGCCATTGTGATCAGGTAGCGGTTATCCTCGGTCTCGCGATAGGAAACGATCCGCCCGGCGCAACCCACATCCGACAGCCGGGGCTTGAGCACTTCCTCTTCGCTTTCGGTGGGCTGGATCATCCCGATCAGGCGGTTGCCCGACAGCGCATCGTCCACCAGCGCCAGATAGCGCGGCTCGAACACGTTCAGCGGCAACGCCGAATGGGGAAGCAGCACCACTCCGGTCAGTGGGAAGATCGGCAATGTCGGCGGCAGATCCGAGAGGGAGTGAAAGCCTCGCTTCATGGCCAAATCCCGCAAAAACAAGGCCTCACGAAAATAGAATCGCGGAGAGTTTGCGCCTGGCGTCGAGGGTTCTTGGATCGGTTGGTCCCATGGCCTCGAACAGCGTGACGACCTGCTTTCTCGCCGCCTCATCATTCCACTTGCGGTCGCGGCGCACAATCTCCAACAACTCGTTCAAGGCGCCCTCGCGGTCTGCGCCCGCATCCAGCGCCAGCGCCAGATCGTAGCGCGCCTGATGGTCGTTGGCATCCTGGGCGAGCTTGGCGCGCAGGACCTCGGCTTCGCCGCGGGGCGCGGCCTGGGCGCTTTCGCGCAATTTGAGCTCGGCCTCCACGGCGCGGACCGCTTCGTCGCCCACGCCGTCGGGGCGGACAAGCTGCAAGGTGGTGCGGGCGCGCTCGACGTCGCCGCTCTTGAGATAACAGGATGCCAGGCCCGCCACCGCCTTGGGGTTGCCGGGATCGTCCTGCAGCACATGGCCGTAGGCCTGAGCGGCGGCGCCGATGTCGCCCGCCGCGAAGGCTTCCGCCGCCATCGCCAGCACCTCCTCCGCATGGCCCGGTCCGCCATGCTCATGGCCCCCATGGTCGTGCCCGCCATGCGCCTCGCCCATCAGACCGCCGACAAAGGCTTTGACCTGGCTTTCGGGCAGGGCGCCCATGAAGCCATCGACCGGTTGGCCGTTCTTGAAGGCATAGACGGTGGGGATGGATTGGATGCGGAGCTGCTGGGCAATCTCCGGATTTTCGTCAATGTTCACCTTGACCAGTTTCACCGCGCCTTGCGCATCCTTCACGGTCTTTTCCAGGATCGGGCCCAACTGCTTGCAGGGGCCGCACCAGGGCGCCCAGAAATCCACGATCACCGGAACTTCGCGGCTGGCCTCCAGCACGTCGGCGGCGAACGTGGCCAAACCGGAATCCTTGATGTGGGGGCTGGCTGGATTGCTGCCGGCTTCATTTTGTGCGGGAGAAGAGGTGACGGGCCGCCCGCCGGGTCCGATCAGGGCCATGATGCGTGTTTCCGAAGTTCCTGACTTAAAGATGGGCACTCGCCGGGTGAAAGGAAAGCCCTCCCCAGCTAGGCCTTAACTCCGCGAGGGTCCCATCCGGGGCCGAAGCTGCTCATTGCCCCAAGGTGCCTAGACACTTTGGAATGATCATCTTTGAACTGTTCGAAGGCGCTCACCGTATTGTGTTGGGCACCTGCGGCAGGAGCGTCGAGCACCTTCCTGCGGGGCCGAAGGGAGGGGGTCACGGAACAAGCGCCTTGATCCAGTTGGGGAGCGCGAACGCCGCCGCGTGAATCTCGGGATTGTAAAAGTCCGTCCTGAGCTTCCGGCGCTTATAGGCCGCCTTGGCTTTCCTGATGCCGGCCAGGGTGCCCAGCTTCTGGCCGCCCTTGGTGGCCCAGGAGAGCGCCATGAAGCCACCTATATAAGTGGGCACCACGCTGAGATAGAGGCCGGAGCGGGGGAAGAAGCGCCTGAGCTCGGTCAACGCCTCGGTGATTTCCCAGGGCTGATAAAAGGGCACGCCCGTCTGGAAGGTGGCATAGCCGCCGGCTCTCAGTGCGCCTCTGATGCGGTCGTAGAAGGTATCGCCGAACAGCGCCTTGCCGGGGCCCACGGGGTCGGGCCGGTCGGCGATGATCAGATCGAAGCGGTTCCGGGACGCTTGGCGGCCCAGAAATTCGAATGCGTCGGCCACTTCGATCGTCAGCCTTCTGTCCTTGAACGCCCTGGCGTTGATGGCCCCGAAATGCTTCCGGCAAAGCTCGATCACCCGCCCGTCTATGTCCACCAGCACCACTTCCTTCACGGGGTGCTTCAGGGCCTCGTCGGCGATGGAAAGATCGCCGCCGCCCACGATCATCACCCGTTCGACCTTGCCATGCTCGAGCATGGGCAGATGGGTGAGCATGTCGGCATAGGCGCTCTCGTCACGGCTGGTGATCTGGACGATGTCGTCCAAGGTCATCACCCGGCCATTGGCCACCGAATCAAAGATCCGGATGTGCTGATAGCGGCTCTTTTCGTCCGCCAGGACACGGGTGACGTCCATCGTCTGGGCGTAGCCTTTGTGGAGACGCTCTCTGATCGAGCTGAGCTTGGCCATAACCATTCCTTAAGTCTTGTGGCGCGAGCGCGCCCTATACGGCGCGCTTTTGCGCGTGTCTACCGCGCCTCGGAGGCGTGTTCGCCGCTCGTGGGCATCCGAGACGCCGAGGCAAAAAAAGTACGTAGGGGGAAAAATTTTCTTGCATGAAAGGTTTGTCTGCCTATATTCCCCCTGACCCCGCGAGAAAAAAAGCGGGAAAAAGCGGCGCAGGGTGACCCCCTTCGTCGCTTTCTTCTTTAGGCGCGTCCGGAAGTCCGTAAGGCCAAGGCGCAGGTGTCAACTCTAAGACGGGTAGGTGCTTGAATGGCTCGACTCAATCTGGTGGCGGCGAACAAAGAAGCAAGGGCGCCTCGCGTCCGCGCGACTGCGAGGCCGGTTCCTGTCGTCGTTCCCTCCAATGACGACCAGAAAGACCATTTCATTACCAAGAACGGCCTCTCTTATGCGGGAAGCCATTTGATTATCGACCTTTGGGAAGCCGAAGGCCTCTCCGATCGCGAGCGGATCGAAGCCGCCTTGATCGACGCAGTGAGGGAGGCGGGAGCGACCTTGCTCCACATCCACCTTCACACTTTCGAGGAAGGCGGCGGCATCTCCGGCGTGGCGGTCTTGGCCGAAAGCCACATCTCGGTCCACACCTGGCCCGAGAAAGGCTATGCCGCGTTCGACGTCTTCATGTGCGGCGATGCCGAACCCAGGAAGGCGCTCGAAGTGTTCAAGCGCGCCTTCAATCCCGGCCGAATCGTAGTCGGCGAGCATAAGCGCGGCGTGGTCTAAAGGCCTAAATCCTGATGGTTTGAAAGGGCGGAAACAATGTTTCCGCCCTTTCTTTTTTGGCCCTCGGGCTCTCAGGCCACGTGCTTATCGAACTTTGATCCTGGAGGGGTTTAGCTCCGAATCTTGCTGGCGACTTCGAACAGGTTCGGCGACAGCCCCTTCTGCGCCAGAATCGCCTCCAGTTCGGCCTGCACATGGGTCTGGCGGCCCGCGTCATAGCGCCGCCAGGTCTCGAAGGCGCCGGCCAGCCTGGCTGCCACCAACGGATTGATGGGATCGAGCGTGCGGATCACCTGGCCCACCAGCCGGTAGCCGCTGCCCGAGACGTCATGGAAGCGCAGATGGTTGGCGGCAAACGCGCCGATCAGGGCCCGCACCCGGTTGGGATTCTTGATGTCGAAAGCGGGATGCTTCATCAGCGCCGCCACCGCCGTCGCGGCTTCCGGCAAGGGCGAACCCGCCTTGAGGCCCATCCACTTGTCCAGCACCAGCGGGTCATTCCGGAAACGGTCATGGAAATGGGTGAAGGCGCGCTCGCTGAGCGGGCTCTCCATGCGGGTGAGCGCCGCCAGCCCCGCGATCATGTCGGCCATGTTGGTGGCGGTCCGATAGTGCGTCTCGGCCAGGCCGGCCGCCGCCTCGTCGTCGGCGGCGGTAAGATAGCGCAGGCAGGCGTTGCGCAGGCTGCGCCGTCCCGCGGCTAAAGCGTCGGCGCTGAACTCGCCGTCGTCGCGCATATGCGCATAGAGGGCGCCCAGCCGGTCGCCGTGTGCCGCCGCCACGGCGCGAATCAGGGACGTGCGGGCCCCATGGATGGCATCGGGATCGGCCGGCGCACGCATCGCCGCCACCTCGTTCTCTGAAGGCGGCATCAGCATCTGGGCGGCAAAGGCGGGATCGTCGTCGGCCTTGGCCAGCACCGCTTCCAGCGCCGCCAGATAGTCGCGATCGGCGCGGCCACCCTCCAGCAGGATATCGGCTGCCAGCTTCTGGCCGGCTTCCCAGCGGTTGAAGGCGTCGCTGTCTGCGCCCATCAGAATGGCGCGGTCGCGCCGCGAATTTGAGGTCTTGAAGATGACGGGCGCGGAAAAGCCCCGGCCCAGCGAGAGAAGCGGCGCCTCCGCCATATCCACGAAGACGAAACGCTGCCGCGCGTCGGTCAGTTCGACCACGCGCGTTTCCGGCCCGGCCAGGTTTTCGCCCTCCAGGGTGAGCGGCAGGGCATTTCCACTCTTTCCCACCAGACCCAGGCGCACGGGAATATGCATGGGCTTCTTGTCGGGCTGACCCGGTGTGGCGGGAACGGTCTGCGAAAGCGTGAGCGTGTAGGTGTGCGCCTTCTCGTCATAGGCGCCTTCGGCTGTGACGGTTGGCGTGCCGGCCTGGCGGTACCAGAGGCGGAATTGGCTTAAGTCTCGCCCGCAGGCAGCCTCGAAACATTTCACCCATTCCTCGACCGTCACAGCCTGGCCGTCATGGCGGGCGAAATAAAGATCGGTGGCCTTGCGGTAGCCTTCTGCGCCCACCAGCGTCTTGAGCATGCCGATGACTTCGGAGCCTTTCTCGTAAACCGTTGCGGTATAGAAATTGTTGATCTCGATATAGCTCTGCGGCTGCACCGGATGGGCGAGGGGCCCGGCGTCTTCCTGAAATTGGCGCCCACGCAACGCGCGGACGTCCTGGATGCGCTGCACGCCATGGCTGCGCATGTCGCCGGAAAAACTCTGGTCGCGGAACACTGTGAGGGCCTCTTTCAGCGACAATTGGAACCAGTCGCGGCAGGTGATGCGGTCGCCGGTCCAATTGTGGAAATATTCGTGGGCCACCACGCCTTCGATACGGGCGTAATCATCGTCGGTGGCGGTTTCGGGCGACGCCAGCAGCACCTTGTCGTTGAAGATGTTGAGGCCCTTGTTTTCCATCGCCCCCATGTTGAAGGCCGAGACCGCCACGATCATGAAAATGTCCAGATCATATTCGCGGCCGTAAGTCTGCTCGTCCCATGCCATCGCCCGCTTGAGCGCGCCCATCGCGTAATGCGCCCGGGGCTCGTTGCCATGCTCAACATAGATGGCGAGCGCGATATCGCGCCCCGACATGGTGGTGAAGCGGTCATGGACCGAACCCAGATCGCCCGCCACCAGCGCGAACAGATAGGACGGCTTGGGGAAGGGATCGTGCCAAACGGCGAAATGACGCCCGCCGGCAAGGTCTCCCGCCGCGATGCGATTGCCATTGGAGAGCAGCACCGGATATTGCTCCTTGGCCGCCTCGATCCGGACCGTGAAGATGGAAAGATTGTCCGGCCGGTCCAGGAACCAGGTGATGCGGCGGAAGCCTTCCGGTTCGCATTGGGTGCAGAACATCCCTCCCGATTGATAGAGACCTTCCAGCGCCAGATTGGCGGCGGGCGCGATCTCGCACACCGTCTCCAAGGTAAAGCGGTCGGGCGCGTTGGGCAGGGTGAGACCCTTGGCGTCCCGGTGATAGTCACGGTCCGGCAAAGGGCGGCCGTCGAGTTTGACGGAGAGCAGCTTGAGTTCCTCGCCGTGAAGGACAAGCGGTGCGCCAGGCGTCTGGCGCAGAATCGCGAGTTTGGCCGTCACCCGTGTGGCTTCAGGATCGAGCGCGAAGTCCAGATGGACCGTCTCGATCCGGAAATCGGGCGCCTTATAGTCGGCAAGATGGATGGCGCGGGGCTCTTCGGTGCGCATGGGGAGGGGTCCGGATGAATGGGCCGCCTGTATAGCGGCAACCCGGACCTCCTTCACCTGAAATCAGAAATATGGAGGTGTTCAGCCCTGGCCTTTGACCTGGGCCAGCACGTCCTGGGCGTTGTGCGCCAACTCCGCCAGCGCGTTGGGCATCTCCTCGCCGGATTTGCGCGCCCATTCCACCAGGTCGTTGGCGAAGACCATCAATTGCGGTGCGCTGGCGATCAGCCGTGCCTGCTGTTCCACCGCTTGCGGGTCGAGATCATATTCGGCGCCGGGCACGCGCCAGCCGCCCCATTCCGCATCGCCCGTGAGCACGACGGGGAAAGTCCCGGGTTGGGGATGGCGGGCGCAATCCTCGGCCGGCTGCCATTTGTTCCGCGCACGAATGATTCGCCACGCCTGGCCGCCATTGGGCGCGGTTCCATTCACCGGCTCTTCGCTCTGCAATTCCTCGGCGGCGAATTCGCGACCCAGGCCCACATCGTAATAGATGCGCAGCGGTTCCTCGATGCCCTTGGCCCAATGCGGTACCACGCGCTCGACCAGGGCCCAGGTGCCCACCGGCCTCACATAGACCCGCTGGTTCTTGTGAAACTGCGCTTTCGCCATCTGTTCGGTTCCCGCGCTTCCCGCGCGAAAAGCTTATGATTGCGCTGTTTAAGCGGGGGTTAAACGGCGCGTTTATGGCCACGACATGACTATCGCTTCGCTACCCGGGTCCATAAAGTTGCAACGAATGACCATCGAATCTCCGTGCCGGCAGATCTGCACCTACGAATCCCGCAGCGGGCTCTGCACGGGTTGCGGGCGCACATTGGACGAAATCGCACGCTGGAGCGAAATAAGCGGCGAAGAACGGCGGCGCATCATGGCGGAGTTGCCAGCGCGGCTGGCGAAACATTCGCGCGATTGAACCTTCGCTCAGGTTCCGCGCGTGTTTTGGCCGGCGGAATGTCATGCTCGAAGGAACGACGCGAATGGCCCCGCGTTGCCGCTTCGAGATTTTCCAAACTCGAGGCGAGGATGAGTGAAAAGGTAGGCGAGACCGTGCGCGACAGCGCCGATTACCGCTGCGAACGTTGCCACCAGATGCTCCGGATGAGCCGGGGCGCCTTGATCCAGCCTTGCCCCCATTGCGGTTATGACACCTATGACATCGCCAATCCCCGCTTCGAGCGGCGGGATGGAAGCCTGGGTCCGCACGAGCCGGGTTGAAGTTCAATTCAGTCAATCTGCATTAGACAGGGCGGGACGCCGCCGCTAAAACCCCTTTCGTATTTCTTGAAAAGATATTGATGCCAAAGCCCCGTTCGGACCTCAGGCCCAATACGGCCGAGTATGAAACCTTGCCCTTGGTCACGGCCAATGGTTTCCGCGAATATGACGCGCGCTGGCTGTTCGGCAAGGAGATCAATCTTCTGGGCATGCAGGCGCTGGGCCTGGGCCTGGGGACTTATCTGCACCAGATCGGCGTCAAGCCCAAAGTCGTGACGGGGCACGATTATCGTTCCTATTCCCTCTCCATCAAGCAGGCGCTGATTGTCGGGCTGATGCGCGCGGGCTGCGAGGTGCACGACATCGGTCTGGCGCTGTCGCCGGTCGCCTATTTCGCGCAATTCGCGCTCGACTGTCCGGCGGTGGCGATGGTGACCGCCAGCCACAACGAGAATGGCTGGACCGGGGTGAAGATGGGCGCGCAGAAGCCGCTCACTTTCGGGCCCGACGAGATCAACGCCTTGAAGAAGATCGTGCTGGAGGATTTGGGCCAGGAACGTCCGGGCGGCTCTTACGTCGCCGTGCCGGACATGCGCGAGACGTATCTTCAGGCCGTGACCAAGGGCCACAAGCTTTCGCGGCCGATCAGGGTGATCGCCGCTTGCGGCAACGGCACGGCGGGCGTGTTTGCGCCGGAGGCGCTGAGGCGCATCGGCGCCGAAGTGATCGGGATGGACACCGAGCTCGATTACACCTTCCCAAAATACAATCCCAATCCCGAAGACCTCCGCATGCTGCACGCCATGGGTGCGGCGGTGAAGGAGAAGGGGGCCGAGCTCTGCCTGGGCTTTGACGGCGATGGCGACCGCTGCGGCGTGGTGGACGATCTGGGACGCGAGATTTTTGCCGACAAGATCGGCGTGCTTCTGGCGCGCGATCTTTCCGCCAAATATCCCAGCCCGCAATTCGTGGTGGATGTGAAATCCACCGGGCTTTATCTCACCGATCCGGTGCTTAAGGAGCGCGGGGTCAAGACCGATTACTGGAAGACCGGCCACTCCTACATCAAGCGGCGCACCACTGAATTGAAGGCGCTGGCAGGCTTTGAGAAGTCGGGCCACTTCTTCTTCAATCCGCCGCTGGGCCATGGCTATGACGACAGCATCGTGGCGGGCATCCAGGTATTGGAGATGCTGGATCGCGCCGGCGGCAAGAGCATGTCGGCACTTTATGATGGACTGCCCAGGACCTATGGCTCGCCCACCATGGCGCCCGAATGTCCCGACGACAAGAAATATGCCGTGGTCGCGGCGCTGACGAAGGAATATTCCAGTCTAAAGGAAAAAAACGAAAAACTTCTCGGCCAGCCCATCGCCAGCATCGTCACCGTCAATGGCGTGCGCGTCACTCTGGCGGACGGGACCTGGGGCCTGGTGCGCGCCTCGTCCAATAAACCCTCCCTGGTTGTGGTGGTGGAGAGCCCGGTTTCCGAAGCCAATATGCGCGCCATGTTCGCCGACATTGATTCACGCTTGTCGAAGCATCCGGAAGTTGGCGCCTATGACCAAAAGATTTGATGAATTTGCCGCTCTTGGCGCAGGGGCCGCACTGACATAGGCTTCCCCAGCAAATTTGGGCGGGGATTCCCATGCAACGCTTGCTTCCGGTTGTTCTGCTTTCCCTTTTGACGGTGGGCGCCGGCGCCCAGCCTGCCGACCAGGCCAATTATCAGGGCCCGCAGCCCACGCCGCTCCCGCCACCGATTCCCGCACCCCAGGACATTCCTTACCCGAACGGCACGATTCAATTGTCGGTGGACGGCACCAACACGGGGCAAGGCATCATGCAGGTGCATGAAGTGATCCCGGTGGCCAAGTCCGGTCCGCTCACTTTGCTTTATCCACGCTGGCTTCCCGGCAATCACTCCCCCAGCGGTCCGCTCGATCTGTTGGCAGGCCTTACCTTCCATGCCGGCAACACCACGCTCGCCTGGACGCGCGATCCGGTGGACGTCTTCGCCTTCCATATCGACGTGCCCGATGGCGCGCATGAGGTGACGGCGGATTTCCAATATCTCTCGCCCACCCAGCCCAACCAGGGCCGGGTGGTCTCCACCGATGTGATCCTCAATCTGGAATGGAATGCGGTGGCGCTCTATCCCGCGGGCTATTTCACCCGCCGCATTCCGATTTCAGCCGAGCTGAAAGTGCCGCAAGGCTGGGGTGTGGGCACCGCGCTGGAGCCGGCAGGCAACGGCCGCTTCAAGACCACCACCTTCAACACGTTGGTGGATTCGCCGGTTCTGGCGGGAAAATATTTCTCGCGGGTTGACCTCGATCCGGGCGCCAAGGTGCCGGTGCATCTGGACATCGCGGCCGACCACGCCGACCAGCTCAAGATGACGCCGGAGGAATTGACCGCGCACAAGAATCTGGTGCAGCAGGCCTACAAGCTCTATGGCTCGCACCATTACGACCATTATGACTTCCTGTTGGGGCTTTCCGCCCATGTCGGCGGCGAAGGATTGGAGCATCACCAGTCCAGCGAGGACGTCACCACCGCCAAATATTTCACGCAATGGGACAAGGTGAGCGCGGGCCGCGATCTGCTCGCTCACGAATACACCCATTCCTGGAACGGCAAGTTCCGCCGTCCCGCCGATCTCTGGACGCCCAACTTCAATGTGCCCATGCGGGGCAGCCTGCTCTGGGTCTATGAAGGCCAGACCCAGTTCTGGGGTTTCGTGCTGGCGGCGCGTTCGGGACTTTGGACCAAACAACAGGCGCTCGATGCCTTTGCCGACGACGCCGCCTATTACGGTACCCTGCCCGGGCGGCAATGGCGCTCGGTGGAAGAGACCACCATGGACCCCATCATCGCCAGCCGCCGGCCGATCCCCTGGCGCACTTATCAGCGCAGCGAGGATTATTACAGCGAAGGCCTGCTCACCTGGCTGGATGCGGATTCGCTGATCCGGCAGAAGACCAACGGCAAGAAATCCATGGACGATTTCGCCAAGGCCTTCTTCGGCATCCATGATGGCAGTTTCGTCACCGTCACCTATACCTTCGACGATGTGGTGAAGACGCTGAACTCGGTGATGCCCTATGACTGGGCTGGCTTCCTCAACGCCCATATCAACCGTCTTCATCCCACGCCGCCCTTGGACGGCATCACCCGCGGCGGTTATCGCCTGGTCTATACCGACAAGCCGTCGGAGCGGGATTCCTCCAGCGACATGCAGAGGAAGCGCGACAGCTTTGCCTATTCGCTGGGCTTCGTGGCAGACAGTCGCGGCAATATCACCGACGTGACCTGGGGCCTGCCGGCTTTCAAGGCCGGCGTTTCGCTCGGCACCCAGATCATCGCCGTGAATGGCGACGATTACAGCGCCGACATGCTGAAGGATGCCATCACCGCGGCCAAAGGCGGTGAGGCTCCGATCACGCTCCTGGTCAAGAAGAACGACGCCTATCACACCATCTCGATCCCCTATCATGACGGGCTGCGTTATCCGCACCTGGAGCGGGTGCAGGGAACGCCGGCGTTGCTGGACGAATTGATCGCCGCCAAGTAAGCGCGGCGGTCAGGCGGCGGCGCGCTCCGGCGAAAGATACGCCAGCGCGTCACGCAGCACCTCGATGCCGGCGCCATCGCGCGGCGCGTATTCGCTCAGATGGCGGCGGAAGGCGCGCGCGCCCGGCCGGCCCTGGAACAGCCCCAGCATGTGCCGGGTCATGGTGGAAAGCCGCACACCGTCCTTGAGCTTGCGCTCGACATGGAGGCTGAATTCCGCCAGTGCGGCGTCGAGATTGCGCGGGGCATCGCCGAAGAAGCGGGCGTCTATCTCAGCCAACAGCGCCGGATTCTGATATGCGGCACGGCCCAGCATCACGCCATCGACATGGGCGAGATGGCGCTCTGCTTCGTCGAGCGACGGGATGCCGCCATTAAGGATGATGGTGAGCGCCGGTTTCTCGGCCTTGATGCGATAGACCAGATCGTAATCCAGCGGCGGCACCTCGCGGTTCTCCTTGGGCGACAGGCCTTGAAGCCACGCCTTGCGCGCGTGAATGGCGAAGATGGAGACACCTTGATCGGCACAGCGCGCGATCAGGGTACGAAGTGCCGCTTCAGGGTCTTGATCGTCCACGCCGATGCGGCATTTGATCGTGACGGGCAGCGCGACCGCTTTGCGCATCGCCGCCGCGCAATCCGCCACCAGTACGGGCTCTTTCATCAAACAGGCGCCGAAGCGGCCCGATTGCACCCTGTCCGACGGGCAACCGACATTCAGATTCACTTCGTCATAGCCGAAATCTTCGGCGATCCTGGCCGCATCGGCCAGTGCGGCAGGATCCGATCCGCCCAATTGCAGCGCCACGGGATGTTCCTGCGCGTCAAAGCCCAGAAGCCGCTGGCGATCTCCGCGCAACACCGCGTCCGCCGTTACCATCTCGGTGTACAGCAGCACGCGCCGGCTTAGAAGGCGATGGAGCACGCGGCAATGCGTGTCCGTCCAGTCCATCATCGGC
>DATNFZ010000098.1:0-21281 GCA_035606155.1 Rhizomicrobium sp. | reverse complement strand
TGAAACCCTGCTCCAGCGCGAACTGCAGCGCGCCGTCTCCCACCAGAAGCACATGGGGCGTCTTCTCCATCACCGCGCGCGCCACCGAAATGGGATGGGCGATATGCTCGATGCAAGCAACCGCGCCGCAATTTCCGAGTTCGTCCATGATCGAGGCATCCAAGGTCACATGCCCGTCGCGATCGGGATAACCGGCGCGTCCCACGCTATGATTTTTCAGATCGGCTTCGGGAATTTTGACGCCAGTTTCCACCGCATCCAGTGCCCGGCCGCCCTTGGACAGGACCGTCCAGGCTGCCTTGTTGGCGGCGACGCCGAACGGCCAGGTGGAGACCACGCAGGGAAGTTTCATCTGGATGCCGGCGGCGTTATTCCCAGACTGGGCGGTTTGCGCGGCGGCCGGTTTGGCCAAAAGAGCGGGAGCGAGCAGCGAGGCTTTGATCATCGAGCGGCGGTCGGTCATGGGAGGATTTCCTGGAAAACCTGCGCGGATGGCACAAGGTTTTGGCCTTTCCGTCAACCATTGGTGCGTCTTGGCCGGACCCTCCCTCCCCCGCGCGCGAAGCGCTGGCGGGAGAGGTGCCCGTAGCACCGATCAGGTGCGAAGGGCGGAGGGGGTTGAACTAACTCCCTTTCCGGCCTACATAGCGGCCATTCCCTACAACATGACCTGTTGTGTGGCGGTCGCAAGACCGCCGCGGGGAAAAGGTTTTGCTTTTGGAGTCCGCGCCATTTTCAGCCAGGCACCGCATCTGGAGCCCGTCTTTGAACCCGTGATCGAGAATGCGGGGTTCAAGCTCGTGCGCCTGCGTATCATGGGCGCAAGCCCCAAGACGCTGCAGATCATGGCCGAGCGCGCCGACGGCAGCATGGATGTGGAAGGCTGCAGCCAGCTCTCTCACGCCCTGCTCGACTTCATCGAAGCCGAGAACCCGATCGAAGGGGATTACGAGCTCGAAGTCTCATCGCCCGGCATCGACCGGCCCTTGACCCGGATCAGCGATTTCACCCGCTGGAAGGGCCATGAGGCCAAGATCGAACTCACCGCGCCGTTGGAAGGGCGCAAGCGCTTCCGCGGCCGTCTCGAAGGCCTCGACGGCAACGATGTGGTCATCACAGCACAAAATCAGCGTATCCAGTTTCCCTTCCGCACCGTGCATGAAGCCAAGCTGGTTCTTACCGACAAACTCATTCAGGAAGATTTGAAGGCGCGCAAGGGCGCAGGAACGCCGGCGAGAGCCGGAGCGACAAACTAAAAAAGCGTCCGCGAGAGCGGGAGCGACAAACAGTTAAGAGCGTCGGCGCGAGCCGAAGCGACAAACTTAAAGTGAAAAGACCAGGAGACGAATATGGCCAGTACTGTTGCCGCCAACCGGCTTGAACTTTTGCAGATCGCCGACGCTGTCGCCCGCGACAAGTCGATCGACAAGCAGGTTGTGCTGACCGCCATGGAAGAGGCGATGCAGCGCGCCGCCAAGGCGCATTATGGCGCCGAGAACGACATCAAGGTGGATATCGATCCCAAGACGGGTGAAACCCATGTCTCGCGCTATCTGCATGTGGTGGAGCAGGTCGAAAACGACAAGACCGAGATTTCGCTGGAGGAAGCGCGCCGCCGCAATCCCGATGCCCAGGTGGGCGACATCATCGCCGAAACCCTGCCGCCGGTCGATTTCAACCGCATCAATGCGCAGAACGCCAAGCAGGTGATCGTGCAGAAGGTGCGCGATGCCGAGCGCGAGCGCCAGTATGACGAATACAAGGACCGCATCGGCGAGATCGTGCATGGCGTGGTCAAGCGCTCGGAATTCGGCTCGGTGGTGGTCGATCTGGGCAAGGCCGAAGGCGTGGTGCGCCGCGACGAGATGATCCCGCGCGAATCCTTCCGCGCTGGCGACCGCATCCGCGCATACATCTACGACGTGCGCCGCGAGACCCGCGGCCCGCAGATTTTCCTCTCCCGCAGTCATCCGCAATTCATGGTGCGGTTGTTCGCCCAGGAAGTGCCGGAAATCTATGACGGCGTGATCGAAATCCGCGCGGTAGCGCGCGATCCGGGCTCGCGCGCCAAGATCGCGGTGATCAGCAAGGATTCCTCGATCGATCCGGTGGGCGCCTGCGTCGGCATGCGCGGCGTGCGTGTGCAGGCCGTGGTGCAGGAGCTTCAGGGCGAGCGCATCGACATTATCCCGTGGTCGGCAGAGGCGGCCACCTTCATCGTCAATGCGCTGGCGCCCGCCGAAGTGACCAAGGTGGTGCTGGACGAGGACACCCATCGCGTCGAAGTGGTGGTGCCCGACGAGCAATTGTCGCTGGGCATCGGCCGGCGCGGCCAGAATGTGCGCCTGGCCTCACAGCTCACCGGCTGGCAGATCGACATTCTCACCGAAGCGGAGGAATCCGAGCGCCGGCAGAAAGAATTCGCCGCCCGCACCCAATTGTTCATGGACTCGCTGGATGTGGACGAGACGGTGGCGCAATTGCTGGCTTCGGAAGGCTTCGCCACCATCGAGGATGTGGCCTATGTCGATCTGGGCGAACTGGCTCAGATCGAGGCCTTCGACGAGGAGACGGCACAGGAACTGCAAAGCCGCGCGCTGGAATTCATCGAGGCCCGCAATCGGGAACTGGACGACAAGCGCAAATCGCTGGGCGTCGAGGACGAAGTGCTCCAAGTCGAAGGCGTGACTCCCGCCATGGCGGTGGCTTTGGGTGAAGGCGGCGTCAAGACGCTGGAGGACCTTGCGGGCTCCGCCACCGATGACCTGTTGGGCTATTACGAAACCAGCAAGGACAAGGAACGCGTGCGGGTGCCGGGCGCGCTGGAAGGTTTCAACCTCACGCCCGACGATGCCAACGCCATCATCATGAAGGCGCGCGTCAAAATCGGCTGGATCGAGGAAGAGCCGGTCGAGGAGCCCGTTGAAGAAGTTGCCGGCGAGGAAGAAGCCGAGGCCTGATGATTTTGGCGGCACGCAAAACGGACGCGGACGAGGCGAGGCGCGAACGGCATATCGCTGGCGCCTCTCGCTCGCGCGAACGGCTTGATGATGGCGCCTCCCGCTCTCGCGAACGGCGCTGCATCGTCACGGGCGAGATCATGCCTGACAATCGCCTGATTCGTTTTGTGCTGGCGCCCGATGGCAAAATTGTTCCCGACGTTGCGGCCAAATTGCCGGGCCGCGGCCTATGGGTGACGGCAAATCGAACCGCCATCGCCGAGGCTGTGGAGAAAAAGCTTTTTTCTCGCGCCGCCAAGGCACAGGCCGGCGCAACCGCCGATCTGGCGGCGCGTACGGAAAAAGCGCTGGTGGCGCGCATGCTGGGCGATCTTGGCCTGGCCCGGCGGGCCGGGAGCCTGGTGCTGGGGTTCGACAATGTGCTGCGCGCGCTGGAAAGCGCAAAGCCGCCTCGCTTGCTGATCGACGCCTCCGACGGCGCCGCCGATGGCAAACGGAAACTTTATAACGCGGCCCATGCCAGGGGCGTGAAACCCGCGCTGGTGACGTGCCTCACCAATGCCGAATTGGGCTTGGCCTTGGGACGCGAGAATGTGATACATGCCGCCGTCCAACCGGGCGGGCTGGCGGAGCGTTTGATGTTTGACGCGGAACGTCTCGAAGGCTTTCGCGCCCGGTCCGGAAACGAAAGAGATTCATGAGCGATACCGACGAAACCAAGCGCCCGAAAACGCTGTCGCTGAAGAAGACGGAGACTTCGACCGTCAAGCAGAGCTTCAGCCATGGCCGCACCAAGGCGGTGGTGGTCGAAAAGAAGCGCACCCTGGGCGCACCCGCAAAACCCGCGGAGAAGCCCACGTCCCGCGCAGACAAGCCTGCCGCGGCGCCCGCCGCCGAGGCGGCCAAACCCGCCGCCAAGGCCCAGCCGCCGCGCGGCGGGGTGGTGCTGCGCCAGCTTTCGGACGAAGAAAAAGCACGCCGCGCCGCCGCCATCGCCGATGCCCGTGTTTCCGACGCCGAAGCCCGCCGTCATGCCGAGGCGGAAGCGGCGCGCCGCGCCGTGGAAGAAGAAAAAATGATGGCGGAGCGTGCCGCCGCCGAAAAGCGCAAAGCCGAGGAAGACGCGCGCAAGGCCGCTGAGGCCGAAGTCCGCCGTCACGCCGAAGCCGAAGCGGCGCGACGCGCCGATCCTAAGACCGCTCCCGTGGTGGCCGAACTTGCCCGCCGCCGTCCCGTGCAGGAAGAAGAAGAGGAAGGCCAGACCAAGAAGGTCGGCAACAAGATCGTGCCTGTAAAACCCGCCACGCCCAAGAAGGCGGGTGAGGGCGAGCGCCGCCGCGGCAAGCTCACCGTGACCAGGGCGCTGGAAGGCGATGACGAGCGCGTGCGTTCGGTTGCCGCCTATCGCCGCCACCTGCAGCGCGTGAACAAGGGCCATCAGGTGCAACAGGCCGGTCCCGCCGGGCCGCGCGACATCGTGATCCCCGAGACCATATCCGTGTCCGATCTTGCCAACCGCATGGCGCGCCGCGCCGTGGACGTGATCAAGGTGCTGATGAAGAACGGCATGATGGCCACGCCCAATGACGTGATCGACGCCGACACCGCCGAATTGGTGGCCGCGGAATATGGTCATGTGGTCAAGCGCGTGGCCGAAAGCGACGTGCTGGCGGGATTGACCGGCGCCGCCGATGCCGAAGGCGCGCTGGTGCCGCGCCCGCCGGTGGTCACCGTGATGGGCCATGTCGATCACGGCAAGACCTCGCTGCTCGACGCGCTGCGCAAGACCGACGTCGCCGCGGGCGAAGCAGGCGGCATCACCCAGCATATCGGCGCCTATCAGGTGAATTTGAAATCGGGTCAGAAGATCACCTTCCTCGACACGCCCGGCCATGCCGCTTTCACCCAGATGCGCGCGCGCGGCGCCAAGGTGACCGACCTGGTGATCCTTGTGGTGGCCGCCGATGACGGCGTGATGCCCCAGACCGTGGAAGCCATCGCCCATGCCAAGGCGGCGGGCGTGCCCATGATCGTGGCCGTCAACAAGATCGACAAGGGCGACGCCAACCCCAATCGCGTGAAGACCGAACTCCTGCAACATGAAGTGCAGGTCGAAGACATGGGCGGCGAGACGCAAGCCGTCGAAGTGTCGGCCACCAAGGGCACCAATCTCGACAGACTGGAAGAAGCCATTCTGCTGCAGGCGGAAATCCTCGACCTCAAGGCCAATCCCGGCCGCAGCGCCGAAGGCGCAGTGATCGAGGCCAAGCTCGACAAGGGCCGCGGCCCCGTCGCCACCGTGCTGGTGCAGCGCGGCACCTTGAAGGTGGGCGACATCGTTGTGGCGGGCTCGGAATGGGGCAAGGTGCGCCTGTTGCAGAATGACCGCGGCGAGACCCTGAAAGAAGCCGGCCCCTCCACGCCGGTTGAAGTATTAGGCCTGTCGGCCGCGCCCGAAGCGGGCGACGAGATGGTGGTGGTGGACAGCGAAGCGCGCGCCCGCGAAGTGGCGGAATATCGCGGCCGCAAGCGCCGTGAAGCGCGCCAGGCCTCGTCCTCGCGCCAGACGCTGGACCAATTGCTCAAGACCCGCGAAGCGGGCGAAAGGCGCCTTCTGCCATTGGTGCTCAAATCCGATGTGCAAGGTTCGGTCGAAGCGATCCAGGGTGCCTTGGCCAAGCTCGGCACCGATGAAGTGGGCGCGCAAATCTTGCAGGCGGGCGTGGGTGGCATCACCGAAAGCGACGTGATCCTGGCGCATGCCAGCGGCGCCGCCGTGATCGGCTTCAATGTCCGCGCCAACGCCCAGGCGCGCGAGCGTGCCAAGCGCGACGGCGTCGAGATACGCTATTACAACATCATCTATAACGTGGTGGATGACGTGAAGGCGGCGCTCTCCGGCCTGCTCGCGCCCGAGACGCGCGAGAAATTCCTGGGCAATGCCGAGATCCTGGAAGTCTTCACCATCTCCAAGGTCGGCAAGGTGGCCGGCTGCCGTGTCACCGAGGGTTCGGTCAAACGCGGCGCCAAGGTGCGCCTGATCCGCGACAATGTGGTGATCCACGAAGGCGAGCTTTCCACCTTGAAGCGCTTCAAGGATGAAGTGCGCGAGGTGCAGTCGGGTCAGGAATGCGGCATGGCCTTCGCCAATTACCAGGACATCCAAAAAGGCGATGTGATCGAGTGTTTCGAGGTCGAAACCATTCAGCGCGCTCTATAGAATTTCACTCAGGTCCAATTCCTGGATTCCCGCTTCCCTCGGGAATGACAAGTGAGAGAAATGTCAAGAAATCGTTCTCCCCGCGGCGGCCGCAATAGCTTTCACCATTCGCGGCGTGAACTAGGCCCGTCGCAGCGCCAGTTGCGCGTGGGCGAAATGCTGCGCCATGCGCTTTCGGACATTCTGCGCCGGAACGAGATTCGCGATCCGGAGTTGGACGGTGTCTCCATCACCATCACCCAGGTCAAGCCGTCGCCCGACATGCGCTATGCCACGGTGTATTGCGCGCCCCTGGGCGGCAAGAATGCCGGGCCCGTGATCGCCGCGCTCAACCGTCACAAGGGATTTCTCCGCGGCCAGATGGGGCACATGATCACCACCAAATTCACGCCCGACCTGCGCTTCCTCGAAGACCAATCCTTCGCCGAAGCGGAGAAGATCGAAAATCTTCTCAAGTCGCCTGAAGTCCAACGGGATCTTGCCGGGTCTGAGCACGACGACGAGTCGGATGAATAGGCTGCTCGTCTTGGCCGAGGCTTTCTTCCCCCGCGCGGCGAAGCCGCTGGCGGGGGAAGATGTCCGCCTGCGGGCTTGCCCGCGTTGGCGGACAGTTGGGGGCAATAAAAATGGCCAAGCGTAAGCGCGGCCAGCCCATTCACGGCTGGGTGATCCTCGACAAGCCGTCGGGGATGACATCGACCCAAGCGGTGGCCAAGGTGCGCCACATTTTCGATGCCAAGAAAGCAGGCCACGCCGGGACGCTCGATCCCCTGGCCACCGGCATCCTGGCCATCGCCTTGGGCGAGGCCACCAAGACCGTGCCCTTTGTCCAGGAAGCGGCCAAGATCTACCGCTTCACCGCCCAGTGGGGCGAAGCGCGGGACAGCGACGATTCCGATGGCAAGGTGACGGGCACGTCGGACGCCCGCCCCAGCCGGGAGGCGATCGAGGCCATGCTCCCGCGCTTTGTGGGTTCCTTGTCCCAGGTCCCGCCGGCCTATTCCGCCATCAAGGTGGCAGGCGAGCGGGCCTATGATCTGGCCCGCGAGGGCGAGGAGGTGAGCCTGGAACCCCGCCAGGTTCGGGTTCATGAGGCCCGGCTGGTTGCGGCGGAAAATGACCGGGCGGTCTTTGAAATCCTTTGTGGTAAAGGGACTTACGTCCGGTCCTGGGTCCGCGATCTGGCGCAGGCCCTTGGCACTTTGGGCCATGTGGCAGAGCTCCGGCGGACCCGTCTTGGCCCTTTCCAGGAAAAAGAGGCGGTCAGGCTGGAAACCCTAACCCCTTTTATGCATAGTCCCGCCGCTTTTGCGTATCTCAAGCCCCTCTCGACCGCGCTGGACGGCATCCCGGCGCTGGCCGTGACGGGTAGCGATACGGTCCGCCTCCGAAGCGGCAATCCCATTCTTATCCGCGCGAACATGTTCGCCCGCATGGAAGAAGGATTGGCCTCGGAAGGCGGCCTCCAGGGGCGCGTGGTCTTCCTTCGGGATCAGGCAAGCGCGCCCGTGGCATTGGCCGAAATCGCCGACGGCGAGCTTCGCCCTTTTCGTGTTTTCCAACTCTAAGGAACTGATGGCCGATGATTACGCCTGAACGCAAGAAAGAACTGATCGCCGAATACGCGACCACCAAGGGAGACACCGGTTCGCCGGAAGTCCAGGTCGCCATCCTCTCCGAGCGCATCTCCAACCTCACCGAGCATTTCAAGAACCATGTGAAGGACAATCATTCCCGCAGGGGCATGATCAAGATGGTGTCGGAACGGCGCGGTCTGCTCGACTATGTCAAGGCCAAGGATCCCAAGCGGTACGAGGCGCTGATCGCGCGCCTGGGCCTGCGCCGCTGAATTCGTATTCCACGGAATTGGCGTGGCCCGGGCTCAAGGCGTCCGGGCGCGCTTTTGCTTTTGCACGGGATGAGCCTGTTCAAAAGCTGGTCCCATAGGGGGACCATGACGACGCCTCGGCCGCGATCCGGCGGCGAGGTCAGATGAAAGAAACCGAAATGTTCGACGTACAGAAAGTAAGCTTCGAATGGGGCGGGCGCACGCTCACCCTTGAGACCGGAAAAATGGCGCGCCAGGCCGATGGCGCGGTGCTGGCCACCTATGGCGAGACCATCGTGCTCGCCACCGTGGTGGGCGCACCCAATCCCAAGGAAGGCGTGGATTTCTTCCCGCTCACCGTCAATTACCAGGAACGCTATTACGCCGCGGGCAAGATTCCCGGCGGCTATTTCAAGCGCGAGCGCGCGCCCACCGAGCGCGAAACCCTGATCTCGCGCCTGATCGACCGTCCCGTCCGTCCGCTGTTCGCCGACGGCTACCGGAACGAGACCCTGGTGGTGGCGCAAGTTCTCTCCCACGATCTGGAGAATGATCCCGACATCGTCGCCATGGTGGCCGTGTCCGCCGCGCTCACCATTTCGGGCATTCCCTTCATGGGCCCGATCGGGGCGGCGCGCGTGGGCTATATCAACGGCGAATATGTGCTCAATCCGCTGATCGACACCTATCCGGACTCCAAGCTCGATCTGGTGGTCGCCGGCACGCGCGACGCCGTGATGATGGTGGAATCCGAAGCCCAGGAATTGTCGGAAGAGGTGATGCTGGGCGCGGTCGTGTTCGGCCACAAGCAGATGCAGACCGCCATCGACGGCATCGTCAGCCTGGCCGAGAAGGCCGCCAAGGACCCGCGTCCGGTGCCGGAAAACACCACCGCGCCGGTCCTGGAACGGCTGAAGGCCGCCGCCTCGCCGGACCTGGCCAAGGCGTTCCAGATCGCCGACAAGCACAAGCGCCGCGATGCCATCGGTGCCGTGCGCAAAACCTTCGCCGAGACTTTTGTCGGCGAGGGTGAAGGCAAAGTGGCCGCCAATGTCTATTCCGGCCTGATGCATGACGTGGAAGCCCATGTCATGCGCAACGCCGTGCTGGACACCAAGACGCGTGTCGATGGCCGCGACCTGGTCACGGTCAGACCCATCGTGGCGGAAGTGGGTGTGCTGCCCCGCACCCATGGCTCGTCGCTCTTCACCCGCGGCGAAACCCAGGCGCTGGTGGTGACCACGCTTGGCACCGCCGAGGACGAGCAGTTCGTTGACAGCCTGGAAGGGACCACCAAACAGACCTTCATGCTGCATTATAATTTCCCGCCCTACAGCGTGGGCGAGACGGGCCGCATGGGTTCGCCTGGCCGCCGCGAAATCGGCCATGGCAAGCTCGCCTGGCGCGCCATCCATCCCATGCTGCCGGCGAAGGACAGCTTTCCCTACACCATCCGCGTGGTGTCGGAGATCACCGAATCCAACGGCTCGTCCTCGATGGCGACGGTGTGCGGCACGTCGCTGGCGTTGATGGATGCGGGCGTTCCCATTGCCAAGCCCATCGCGGGCATCGCCATGGGCCTGATCCTGGAAGGCACGCGCTATGTGGTCCTCTCCGACATTCTCGGCGATGAGGATCATCTTGGCGACATGGACTTCAAGGTGGCGGGCACTGCCGATGGCGTCACCAGCCTGCAGATGGACATCAAGATCGCCGGCATCACCCAGGAGATCATGAAGGTTGCGCTGGAACAGGCCAAGGGCGGGCGCATGCACATCCTGGGCGAAATGGACAAGGCCATCCATGGCGCCCGCGCCGAGCTGGGCGAACACGCTCCGCGCATCGAGCAGATCAAGATCCCCACCGACAAGATCCGCGACGTGATCGGCACCGGCGGCAAGGTGATCCGCGAGATCGTGGAAAAGACCGGCGCCAAGATCAACATCGAGGACGACGGCACGGTGAAGATCGCCTCCGCCGACGGCGAGTCGATCAAGGCGGCGCTGAAATGGATTCGTTCGCTTACCGCCGAGCCGGAAGTGGGCGAAATCTATGACGGCAAGATCGTCAAGGTGATGGATTTCGGCGCCTTCGTGAATTTCTTCGGTCCCAAGGACGGGCTGGTTCATGTCAGCGAATTGGCGCCCCAGCGGGTGGCCAAGCCGTCGGACGTGGTCAAGGAAGGCCAGGCCGTGAAGGTCAAGCTCTTGGGCTTCGACGATCGCGGCAAGGTGCGCCTCTCCATGAAGCAGGTGGACCAGGCGACCGGCGAAGACCTGTCGAAGAAGCAGAAAGCGGAAGCGCCGCAGGCTTGATAGGAAGTCACTCTGAGAAACGCCCGTCTTTACGGACGGGCGTTTTTCTTTTGCCAGCCCAGCATTTGCCGCGTTAGGTTTCGCCCGCTTTTCGAAGAGGTTCCTGTATTTGACGATCCTGATGCGGCTCATCGCCTTGATCATGATTGTTGCCGCGTTGATCCTTTTGGGCGCGGATGCACTCACCTCGCTGGAACGGGGCGGCGAGATCACGGTCAGGTCCTTTGGCGCGGTCTGGGCGGCGATTAATCCGGCATCGTTGACCCATTTCAAGGACTGGGTGCAGCACGTCCTGCCTTTCATGGCCCAAGGCGTCTACTCCGCCCTGGCGATTCCCGGTTGGGGCCTGGTCGGCGTCGTTGGAGTGCTTATCGCCTTCATTTTCGGTCGCCGCCCGGGCGTCGAATAACCGACGTGCCTTGGACGGTGCAGGTTAGCGGTTCTTTCCTGGAACCCAGAGCACATCGCCCATGCCTTGGTCGTTGGCGGCGCGCGCCATTACGAACAGATGATCGGATAGGCGGTTGATATATTGCACCAAGGCGGAGTTGAGCTTTTCCTTGGCGGCCAGGCCCACGATGGCGCGCTCGGCCCGCCGCGCGATCGCGCGTGCCACATGCAAATGTGCCGAAAGCGCCGTGCCGCCGGGCAGCACGAAGGAGGTGAGCGGCGAAAGCCCTTCATTCATGACGTCGATTTCCCGCTCCAGCCGCTCTACCTGGGCGGGCACGATGCGAAGATCGCCCGCGCCTTCGCCCGGCATGCTGAGATCGGCCCCCAGATCGAACAGATCGTTCTGGATGCGGGCCAGCATGGCGTCGAGATCGCCCAGGGCGTCCAGGCGCGCCACGCCTATGGCGCTGGAGGTTTCATCCACCGCTCCGATGGCCTCGATGCGCGGCGAGGATTTGCCCACGCGGCTGGCATCGGTGAGGCCGGTTTCGCCCAGATCGCCCGTTCGGGTGTAGATTTTATTCAGCTTGACCATGCGGCAAACCTAGCCTCTTGCCGGTGCGACGGTAAGTACTATGATCCCGGCCGCCCAGCCAAAATAGAGAGCCTCATGCCGGTGGAAGCCCCCGAAATCATTGAAGTCGATTCCACCCGCGTGGCCTGCGACGGCATCGGCGGGGGCTTGGGCCATCCACGCGTCTATCTGGAAATGGGGGACGAGAATTTCGTCGAATGTCCCTATTGCGACCGCCGCTTTGTCTTGCGCGGCGGCGCCCCAGGCCACAATCAAGGCCAGCATCAAGGTCACCATTGAGTCTGAAGAAGGGCGATCACCTTTATCTGGTGGACGGCTCGGGCTATCTGTTCCGCGCCTATCACGCCTTGCCGCCGCTTACCCGCAAGTCTGATGGCCTGCCCACGGGCGCGGTCGCGGGCTATTGCAACATGCTCTGGAAGCTGATGGAGGACATGAAGGCGGGCGATGCGCCCAGCCATCTGGCAGTGATCTTCGACGCCAGCGAGCGGACGTTCCGCAATGAGATTTACAAGGAATATAAGGCGCATCGCCCGCCGCCGCCCGAGGACCTGATTCCGCAATTCCCTCTGGTGCGGGAAGCCACCCGCGCGTTTGGCGTCTCCTGCATCGAAATGGCGGGGTATGAGGCAGACGACCTGATCGCAACTTATGCCCGCATGGCGCTGGAAGCGGGCGCGCGCTGCACCATCGTCTCCTCCGACAAGGATCTGATGCAACTGGTGGTGGACGGCAAGGTCGAGCTTTACGACACCATGAAGAACAAGCGCATCGCCTCGGCCGAGGTGATGGAGAAATTCGGCGTCGCGCCGAACAAGGTCGTGCATGTGCAGGCGCTGGCCGGCGATTCCACCGACAATGTGCCGGGCGTGCGCGGCATTGGCGTCAAGACCGCGGCCGAATTGATCGGCCAATATGGCGACATCGACACGCTCCTGAAACGCGCCGGCGAGATCA
This sequence comes from Rhizomicrobium sp., assembly GCA_035606155.1. Lineage (GTDB taxonomy): Bacteria > Pseudomonadota > Alphaproteobacteria > Micropepsales > Micropepsaceae > Rhizomicrobium. Next base: position 9,013 of record DATNFZ010000098.1, on the reverse strand, counting down.
AGCAGAACAAGCGGCGCGAGACCATCCTGGAAAATGCGGAGAATGCCCGCATCTCGCTGAAGCTGGTGACCCTGGAAGACAAGGTCCCGGTGAAGGAAGCGCCGCATGAATTCGCCGTGCACGACCCCGACGCCAGGGATTTGATCGCATTCCTCAAAGCGATGGAATTCTTCGCCATCATCAAGCGCGTGGCCGCGCGTTTTGAAATCGAAAATATCGACGCGATCGAGAGCGACAGCGCCGTCGCCAATGTGCCCCTGCCGAAGATCGCGTTGCCGCCCGCGCCGCAAGCGCCGCCGGACGATATCGCCATCCGCACGCCGATCAATCATGACGCCTATGTGACGGTGACCGCGGCGGAGGAGTTGGAGGCTTGGGTCAAGCGCGCGCGCGCCAAGGGCATTGTTTGCGTGGACACCGAATCCACCTCGCTCGATCCGGTCCAGGCGGTGTTGTGCGGCATCGCGCTGGCGGTGGCGCCGGGTGAAGCCTGTTACATCCCTTGCGGCCATCGTCCCGGTGATGTCTTGGCGCTGGCGGGCGAGATCGTGCAGATGCGCGAGGCTGAGGCGCTCGCGATATTGAAACCGCTGCTGGAAGACAAGGCGGTTTTGAAGGTTGGCCAGAATCTCAAATACGACGCGTTGATGTTCCTGCAGCGGGGCATCCGGCTTGATCCCATCGACGACACGATGCTGATGTCCTATGTGCTGGAAGGCGGCCTGCACGGCCATGGCATGGACGAATTGTCCGAGTTGCATCTTTCCCACACGCCCATCGCCTTCAGCGAGATCGCAGGCAAGGGCAAAGACAAGGTCGCGTTCGACTGCGTGCCGGTGAAGGACGCCACCCGATATTCCGCCGAGGACGCCGACGTGACGCTAAGGCTTCATATGCTGCTCAAGCCCAAACTTGGCGAGACGGCCATGCGCACCGTCTATGAGACCTTGGAGCGGCCGCTCACCATGGTGTTGGCCGACATGGAGCGGGAAGGGATTACCATCGACCCCGATCTGCTGCGCCGGCTCTCCAATGATTTCGGCAAAGTCCAGAGCGGGCTGGAAACCGAAATCCATAAGCTGGCCGGCGAAACCTTCAACATCGGCTCGCCCAAGCAATTGGGCGACATTCTGTTCGGCAAATTGGGCATGGAAGGAGGGCGCCGGACCAAGACCGGCGCCTGGTCCACCGATTCCGACGTCCTGGAGGATGTGGCGCGAGAGGGTCACGAGATTGCCAAGAAGGTGCTGGACTGGCGGGCCTTGGCCAAGCTGCGCGGCACCTACACCGACGCGCTGCCCACCTACATCAATCCCAAAACCGGACGGGTGCACACGTCTTACGCGATGGCGTCAACCTCGACCGGGCGGCTCGCCTCCACCGATCCCAATCTGCAGAATATTCCGGTGCGCACCGAGGAAGGCCGCCGCATCCGCCAGGCCTTTATCGCCGCAAAAGGTAAAAAGCTGATCAGCGCCGATTACAGCCAGATCGAGCTCAGGCTCCTGGCCCATATCGCCGACATTCCCCAGTTGAAAAAAGCGTTCGCGGAGAATCTCGACATCCATGCCATGACCGCGTCCGAGATTTTCGGCGTGCCCGTCAAGGATATGCCGGCGGAAGTACGCCGCCGCGCCAAGGCGATCAATTTCGGCATCGTCTATGGCATTTCGGGCATCGGCCTGGCCAACCAGTTGGGCATCGCCCAAAGCGAAGCCAGCGATTACATCAAGAAATACTTCACCCGTTTCCCCGGCATCCGCGACTATATGGAAGACACAAAGCAACTGGCCCGCACCCACGGCTTTGTCGAGACCCTGTTCGGCCGGCGCATCCATATCCGCGAGATCAATTCCAAGATTCCCGGCTTCCGCGGCGGGGCCGAGCGCGCCGCCATCAATGCGCCGATCCAGGGTTCGGCCGCCGACGTCATCCGGCGCGCCATGGTGCGGGTGCCCGAGGCGCTGGCCGAAAAGAAGCTCTCGGCGAAGATGCTGCTGCAGGTCCATGACGAATTGATTTTCGAGGCGCCGGAAAAAGAAGTGGATGCCACCGCCAAGCTGGTGCGCAATGTGATGGAAAAAGCCGCGCTGCCGGCGGTGGAAATCTCGGTGCCGCTGGTGGTGGATGCGCGTGCCGCCGACAATTGGGATGCGGCGCACTGACGGCGCGGTTCTTTTGCGCTCCAAAGTTCGTCGCTCGTCGCTCATGGGCCGGTTATGCCCACATTGCTTCTCCCTCCTGCTTGGATCGCAAAACTCCTCGCGCCGTATTTTCTTACGCGGCCCTCGCGCCCCGCAGATTCCAATTGCAGTCCAAACGGGCCTGGCGCCTCTCTCTCGATAACCGACATTGGTCCGCCACGGGCAGACGTGCCCCCTCCGGTGAAGAATAGGCAGTCGCGATCCTTGCCGGTCTGGGGCTTGGTTGGAGAGTTTTAGGCGGCGATCGAGCTCAGGCCCATCTCGTCGGTAATGCCGACTTTCTTCAACTCGGCCATCAATGCGGCCATGTTCTCGTCGCTGGCAGGCTGGCCGGCGAAATAGCCGGTGAGAAAGCCCGGCTTGGCCAGGGAAATCAGCACCAGGTCTCGCACCTTGGCCATCACCACGCCGTCGGTGAAAAAGCCGCTATTGGCGAGCTTGAGCAGCGTCTGGACTTTCTCGACATGGGTCTGGTTCTTCGCTTCCAGGCTTTCGAACAGCCGCCCACGCGCCGCCACGTCCCAGGCCAGCCGGTCGATCTTCTGCGCGATCTCGTCCCGCTGCACGTCCACGAAGCTGGCGCGCCGCACGCGTCCCTGCAACTGCGCCAGGCGCTGCAAACGGGAGAGGGCCGGCACTTTGGAATTCTGGAAGAAATTCTCGAAGGCGGCGGAATTCAGCACGGGAAGGACAAAACCGCCCAATTGACGCTTGTTCTCGATGCCGATGATGTTCTCTTCGACGAAGAGCAGCCGCTCCATTTTCTCGTCGGGCGGGCAATCGGCCAGGTAGGCGCTGAGGCTCTCCTGCGTCACCAATCGCTTGGAACGCAAGGTGAAGGCCGCGATCAGGTCTTCATGGCTGAGATATTTGCCCACGCCCATCACCACGCGGTTGGCAAGACGGCGCAGCGCCTTCAATTCTTCGACCAGCGAGTTGGGGCAAAGGCTTTTGGCGCTCTTGAATTCGGCGACGATGCGTCCGGCGATGGCGGTGCGCGCTTCCGGCAATTCATCGGCGGTGAAACGGGCCGCCAGCGGCTGAAGCCCTTCCTGGTTGCCGCCGGTGGCATTGCCCAGGAACAATTCCACCAGACAGCCCAAGGCTTCGGCCAGATTCTCTGCCCCGCCGATCATTTCATGCAGCGCCGCGGAGCCCGAAAGGATTTCCGCCATGATGGCGTCGATGGAGGAAAGGACCAGCGCCCGCGGCGCGCTTTCCGCCGGCGCCTGTTGCAGGATTTGCAGCAGCGCCAGGACCTTTTCGTTCCAGCCCTCGGCGTCGCCGAGATGGCGCGCCAAAGCGCCGTTGAAGACATAAGCGGCGTCGCCCTGGCCGGCGAGCTTGGCCGCCAGTTCCGCGAAATGATGGGTGTCGGGATTGGGGAACAGACCCTTGCGTTGATCGCGATAGACGCGCTGCAAGGCCTGGGTGGTGAGTTCGTTCAGGCTTTTCATGATCTGCTGCACCGGAACCGCGGTGGAAGACGCCTGGGCGACGGCGATCTTCTGGATGGCGTGCTGATAGACCGTGCCTGTCGCTTCCAGTTTCTCCAAAAGATCGGCGCGATGGATCAACTCGGTGATGGTGACCTTGTTGCGGCTGAGGAAATCGATGAACAGCCGCGCCATGGTCTGGCGGGAATGATAGGAATAAAGGTCGTCCGGCTTGAAGCAGGGCAGCGCCTGGGGCGGTTCTTCCTTGACCGCCGCTTCCTTCATCTCGTTGCGGCCATCTTCGAAGATCTTCAGGGTGAGGTAATCACCGCTCTCCCCATTGTAGGTTTCCTTGACCACCTTGACGCCGGTGGCCTGATCGGTGGCCATCAGCTCCTTGGCCTGATTGAGCGCGCGGGTGCGGTCACCCGTCACCTCATGGAGGGTCCAGCCGCCTTTGGCGCCCACCCGGCGAAACACTTCGTAATGAATTTCCCTGGCCATGGGCCGGAGTTTGGCCGGGCGCGCATTGAGACAGGGTTAATCGCTCGCCACGAAAGATTAACCGCAGAGCGGACATTGGGGATCGGGTGAAAGCTCCACGACGCGGAAGCGCCAGACCAGGGTGTCGGTAATCAAAATTTTACCGGCCAGGTTTTCGCCCATCCCAGTGACTTGCTTCAACACTTCCAGGGCCTGCAGTGAGCCCATCACGCCCGCGGCTGCGCCCAGCACGCCCGTTTCCGAACAGCTCCCCACCGTGCCGGGCGGAGGGGGGCCACGAAACAGGCAGCGATAGCAGGGATAGGCGCTGCTTTTGTCCCAGGCCTTGAAGGTGGCGAGTTGGCCATCGAATTCGGTCACCGCGGCCGAAACCAGAATCTTCTTTGCCGCATGACATGCATCATTCACCAGAAAGCGGGTTTCGAAATTGTCCGAACCGTCGGCGACGATGTCATAGTCCGCGATCAGGCTTTCCACATTCGCCGCTGTCAGCCTAGTATGATGCGGTCGCACGCGCGCGCCGGGATTGAGCGCGGCGAGGCGCTGGGCGGCGGCAGCCACCTTGGGCGTTCCCACATCCTTGGTATCGAACAGGATCTGGCGCTGAAGATTGGAACGGCTCACCGCGTCATCGTCCACGATGCCGATTGTGCCCACCCCCGCAGCGGCAAGATAAAGCGCCACCGGGCTTCCCAATCCGCCCGCGCCCACGATCAGCACCTTGGCGGCGCGGATTTTCGCTTGCCCCACGCCACCCACTTCCCGCAACACCAGGTGGCGGGCATAGCGTTCCAATTCTTCGTCACTCAAGGCCATGCGGTGATTTACCGCTAAGCTCGCCCAAGAGCCAGCCGACGGTTTCGGGCTAGCTTGGCCGCATGACCCTCCAGCAGATTTTGAACCGGGCACTCCTCCAGCAGCGGCAAGGCAAGCTGGTCGAGGCGGAAGCACTTTACCGTCAGGTGCTGGCGCACGCGCCCGAAACGGTGGACGTCTGGGTCAATCATGGTGCGACCCTGCAGGAGCTGGGGCGCCTCGATGAAGCGCTGGCAAGCTATGATCAGGCTGTGGCGCGCATGCCGGCTCATGCCTCGGCCTGGCACAACCGAGCCTTGGTGCTGTTGGGACTGGGCCAATATGCCGCCGCGCTGGAGAGCTTCGAGAAGGCGCTGGCGCGCGCACCGCGTCATGCCGATGCCTGGCGCGCCCGCGGCCGCGCCTTGTTTGCGCTTGGCCGAAGCGCGGAAGCGTTGGAAAGCCTGGAGCGGGCGCTGGAGATCGCGCCCGGCCATTTGGACACGATGTATCGTTGTGCTGCGTTGCTTCACGTCGAGCAGCGCTTTGATGAGGCTCTGGCGGTGTTGGGCAAGGTGCTGGCCCTTGATCCGGATTATCTCGATGCACTTGCGCTCAAAGGCGCCTTGTCCTGCGAAATGCGCCGCGTTGACGAAGGGATGACTGCCTATCGCCTCCATGCCGAGATCGCCTTCTCCAAGAAACCAGTGAGTGAGTCGGCCGATCCGGAGCCCAAGCAGAAACACGATGCCGAACAGCGGCAATGGATGCGCACGCATGGCCTCGCCGCCAAGGACTTCCATCTGGAAGAAGGCGCCCGCGTGGCCGGCCCGGCCGTCAATCCCGCGAATGGCGAGGAGGTCGAGCGGCGTTGGCGGGAAAGCGATCCGCAGATCGTGGTGGTGGACAATCTTCTCACCCCATCGGCGCTGGCTGCGCTTCGCCGCTTCTGCTGGGGCTCCACCATGTGGCGGCGTTCCTACTCCAGCGGCTATCTGGGAGCGGTGCCGGAGCAAGGATTTGCCTGTCCCCTGCTTGCCCAGATCGCCGAGGAATTGCGCGCGGTTTTTCCGGCCATCATCAGAGAACACGGATTGGGTTTGATGTGGGGATTCAAGTATGACAGCAGGCTATCCGGCATCCCCATCCACGCCGACCAGGCGAAAGTGAACGTCAATTTCTGGATCGCACCGCAAGAGGCCAACCGCGACCCTCAAAGCGGCGGGCTGGTGGTTTGGGGCGTGAAAGCGCCGCTCGACTGGGACTTTTCCCGCTACAATAAGGACGAGGCGGCGATCCGCACATTCCTGGGCCAGAGCGGGGCCGCGCCCATCGCCATTCCCCATCGCGCCAATCGCGCGGTGATTTTCGATTCCGACCTCTTCCACGCCACCGACCGGATCGATTTCCACGGGGGCTACGAGAACCGGCGTCTCAATGTGACCATGCTCTATGGCCGGCGCACCTTTCGGGGCAGTTGACGGCGACGACAAGTAACCTTCTGTTTCTGCTGGCAATTCCATAAAGGGCGGTGCATTTCGATTGTGACGGGCGCGTCATAAGTCTAGGGTTGCGCTCTCATGGATCGGCGCACGCCCGCAAAAGGGCGGCACGGGGAAAATCGGAGTTCATAACGGCATGTCTGCTTATGGTCTGGAAGCGTCGGGCTTTCGCAATCTGAAAAAAGTTCACTGGAATCTCAATCCTGCCGCGCTTTACGAGGAAACGATCCGGCGCGGCGAAGGCCATGTCGCCAAGAATGGTCCGTTGGTGGTCTTGACCGGCCAGCACACCGGCCGCTCGGCCAACGACAAATTCGTGGTCAAGGATGCCCAGACCGAACCCCATGTCTGGTGGGACAACAACAAGGCGATGACGCCGGCCCATTTCGACGCGCTCCATGCCGACATGATGGCGTTTGCCGAGGGCAAGGAATTGTTCGCCAAGCATCTCTATGGCGGCGCCGATCCCACCCATCGCATCAAGGTGCGCATCGTCACCGAATACGCTTGGCACTCGCTCTTCGTCCATCAACTTCTGATCCGGCCCAGCGCGGAGGAGCTCAAGAATTTCGATCCCGAATTCACCATCATCGATCTGCCCAGTTTCAGCGCCGATCCAAAGAAACACGGCTCGGTCAGCGCCACGGTGGTCGCGGTCAATTTCACCAAGAAGCTGATCCTGATCGGCGGCACCTCCTATGCCGGCGAAATGAAGAAATCGGTTTTCACCGTCCTGAATTACATCCTGCCGCCCAAGCGGGTGGTGCCGATGCATTGCTCGGCCAATGTGGGCAAGGATGGCAAAAGCGCCATATTCTTCGGCCTTTCCGGCACCGGCAAGACCACGCTTTCGGCCGACGCGTCGCGTACCTTGGTGGGCGATGACGAGCATGGCTGGGGCGAGCAGGGCGTCTTCAATTTCGAAGGCGGCTGCTATGCCAAGGTGATCCGGCTCTCGCGCGAGGCCGAGCCCGAAATCTATGCCACCACCGAGCGCTTCGGCACGGTGCTCGAGAATGTGGTGATGGACCCCGAAACGCGCGAACTCGATCTCAACGACGCGAAATATGCCGAGAACACCCGCGCCGCCTATCCGATCGATTTTATTCCCAACGCCAGCGAGACCGGCCGTGCGGGAAGCCCCGCCAATGTGATCCTGCTGACGGCGGACGCGTTCGGCGTGCTGCCGCCGATTTCGCGGCTCACGCCCAGCCAGGCCATGTATCACTTCCTTTCCGGCTTCACCGCCAAGGTGGCGGGCACGGAAAAAGGCTTGAGCAAGGAACCGCAGCCCACTTTTTCGACCTGCTTCGGCGCACCCTTCATGCCGCGCCATCCTTCGGAGTATGGCAATCTGTTGCGCGACCTGATCGCCGCCAATGGCTCCAATTGCTGGCTGGTCAATACGGGCTGGACCGGCGGCGCGTTCGGCACCGGCTCGCGCATGCCCATCAAGGCCACGCGTACGCTCCTCAACGCGGCGCTGGATGGCAGCCTGGCCACGGTGGAGATGCGGGTCGATCCGCATTTCAAATTCCGGGTGCCGGTGGCTGTGCCGGGCGTGGAAAGCCGCATCCTCAATCCGCGCGAAACCTGGGCCGACAAGGCCGCCTATGACGCCCAGGCCAGGAAGCTGGTCCAGATGTTCCGGGACAATTTCAAGAAGTTCGAGGCCCATGTCGGCCCCGATGTCTTGCAAGCGGCCCCCGTGCTGGCTGAAGCCGCGGAGTAACTAGATCGGCTTGGTCATGAATTTCTTCCCCCGCATGGCGAAGCCATTGGCGGGGGAAGATGTCTTTCGAGGGCTTGTCCCGAGGAAGACAGATGGGGGTAAAAGAAACATCCGGCACGCGCGGCAACTGACTCAGATCTTGCGATACACCCAAACGCGCGCCGGCGGCAGATTCGCCCAGATTAGCGCCGCGCAACTCGCGCTGCATCCCTTGGGCGCGGGCGCGGGCGCATGCATCCCATAGGAAAATTGGATAAGCGCCGCGCCCGGCAAAAGCCGCTGCATCAGGGCCTCGACATAGGCAAGCCGGCGGGCCACGGGGAAATTCAGCAGCGGAATGCCCGAGACGATGGCGGCGAAGCGTTCGCCCTGTCTCGCGCCCAATGTGCGGGCAAGATCGAAGGCGTCGCCTTGGATCACCTGCACGCCGGGAAAACGCGCCGCGATACCTTGGGCGAAATCCTGGTCATATTCTATGGTGGTGAGCCGCTCGGGCGCGATGCCGCGCTCCAGCAAGGCCTGGGTGATCGCGCCGGTGCCGGGGCCCAATTCCAGCACAGGTCCGGGACGGGAAGGGTCTACCTGTTCGGCGATGGCGCGGCCCAGCGCCCGGCTTGACGGCGCCACCGCGCCCACATGTTTGGGCCGGGTGATCAAGGCGCGCAGGAAGCGAAGATTGTCCGTAAGCGGATCGTTGCGGCGGGCTTTGGTGCGCATGACCGCACCTTACGCGGTCTGGCCGCCTTTCCAAAACTCTTTCAGCTTGGCCATGAAACATTCGGCCTCGGGCTGGCAACCTTCCTTGGTTTCGCCTTCGAATTCGCGCAGCAATTCCTTTTG